>CAMOEW010000028.1 GCA_946612625.1 uncultured Prevotella sp.
CACTGTCCCGCCAGGGCCTTCAGCTCTGATGCCACACAAACGGTGCCGTCAGTGTCATAGCCGATATAAAGCGGTATCACCCCTATAGGGTCGCGTGCAATGAGAAAGCTGTCGGTGTCGATGTCGTAGAGCGCAAAGGCAAAGATGCCCGACAAATCTTCAAGGAATGCCACACCTTTTTCCTTATAAAGAGCAAGGATTACCTCACAATCGCTTCCTGTCTGGAACTTATACCTACCGGAAAAACGGCGTCGCAAATCCTTATGATTATATATTTCACCATTGACGGCAAGAACCTGGCGACCGTCAGGTGAGAACAACGGCTGACTGCCACTTTCCGGATCGACAATGCTCAACCTCTCATGCGTCAGGACAGCCCGTCCACCACAATAGATGCCACTCCAGTCAGGTCCGCGATGGCGAATCTTCTTACTCATGGATAATGCTTTCTGCCGCAATGCAGGAGTCTGTTCCTTAACATTGAATATTCCTACTATTCCACACATAATGGATTATTATTTTCTGAATTGTTTCACGATTTTTGTTCTATATAGTTCACGAACGCCTGATTACAAAGGCGTATTCCGCCAGGCGTGGGATAATTGCCGGTGAAATACCAGTCGCCTCGATGATTCGGACAGGCAGCGTGCAATCCCTCGACACTCTGGAACACCAGTTCGATAGGCGTTATGACACCTTCCGGGCGCAGCATCTCAACCATCTTGCGGTTCAGTTCCTCAACAGTGAACGGCTCATACAGATGCTTCACCGGAAGTGTCATCTCAGAAGCAGGCTTTTTCAACTCGTCGAGGCATTCATAGTATGTGCGCAATACGTAACTTTGCATTCCACGTTCCATAAGCAGTTCGATGCACGCACGGAACGCACAGAACTCCTCCAAACGTGCCATGTCGATACCATAGTAGTCGGGATAGCGTATTTGCGGAGCACTGCTGACTATGACTATTTTCTTTGGACGGAGCCGGTCGAGAATCTTTATTATGCTCTCCTTCAATGTCGTGCCGCGCACAATGCTGTCGTCGATAACGACAAGATTATCCTCACCTGGACGTACTACACCGTAGGTAACGTCATAGACGTGGGCTGCAAGGTCATTGCGCTGATTGTCGCCAGTAATAAACGTACGGAGCTTGATGTCTTTCCAGGCTATCTTCTCGAAGCGGACATCATGTCCCATCTTCATAAAGCCGTGAAGCATACCATAGTAAGCCACCTCGGCCGTGTTTGGGATAAACGAAAACACAGTGTTCGCCACATCACCTGCAATGGCATCCTTGATTATAGGAACGAGTTGTTCGCCAAGCCGCTGGCGCTCACGGTATATGTCACGGTCGTTGCCACGGCTGAAATAAATTCTTTCAAAACTGCATGATGCGCTACCGCGTTTCTCCTCGGCAGGGGGCATCACCTCTGTAAGGCTTACACGTCCTTGCCGGTTTACAACAAGAGAGACTCCGGCAGGCAACTCCTCTACATCATCGGTGGCTATATCAAAAGTTGTCTGAAGCACCGGACGCTCTGATGCAAGCGCCACAATCTCATCGTCGAGAAAATAGAAGGCGGGACGTATGCCCCAAGGGTCGCGCATGGCAAACATCTCACCGCTGCCGGTGATTCCACACACTACATAACCTCCGTCAAACCCCATCATACTCGTGCGCAAGACATTGGTCATATCCATGTGGCTGTCGATATACTCAGTAATGGCTATACCTTCAAGACCGGCACTGCGTGCTTCGGAATAGTTGCGCTCCACTTCACGGTCAAGACGGTGGCCCATCAGCTCAAGCATGATATAAGAATCGGAATAAATACGCGGATACTGCCCCTGTGCCGTAAGACGAGTGAAAATCTCGTCGATGTTGGTCATATTGAAATTACCGCACATGCAAAGGTTTTTTGCCCTCCAATTATTACGCCGCAAGAATGGATGAACATATTTCAGACCACTCTTGCCAGTGGTGCTGTATCTCAGGTGACCCATATAGACCTCTCCGACAAAATTGCCGTCGATGCGCGAGAATATCTCTGTGATGGCATCCTTTCCAAGAGCTTTTTCCCGAAACATGTACTCATTGCCAGGCTCTACGTCGAGGCGAACGCTCGCGATACCGGCTCCCTCCTGCCCACGATTATGTTGTTTCTCCATCATCAGATAGAGTTTGTTCAGGCCATAACTACGCGTTCCATATCTTCGTTCGTAGTATTCCAAGGGCTTGAGAAGCCTCACCATAGCCACTCCACATTCATGTTTCAGCTGTTCCATTCTACAAGCACGATTTTATGAAATCCATAAACAACGGATGAGGATACAAGACGGTACTCTCATATTCCGGATGGAACTGTGTACCGATATACCAGTGCAGTTCGGGCATCTCAACAATCTCGACCAATTCGGTCTCAGGGTTACGGCCGGAACATTTCATTCCATGATGTTCAAATTCAACAATATAATCATTATTAAACTCGTAACGATGACGATGGCGTTCTCGAATAATTTCCTCATCATAGATTTGCTGCACGCGACTACCCTTCTGCAACTCACAATCGTAGGCACCGAGACGCATCGTGCCTCCCTTTTGCGACACCATTTTCTGTTCCTCCATCAGGTCGATAACACAATGCGGAGAGTCGCATGCTGACGCATCGATGAACTCACGACTGCAAGCGTCGCTTAGCCCAAGAACATTGCGAGCAAATTCAATTACCATCATCTGCATACCAAGACAAATGCCAAAACACGGAACATTATGTTCACGGCAGTACTTTGCTGCAAGAATTTTGCCTTCCGTGCCGCGATGTCCGAATCCAGGACAGATAACGATGCCGTCTTGACGCTCTAACAGACTGTTATCAGATGTTACCAACTCCTCGGAATTAATGAAAGTAAGTTTCAACTTGCGATTGTTGTATGTAGCAGCATGGGAGAGACTCTCGCTGATACTCTTGTAGGCATCTTGAAGATTGTATTTTCCCACAAGACCGATATGCACTTCATCCTTGGCATTCTTCTGCAATTCCAGAAAATGGTTCCAAGGTCCCAGTTTCGGTGTTTCTCCGACAGGGATCTGCATCTTACGCAATATTGCCGCATCAAGACCCTGATATTGCATATTTACCGGAACCTCGTATATGCTGTCAAGATTTTCACTCTGGATGACACATTCTAAATCTACGTTACAGAAACCAGCAACCTTACCACGCAGATGGTCATCAAGATGACGCTCGGTCCGGAGAATAAGAATATCGGGCTGAATACCTGCCGACTGTAGTTCCTTCACGCTATGCTGCGTGGGTTTTGTCTTCAACTCTCCCGCTGCTTTCAGATAAGGTACGTATGTGAGATGCACAAATACAGCATCTTTACCCAGCTCCCATTTCAGCTGGCGTATGGACTCTAAGAACGGAGCACTTTCAATGTCGCCTATGGTGCCTCCAATCTCGGTGATGATAAAGTCGTAGCCGTCTTTTGAAAGATACTGGATGCGACGCTTTATCTCATCGGTTATATGAGGCACCACTTGTATCGTTCGTCCCAAATAGTCGCCCCGTCGCTCTTTGTCGATGACCGTCTGATAGATGCGTCCTGTAGTCTGAGAATTGTGGCGCGTGGTCTGTATGCCTGTGAATCGTTCATAGTGTCCCAAGTCAAGGTCGGTCTCCATTCCATCTACCGTAACATAACACTCACCGTGTTCATAGGGATTCAGCGTACCAGGGTCGATGTTTATATATGGGTCGAACTTCTGAATGGTAATCTTGAAGCCACGAGCCTGCAACAATTTACCTATCGAAGCCGAGATAATACCCTTTCCAAGCGAACTGACAACGCCCCCTGTTACGAAGATAAACTTTGTCATATTATTGATAATTTGGCTGTTTTCTATTTTACTATTTTTTAGAAAGATACGCATCCACCTTGGCAGCCGTCTGCCGTCCACTGGCTATGGCACGGACAACAAGCGACGCTCCCTGTGCCGCATCGCCACAGACGAATACATTTGCAGGATAGCTGGGATGCTCAGGCTTGAAGAAGCCCATAGCAAGCAGCACAAGCTCTGCCTGGATGATTTCAGGCTTTCCCTTTTCCGCCATCAACGGGCGTCTGCCGGCGGGATTGGGTTTCCAGTCAATCTCCTGAACTTTAACACCTGTCAGATGGCCATCGGCATCACCAAGGAATTCGAGTGTATTGATGTTCCACCGACGCGTGCATCCCTCCTCATGCGATGATGTGGTCTTAAACGTCCGGGGGAAGTTAGGCCATGGATTTTGTGGGTCGTCGGGGCCAACGGGCGGCTTTGGCATAATCTCAATCTGGGTTACGCTCTTCGCACCTTGACGGTGAGCCGTGCCGATACAGTCGCTGCCGGTATCGCCGCCACCGATAATCAACACATTCTTGTTCTTGGCTGTTATACGGTCGGATTTAGCAATCTCGGAACCAGCCAGCACCCTATTCTGTTGTGCCAGCAATTCCAAGGCGAAGTGAACACCTCTGAGTGAACGGCCTGGGATATTAAGGTCGCGTGCGGTTGGAGTGCCGGTTGCTAAGACGACGGCATCGAAAGTCTCTCCCAACGTGACAGCTGGTAATTCAGCATTACCTCCTTGGGAAGGGTTTGTGGAAACCTCATTATTGTACAGGAAGGAAATCCCCTCCTGTTCCATAATACGGATGCGCCGGTCGATGATAGCCTTGTTGAGCTTGAAGTTGGGTATGCCATAGCGCAACAGTCCGCCAGCAGCCTCATTCTTCTCGACAACTGTCACCTGATAGCCCATCTGATTGAGCGCATCGGCAGCTGCAAGACCTGCAGGACCAGAGCCTACGACGGCAATACGTTTCCCATTGCGTCGGCGAGGAATGCGCGGCTGTAAATAGCCTTCACGGAAAGCACCTTCGATGATGGCACACTCATTCTCTCGATTAGTGGTAGGCTCATGGTTGAACAGATTCAACACACAAGCCTTTTCGCAAAGCGCAGGACATATACGCCCTGTGAACTCAGGAAAGGGATTGGTGGCAGAGAGGAGCTGATAGGCTCGCTCCCAGTCGCCCTCGCCAAGAGCAGCATTCCATTCCGGTGCCTTGTTACCCAATGGGCAAGCCCAATGGCAGAAAGGCACACCACAATCCATACAGCGAGAAGCTTGCTGACGGCGTTCACGCGAGTTTAACGTCTGCTCAACCTCTCCAAAATCGTGTATCCTATCGTGTATCGGACGATAGCCGGCCTCCTGTCGCGCTATCTCCAAAAATGCTTTCGGGTTCTTCATATCAATAGTCTCTTTGAACATCTGCTATCTTTTGTTGTAGTTTGCGCATCTGCTCCTCCTGCAGCACACGTTTATATTCAATGGGTACAACTTGAATAAAATCTTCAGCATAGCGAGGCCAGTCGTCAAGCATGGCGCGGGCCAGTTTCGAGCCAGTATAGAGATAGTGTTGGCGGATTAGTTCGTGAAGCTCTTTGCGACGACTTGATTCCTCAACGAGATTGATCTCTACCATATCCATATTACAATAATAATCGAAGTCATGATTCTTGTCCCACACGTAGGCTACACCTCCCGACATGCCAGCTGCGAAATTACGACCCGTCGGGCCGAGTACCACCACGCGCCCACCGGTCATATACTCGCAGCAATGGTCGCCGGCACCTTCAATAACAGCAATAGCACCGCTGTTACGCACTCCGAAGCGCTCGCCCACACGACCGTTTACATATAGTTCGCCAGAAGTAGCACCATAGAGTCCGGTGTTGCCGGCTATGATATTTTCCTCTGCGGCAAAGTTGGAACGCACAGGGGGAAGGATGGCAATACGTCCACCGGATAGTCCCTTGGCGAAATAGTCATTGGTCTCGCCTTCAAGCTTGAAGCTCACACCACTCACGAGGAAAGCTCCGAACGATTGTCCTGCCGAGCCCTTAAACTTCACCTGAATGGTATCGTCGGGAAGACCTGCATGACCATAATTCTTTGCTATTGCGCCAGAGAGCATCGCACCGACAGCCCTATCAGTATTCTTGATTGTGAAGTCGAGCAATGTTTCGGCTTGTTGTCCAAGAGATTTCGCCGCAGCTGTCAGCATCTGTTGGTCAAGTACAGGTCCTTGCATTCCAAGGGGAACCGCTGGTTTACTAACGTCGCCAGTAAATCGTATCTCTCCTTCTTCTTTATATAACAGTCTGTCGAGATGGAGCACCGACGGCTTTGATTCGATAAGATCGGAACGGCCGATTATATCGTTGAGAGAGCGGAAGCCCATGTAGGCCAGATACTCACGCACTTCTTCGGCAAGGAACGAAAAATAGTTCACCAAGTAGTCGGCGCGCCCCAAGAAATGCTCGCGCAAACGTGGATTCTGTGTAGCCACGCCCATCGGACAGGTGTTCAGGTTGCACTTGCGCATCATTACACAGCCAAGTACTATAAGTGCCGTAGTGCCGAAACCGAACTCGTCGGCGCCAAGCAATGCCATAAGAACAATATCCCGACCGGTCTTAAGCTGACCGTCAACCTGTAGGCGCACCCCAGAACGCAGACCGTTACGAACAAGCGTCTGCTGTGTCTCACTCAGTCCTATTTCTGGAGAAGTACCTGCAAAACGCATAGACGAGGCAGGACTTGCTCCGGTACCTCCCTCGGCACCACTGATGACAATCAGGTCGGCCTTTGCCTTGGCCACACCTGCTGCTATTGTTCCGACGCCACTCTCGGCCACAAGTTTCACAGAAACGCAGGCTATCGGATTGACATTCTTCAAATCGAATATCAGTTGAGCCAAGTCCTCTATCGAATAGATGTCGTGGTGAGGTGGTGGTGAAATTAGTGATATTCCAGGAATAGAGTGGCGTGTACGCGCTATTATTTCATTCACCTTGAAGCCCGGAAGTTGGCCTCCCTCACCAGGCTTAGCGCCTTGGGCCACCTTAATCTGCAGTTCCTCTGCATTCACGAGATATTCTGTAGTAACTCCGAAACGACCGGAGGCTATCTGCTTTGTTTTCGACGATAGAGAAATTCCTTCAACATCTGTATGGAAACGTTCGGAGTCCTCACCTCCCTCACCAGTATTGCTTCGTGCACCTAGCTTGTTCATGGCAATACAGATGGCTTCATGCGCTTCTTTCGACAGGGCACCGAACGACATAGCCCCTGTGACGAAGTGTTTCACAATCTCGCTGACCGGCTCCACTTCACTTATATCTATGGGATGCTGCTTTATGCTTAGGAAATCACGAATGAATATTGGTTCTTGTTTCTCATCCACCAGTCGAGAGAACTCCTTAAACTTCTGATAATCACCCTTACGACAAGCCTGTTGCAAAGTAGATATAGTCTCAGGATTCCACGCATGTCTTATTCCGTCTTTAAGCCAATGGAACTGACCTTGATTAGGCAGAAATGATAAACTGCTACTCGCCGATTCTAATTTATCATTCCATCGGCTTATGGCATCGGCAGCTATCTTTTCTAATCCTATTCCGCCAATAGTACTAACGTCAGTGCCGAAATATGTTTTCAATAGCGACTCAGAAAGTCCGATGCTCTCGAAAATCTTAGCACCACGATACGAACGGATGGTTGAGATGCCCATCTTTGCCATAATCTTAAAGAGTCCCTTCTTGACTGCCTTTATATAGTTGGCTTCGGCCGTAGCATAGTCCTCCTGAATCTTTCCACGCCGAACCAAATCGTCAAGAATGGCGAACACCATATAGGGGCAGAGTGCCGAAGCACCATAACCCAACAACAGTGCTGCGTGCATGGTCTCGCGAATCTCGCCACTCTCCACAATAAGGGCTGTCTGAACACGTTTTCCAATGCTGATAAGATAATGGTGAACGGCAGATACTGCAAGAAGCGATGGGATGAATGGTCCATCAGCATCTTTGTCTGAAAGAATGATGTAGTTGTACCCGTCATCAACAGCCTGTTCGGCATCCTTGCACAGTTTGTCGAGAGACTCACGAATATCGTCACTGAAACGCAATGACAACTTAAGAGTGTTGAATCCTTTATATCTTATATTGCACAATATGTCCAACTGTGTGTTGTTCAATATCGGATGCGGAAGCCTAACCATCTTACAGTTGCTTTCATTAGGGTTCAGTATGCCTGTCCCCACACGACCTATATATTCTGTGAGAGACATCACAAGGTTCTCACGGATGGAATCGATGGCTGGGTTTGTCACCTGAGCAAACTGCTGACGAAAATAATTAAACAGCACCTGCGGACGACTTGAGAGCACTGCCAGCGGGGTGTCGTTACCCATTGAAGCCGTAGGCTCCTGACCATTGACGGCCATGGGAACGATTGTCTTCGTGATGTCTTCCTCACCGTAGCCGAAGAGAAATTCGTTGGCTAACAGGTCGCCGACAGAATTCTCCACGTGCCTGCCACTTTTCAGTTTCTCCAATTGTATTCGGTTCGTCGATAGCCACTGACGATATGGATGTTCTGATGCCAATTGCTGCTTAATTTCACCATCATAGTAAATCTTACCATCCAGAGTATCAATAAGCAGAATTTTTCCTGGTTGCAGTCTTCCCTTTTCCGCAATATCCTGTGGATCGAAATCCATTACTCCTACTTCTGATGCCACCACCATCGTACCACTTTTCGTAAGAGTGTAACGCGCAGGGCGCAATCCATTACGATCGAGCATTCCACCAGCAAAACGCCCGTCGCTGAAAAGCAGTGCCGCCGGGCCATCCCATGGCTCCATCAATATCGAATGGTATTCGTAGAATGCCTTCAGGTCTTCACTGATAGGGTTTTTCTCGTTGAACGATTCAGGAACAAGTACGCTCATAGCGTGCGGCAACGAGAGTCCGCTCATAACTAAGAATTCAAAGACGTTGTCTAAACTGGCTGAATCACTCATCTCTGGCTGAACAATGGGAGCGATATCATTGGTATTGCCCAAAGCCTCGCTGCTCAAAACACTTTCTCTCGCCTTCATCCACCCACGATTTCCACGTATGGTATTTATTTCGCCATTATGCGCCAATAGTCGGAAAGGTTGAGCCAGAGACCATGTTGGGAATGTATTCGTCGAGAATCGCGAGTGCACCAATGCCAGTCCGCTCGTAAAATACTGATTGGTAAGGTCAGGGTAATACTGCCGAACCTGCATGCTCGACAGCATTCCCTTATATATAATATTTGTGTTGCTAAGTGAGCAGATATAGAAGTCTTTGTGGTGTATGCGCCTTTCAATACGCTTTCTTATAATATATAATGTACGTGGGAAAATATTTATTTTGTCATCACTCACACCGGTTATAAATACCTGCTTGATGTCGGGTTCTGTGGAAAGAGCTCTCTCGCCCAAGCAATCGGGGTTAGTGGGTACCGTACGCAAATGCATAAGCTGAAGTCCTTCGCGTTCCACCTCCTCGATGATGACGCTAAGAATATCTTGCTGCGCCTCAACATCTTTAGGCAAAAACACCAGACCCGTTCCATACTTTCCTTTTTCAGGCACAGGAATACCTTGTAATAGTATGAATTCATGTGGGATTTGAAGCATGATGCCAGCACCGTCGCCGTCTTTGCCTATTTCAGCACCGCGATGTCTCATGTTCTCGAGAACATGAAGCGCATCATCTACTAATTGATGGCTCTTGCCGCCATGAATATTCACAATCATGCCAACACCGCAGGCATCATGTTCATATTGTTCTTGATAGAGTCCATTTGTGCTACACTTTGTCATATCATTCTTAGCTAAATCTTTCATTCTGCATGCAAAGGTACTGTATTTTCTTTCTCTTTGCATCATACCATGAAAATCTTATTGCTACATTTTCGCACAAAGTAACTATTTGAAAGCATAATCCACAAAATACTTTCAAATTAAAACAAAACCATAAGTACGATCTTTCAATTCAAAGATTGTCTCAGCAACAATAGAATAATCATTGAGCTATACCCTGACGGTTGGCGATATAAACACCTATAAGAATGAGCACACTGCCCACAAATGCTATTAGTGTCATTGGCTCACTCAGTATCAGCGAACTGGCAACAACTGTAAATACCGGATTCAGATACACATAATTACTCGTGCGCAGTGCACCAAGCTTCTTCACGGCGACACTCCACCAAAGAAAACATGCGAATGAAGCCATTACACTGAGAAAAAGCAGATTGGCGAAAACAACCGGTTCAGTCATTCGTGCCAACGGAAAACGCCATGGTGCAATGCCGGGCAGTTCGGCAAAAGATGCCATTATGAAGAACGGCAGAACAGTCAGAATTCCATAAAAGAACACCTTCCGCGTAACAAACGTAGCTTTATAGCGCAAAGATACGCGCTTGATGAGCAAGCTATATACAGCCCAGCAAATTGCAGCCGCAAATGCCAAGAGGTCTCCGAGGGGATTAAGGTGTAACACGAAATGACCATTATATACCACAAGACCCATGCCAATTAGCGCCGTTAATGAGCCTACGACAAGGGGAACACTGGCCCTTACACTCTTAATAACAAGGATTGCCAACAACATGGTAATGAGAGGAGCAGTACACACAATGAACGAGACGTTGTTTGCCAGACTTAGCTGAAGAGCAGTATTCTCAACAATAAAATAGACCGAGCCTCCCGTAATTCCCAAAAACAGGAAGCACAATTCGTCCTTCCAATTGTCGGCAAAAAGTCTGCGCGGCGATATAGTCCAGATACAGAGATAAGCTATTATGAATCTGACAAAGAATATTTCCATCGGAAGCATACCTGCCGACAACAGCAGCTTTGTGTTGACAAATGTCACGCCCCATACTGCCACCGTCAGAACTGCCAAAAAATGGTAACCTAAATGAAATCTACAACGTTTATTCATACCAAGGTGCAAAATTAATAATTTCCTGCGATATAAAGTCCAAAAATCAGGCAAAAAGAGACAGGAAAAAATCCTGCCTCATTTTTAGCTACGATTATATGGTCACATTACGGATGAAGAGTGAAGCCAAACACAAAATAGGCCTTCTGGGAACACGGATTGCCAATCACCTGTGCAAACAATGGTATGCCAAATTTGTCGGTGATACAAATTTCCCTTGCTGCCTTCAATGAAACGTTTGTCACCGCGAAGCCTGTGGTTCCATAACTGCTGGTGGCCATCGGGACGATTCCTACCGCCGCAGTCCAATCACAAGTAGCAAGCCTGAATGGTGCTGATAACTCCACATAGGTACTATATGCCCGTTTATCGCTTTTGTTTGTGCCGTCATTTCCGGCAAAGTTGACATACACCTGAGCATTCAGAATACCAAAATCGTAGCCGACGTTAGCCTCGAACACATGGTTCGTTTCATGTGCACCATAGAGAAAATAGCGATTCTTGGGATCTTGACCGTTATTAGTCCAATAGTCTGTGATACCCACATTAAATCCGCCTGTACTATATGAGAATGTCAGGTCAAACTCCTTGGTGTCGCTGGAGTTTGTCAGTCCGACACTACCCCATGCAGATAGCGAGAACCCCTTGTAGGCGACGCCGAGCGTTGGCTGTAGCGACACATTTCCCATGTCTTGTCCACGCCAAATATAATTGCTCACAAAGTCAGCCGCAATAGTTGCCTTGAATTTATCCTGAGCGATGGCGTTGACAATACATACAGGTGCTGCCATTGCAAAAAAAATTATTCCAAAAAATCTTTTTGCCTTCATAATTCTAAATATTAAATTAGTTGTAGCATGCCTCGCCATGTTCATAAACATCAAGGCCCTCCTCCTCTATACGCTTGTCGCAACGCAGACCAACCGTATATTTCAGTCCGTAGAAAATCACAAGCCCCATTCCAAATGCCCATGCACAAACAGCCAATGCTCCAATCGTCTGCGTGAGAACGGTTGTCTCGATACCGTTGATTTCCGGATTAACGAAAAAACCGGTAAGGATTGTTCCCACGACACCTCCTACTCCGTGAACGGAAATGGCACCTACAGGATCGTCGATGTGCAGTTTCTTATCAATAAACGAAACCGAATAGCACATTAATGCAGAAGTAATGACACCAATAACTGCAGCAGCCCATACATCAACACAGTCACAACCAGCAGTGATACCCACCAGTCCGGCCAACACGCCGTTACATACCATAGAGAGCGAGGGCTTGCCATCCACTAACCACGTGTAGATGAGTGCAGCAAGACCACCCGTGGCAGCAGCCATATTCGTCGTTATGAAGACATGTGCCGAGTGGATGGCACTCTCGCCTGAAATACTAAGTTCTGAACATGGGTTAAAACCGAACCATCCAACCCATAGACAGAAGACACCGAGGGCACAGAGAGTCAGATTATGGCCTGGGATTGCACGACTGTGACGGGCACGGTCGTACTTACCGATACGCGGTCCCAAGGCCATCGCTCCTGCCAATGCCAGCATGCCGCCACACGCATGAACCATAGAAGAACCAGCAAAATCATGGAAGCCAAGTTCAGCGAGCCAGCCGCCTCCCCACCCCCAATGGCCTGAAATGGGATATACAATAGCCGAGATGAGGATGGAGTATAGCAGATAATTAGAAAACTTGGTACGCTCGGCCATAGCACCGCTGACGATGGTTGCCGCAGTAGCACAGAACATTGTCTGGAAGATGAAAAATGCCGGAACAGGCAGATTGTCGTTGCCACCGTTAGAGCGGAAGAAGAATCCGTCCCACCCTGCAACACCATGATCCGTCCCGAACATCAGCGAAAAACCAATGAACCAAAACAGAACCGTTCCACACATAAAATCACAGAAGTTCTTCATTAGGATGTTTGCCGTATTCTTCGATCTTGTCATACCTGCCTCAACCAAGGCAAAACCGGGCTGCATCCAGAATACAAGCATTGCTCCTAATAACACCCAAAGTGTATCGACACCGGAAATGACGTCTATTGTTGAAACTAAAAACAAATCTTTCATACCTTTATATTATTATATTGCTACTTAATACTGTTTATTTCTTGTCCCTTAGTACAGTATCGCCGTTTTCTCCCGTCCTGATACTGTATGTATCAATTACTTCGCTCGTAAATATTCGACCGTCACCCACTTCACCTGTATGAGCTACCCTCAAGATCACTTTCACCGTCGGCTCAAGAAACTGATCGCGGCATACAATGGTGATGGCAACCCTCTCGATAACATCCGTAGAGTACTGCACGCCACGATATATACGCTCCTGTCGGCTCTGTCCGATGCCATGCACATCGTGATACTCAAACCAGTCAATATCCGAACGAAGTAATGCTTCCTTCACTTCCTCGAACTTTGTTTTCCTAATAATTGCTTCAATCTTTTTCATATCATTTTAATATTAAGTGAAACATCCCAGAACGAGACGCATGCAATCCGTTCCTTGGTGCAAAGTTAATACCTTACTGCCGTTCACGACATATTACGAATATCATTTTAAAAGTTAATTCACCGCCGTACTTTCAATTCGAAACGCTTTACATCCTTTTTCTTACAACTCGAAAGTCGGCCAATACATTTTTCTTATAAATTATCATCAAAGCACCATTATAACAAAAAGAATTGTCACAAAATCCTTGCATAATCTTTCCTTTTGTCGTAACTTTGCAGCACAAACAAAACAAAAAGTAAGCAGACGCAATAAAAGTAGAACAATATGACAAATAAGATACACTTCACCAAAATGCACGGTACGGGTAATGATTACATTTATGTTGATACCACATTAAACAACATTAACGATCCCACTAAAGCAGCCATTTTATGGAGCGATCGTCACAAAGGCATCGGTTCCGACGGGCTGGTGCTAATTGGGCTTTCTACGATACCCGAGGCAGACTTTTCGATGCGTATCTTCAATGCCGACGGTTCTGAAGCAATGATGTGCGGCAATGCGTCAAGATGTATCGGAAAATATGTATATGACCGAGGGTTGACTGGCAAGACCGAATTCAAGTTACTGACGCTTGCTGGCATAAAGACAATCCAATTGCACGTAAGCGACGGAGAAGTGGAAAGCGTGACTGTTGATATGGGTGAGCCACGTTTAGATTACGAGAAACAATATCACCCTACGAGCACCCTACCTGAAGGTACATTCGTGTCAATGGGCAATCCTCACTACGTCATCTTCACTGATGAAGTTGACCGTGTTGAGGAAATCGGGAGCAAACTCGAGCGACATGTGGCATTTCCTGAACGATGCAATATTGAATTGGCGCGCATAGATTCTGACAGAATAATCCGCACTCGTGTATGGGAACGCGGCAGCGGTATCACAATGGCATGTGGAACCGGAGCCTGTGCCACAGCCGTCGCCTCATCCCTTTTAGGACGTTGCGGTCGCAATGTAAGCATCATCATGGACGGTGGCACGCTCGACATTGAATGGAACGAGACCGACAATCACGTCTATATGACAGGTCCGGCAGAGTTTGTCTTCGACGGAGATATAAATAGTAATTTTTAAATAGTTAAACAGTATATTCTATGGCCTTAGTAAACGAGCACTTCCTTAAGTTACCGACCAACTATCTGTTCGCCGACATCGCCAAGAAGGTGAATGCTTTCAAGGCGACACACAAAAGTGCCGATGTGATATCACTCGGCATTGGCGACGTAACACAGCCTCTCTGTCCTGCAGTTATCGAGGCTTTACATAAAGCGGCCGACGAGATGGGAACCAAATCCGGTTTCCGAGGCTACGGTCCTGAACAGGGCTACGACTTCCTTCGCGAAGCTATCCTTAAAAACGACTTTCTGCCCCGAGGCATCCATCTCGACATCGACGAAGTATTTATCAACGACGGAGCGAAATCTGACACCGGCAACATTCAGGAACTTATTCGCTGGGATAACTCCGTTGCCGTCACCGACCCTATTTATCCCGTATATTTAGATTCAAATGCCATGATTGGACGTGCCGGCGTCAAAGGCACAGACGGCTGCTGGTCCAACGTATATTACATGCCATGTACAGCAGAAAACACTTTCGTTCCAGAACTACCGACACGTAGGGTTGATGTCATCTACCTATGCTATCCTAACAACCCTACTGGTACGGTTATCTCAAAAGAAGAGTTGCGCAAGTGGGTGAATTATGCCCTCAAGAACGACGTGCTCATATTCTTTGATGCAGCCTACGAAGCATATATCCAAGACCCCGACATCCCCCATTCGATTTATGAGATTCGTGGTGCGAGGAAGTGCGCCATCGAGTTCCACAGCTATTCGAAGACTGCCGGCTTCACAGGTGTACGTTGCGGCTACACTATAGTACCAAAAGATCTCACCGCAGCAACATTAGACGGCGAGCGCATACGTTTGAATCCACTTTGGAACCGGCGTCAAAGCACTAAGTTCAACGGCACAAGCTATCTTAGCCAGCGTGCAGCCGAAGCAATATATACTTCTGAAGGGAAGCAGCAGGTACACGACACCATCAGCTACTATATGCAGAATGCACACCTGCTCTTAGAGTCATTGCGTCGAATGGGATTCGATGTATATGGAGGCAGGAACGCACCGTACATATGGATGCGTACGCCCAACGCCACTCCAAGCTGGCAGTTTTTCGAAGAGATGCTCTATGGTGCCCGCGTGGTATGCACACCAGGTGTTGGATTCGGTCCTTCGGGCGAGGGCTATGTGCGCTTCACAGCCTTTGGCTCACACGAAGATACCGAGCAAGCCTTGCATCGCATAGAGCTTTGGTTAGGATGAAGTGCCAGAACTGTTATTTGTTAAATAGTAAATTGTTAAAACAAGTTTGATTATGGAGACATTAAGATTTCAGGTTGTCGGCGAAGCATTCAAGAAGAAGCCTCTCGACGTAAAAACAACAAGTGAAAGACCTTACGAATATTTCGGCAAAAAGGTTTTTAACCGTGAGAAGATGTACAAATACCTTCCCAAAGATGTTTATGAGAAGATGGTTGACGTGATTGACAATGGCGCCCGCCTCGACCGCACAGTAGCCGATGCCGTAGCTGCCGGCATGAAACAATGGGCTACCGAGAACGGAGTAACACATTACACTCACTGGTTCCAGCCACTGACCGAGGGCACAGCCGAAAAGCACGATTCGTTCATCGAACACGACGGCAAAGGCGGTATGGTAGAGGAGTTCAGCGGCAAACTGCTCGTACAGCAGGAGCCCGACGCATCAAGTTTCCCGTCCGGCGGAATACGCTCAACGTTCGAAGCACGCGGTTATTCTGCATGGGATCCCACCAGTCCGGTATTTATCATCGACGACACACTCTGCATCCCAACAGTATTTATAAGCTACTCCGGTGAATCGCTCGACTACAAAGCACCTTTGCTCAAAGCTCTGCACGCCGTCAATGTAGCCGCTACCAATGTGTGCAAATATTTCTATCCTGACGTAAAAAAAGTTACTTCAAATCTCGGATGGGAACAAGAGTACTTTCTCGTTGACGAAGGTCTATACTCAGCACGTCCCGACCTCCTCCTGACCGGCCGTACACTGATGGGTCACGACTCGGCAAAAAACCAGCAGATGGACGACCACTATTTCGGCACCATCCCCGACCGCGTTCAGGCATTCATGAAAGACCTTGAGATACAGGCTCTCGAACTGGGCATTCCTTGCAAGACCCGACACAACGAGGTTGCGCCGAACCAGTTTGAACTGGCACCTATTTTCGAGGAGACGAATCTTGCCGTAGATCATAATATGTTGCTGATGTCGCTGATGAAGAAGATAGCCCGCAAGCACGGTTTCCGTGTACTGCTGCACGAGAAGCCATTCGCCGGCATCAACGGCAGCGGCAAACACAACAACTGGTCGTTAAGCACAGATACAGGAGTGCTTCTACACGCTCCCGGCAAGAGTGCCGAAGAAAATCTGCGTTTCGCTACGTTTATCGTAGAGACACTCATGGGAGTATATCGTCACAATGGACTGCTCAAAGCGAGCATAATGAGTGCCACAAATGCCCACCGTCTCGGAGCCAACGAGGCTCCTCCAGCCATCGTCAGTTCGTTCCTGGGTGCGCAGGTTAGCGATTTGCTTGACCACATTGAGAAATCAGATAAGGAAGACCTATTCTCAATCGACGGCAAACAAGGCATGAAGATGGACATTCCGGAGATTCCCGAACTGCTCATCGACAACACCGACCGCAACCGCACCTCGCCTTTTGCGTTCACTGGCAATCGTTTCGAGTTTCGTGCAGTGGGCAGCGAGTCCAATTGCGCAAGCGCCATGATTGCGTTGAATTCTGCAGTAGCCGAAGCCCTTGTAAACTTCAAGAAGCGCGTTGACGCTCGCATTGCTGAAATTAAGGACGACGCGAAATATGCCGCCGGAACAGGCCATACTGCAAAGTTCCACGCCATCATAGACATTCTGCGCGAAGACATCAGTATATGCAAACCCATTCGCTTCAACGGCAATGGCTACAGCGACGAGTGGGTAGCAGAGGCAAAGCAGCGCGGTCTCGATGTTGAAACATCGTGTCCAAGAATTTTCGAGCGTTACCTTGATGCGGCAAGCATCAACATGTTTGAGAGCCTCGGAGTAATGACCAGGAAAGAACTTGAAGCACGCAACGAAGTAAAATGGGAGACCTACACCAAGAAAATACAGATTGAGGCTCGTGTCATGGGCGACCTTTCGATGAACCACATCATACCCGTGGCTACACACTACCAGAGTCAATTACTTAAGAATGTAGAGAACATGAGTGCAGTCTTCCCTGTTGACAAGGCGGAGAAGTTGTCGGCACGTAACATGAAAATAATTGAGGAAATCGCCGAGCGCATATCAGCAATCGAGCATGGCGTAGAGGAACTCGTCAATGCTCGCAAGATTGCGAACAAAATAGAGAACGAGCACGAGAAAGCCATTGCCTATCACGACACCGTGGCACCGAAGATGGATACCATCCGTTATCAGATTGACAAGCTCGAACTAATTGTTGACGATGCTCTCTGGCCGTTGCCTAAATACCGCGAACTTTTGTTCATACGATAACCCGTCCGTTTCATGTTGTCAGTGGTTTCAGCTTTAGTTCACAAGGACTTATAGCTGGAATCACTGATTTTTCTACACAACAGCTACTCGGTGACGGCTTTCAGTTTCTTTATCTCCGCAAGCTGAATCTGGAAGATCAGAGTGCTGTACGCTGGTATGCTGCCGCTTGTTGTAACGCCATATCCTAATGTATATGGTATATACACCGTCCACGTGTCGCCTACATGCATGTGCATAAGGGCTGTGATGAAACCGTTAATCAGGCTTCCACTATTAAGGGCAAACCTTGCCGGCAAACTGGTGTCGGGGCTGAACGTGCCTTCAAACGATGCATCGAAACGGTAGCCGTCGGTATGGGTGAGCGACGGCAGCAGCCGGCCAGAATAGTGCACGAGTACCGTGTCTGTATATTCCGGGCATTCCGTCCCTGAGCCGCGAATCTCCTCTTTAACATATATATATTCTGTGTCGCCTCCGGCAATCGATGCATCGTAGTTCCAGCTTTTATATCTCACGAAATTGCCGGTAGCCATCGAGTCGGTAGCAAGACTGGCAACAAACACCGTGTTCTTCGTCAGCCAATTATCATACTCCTCCACGGTATTGTCCACTTCAGAGCATGACGACAGCGAGAGCAACAGTGAGAAAAGGTAAAAAGGCAGCAGCCTTTTTACCCATTTATCGGATTGTCTGATCATAGTCTGACTCATCTTGTCTCATGTCACTTTACTTCAGTTTCTTAAGCAGACTGGTGATGCTCACCTTGTCTTCAATGATACCAGCAAGGTCGCTGATCTTCACGCGTTCCTGCTGCATGGTATCACGGAAGCGCAGAGTAACACAACCGTCATTGAGAGTGTCGTGGTCAACAGTAACACAGTAAGGAGTGCCGATGGCATCCTGACGACGATAGCGCTTTCCGATGGAGTCCTTCTCGTCATACTGGCAGTTGAAGTGGAATTTCAGGTCGTCGATAATCTCGCGTGCCTTCTCGGGCAGCCCGTCTTTCTTCACCAGCGGCATCACCGCGAGCTTGACAGGAGCGAGGGCAGCAGGCAGTTTCAGCACCACGCGTGTCTCACCGTTCTCAAGCTTCTCCTCCTCGTATGAGTGACACATAACCGACAGGAACATACGGTCAACGCCTATCGACGTCTCGATGACAAACGGTGTGTAGCTCTCATTGGTTTGCGGGTCAAAGTACTTGATGCTCTTGCCTGAATACTTCTCATGCTGTGAGAGGTCGAAGTTTGTACGGCTGTGGATGCCTTCTACCTCCTTGAATCCGAATGGCATCTTAAACTCTATATCGGTAGCGGCATTAGCATAATGAGCCAGTTTCTCGTGGTCGTGGAAACGATAGTTCTCAGCCCCGAAGCCAAGAGCCAGATGCCACTTCATGCGAGCCTCCTTCCACTTCGGGAACCACTCCAGCTCTGTCCCCGGCTTAACGAAGAACTGCATCTCCATCTGCTCGAATTCGCGCATACGGAAAATAAACTGGCGTGCCACTATCTCGTTTCGGAATGCCTTTCCTATCTGTGCTATACCGAACGGAACCTTCATACGACCGGTCTTCTGCACGTTCAGATAATTAACAAAGATTCCCTGTGCCGTTTCCGGACGAAGATAGATTTTCATCGAAGCGTCGGCCGAAGCTCCCATTTCCGTAGAGAACATCAGGTTGAACTGGCGCACGTCCGTCCAGTTTTTCGTACCGCTAATCGGGTCAACAATCTCCTCGTCAAGTATTATCTGCTTCAACTCGTCAAGATCGGGTCCCTGCATTGCTTTTGTATAGCGCTCGTGCAGTGCGTCGCGCTTGGCTTTCGTCTCTGCCACGCGCGGCGAGGTTTCCAGATACTTAGCCTCGTCGAACGAGTCGCCGAAGCGTTTGCGCGCCTTTGCTATCTCTTTTTCTATCTTCTCGTCGTACTTTGCTATCTGGTCCTCAATCAGCACATCAGCGCGATAGCGCTTCTTCGAGTCGCGATTGTCGATAAGGGGGTCGTTGAATGCATCGACGTGTCCTGATGCCTTCCATATCGTCGGGTGCATGAAAATGGCAGAATCTATTCCTACGATATTCTCGTGAAGCATAGTCATTGCCTTCCACCAATATTGCTTGATATTATTCTTCAACTCAACGCCGTTCTGACCGTAGTCATAGACAGCACCCAATCCATCGTAAATGTCACTTGAAGGGAACACAAAACCATATTCCTTACAATGACTCACAATCTTTTTAAATACATCTTCTTGTGCCATAATTCCATAAAATTTGCAAATTTGGATGCAAAGGTACGGCAAAATGAGCGAAAAACCAAATTTTTTTCGTAATTTTGCACACATCAATAAATTGTTTAAAAACGATAATGGACGACGAAATAAAGAACGACGAAATTCTGAACGACTACAAACCTGCAAACAGATTCGATGCCTCGGCCGTACATCATCTCAGCGGCATGTATCAGAACTGGTTTTTGGACTATGCCTCCTACGTAATCCTCGAACGCGCCGTGCCTCATATAGAAGACGGCTTCAAACCCGTTCAGCGCCGCATCATGCACACGATGAAGCGCATGGACGACGGCAGGTATAACAAAGTGGCAAACATTGTCGGCGAAACGATGAAATTCCATCCTCACGGCGACGCGAGCATAAAGGACGCCCTGGTACAATTAGGGCAGAAAGACCTGCTCGTTGACTGCCAGGGCAACTGGGGAAACATCTTCACCGGCGACGATGCCGCAGCAGCACGATACATAGAAGCCCGCCTGACAAAGTTTGCACTCGACACCGTGTTCAACCCAAAGACAACAGAATGGCAGATGTCATACGACGGCCGCAACAAGGAGCCAATCACACTGCCTGTGAAATTCCCACTGTTGCTGGCTCAGGGAGCAGAGGGCATTGCCGTCGGGCTGTCGTCGAAAATCCTGCCCCATAACTTCTGCGAGATATGCGATGCAGCAATAAGCTATCTGCACGGACAGGAGTTCCACCTCTATCCCGACTTCCCCACCGGCGGAAGCATCGACGTGAGCAAATACAACGACGGTCAGCGCGGCGGAGTGCTGAAAGTGCGTGCGAAGATTGAAAAGCTCGACCCGAAGACGCTCGTCATTCGCGATATCCCCTTCGGCAAAAATACCGCAACACTCATCGACTCTATTCTGCGTGCCATCGACAAGGGCAAAATCAAAGCCCGCAAGGTGGAAGACAACACAGCCGCAAAGGTGGAGATTCTCGTACATCTCGCACCAGGAGTATCGTCAGACAAGACTCTCGACGCTCTCTATGCCTTCAGCGACTGCGAAGTGAACATCTCGCCCAACTGCTGTGTCATCAGCGACGACCGCCCGCAGTTCCTCACAGTCAGCGATGTGCTCATCCACTCCACCGAACGCACCAAAGACCTTATACGCCAAGAGCTAGAAATACGCAAGAACGAGCTGCTTGAGCAACTGCATTTTGCATCATTAGAGAAAATATTCATCGAAGAGCGCATCTACAAGGACAAGAAATTCGAGCAAGCCCCAAATATCGACGCTGTTTGCGAACATATCGACGAGCGGCTGACGCCGTTCTATCCGCAAATGGTGCGCGAGGTGACCAAGGACGACATCCTGCGACTGCTGGAAATCAAGATGCAGCGCATACTGAAATTCAACAAGGACAAAGCCGATGAACTGATGGCCCGCATAAAGGCGGAGATTGCAGACATCGACCGCGACCTTGCCAACATGGTTGAGGTGACTGCCAACTGGTTCCAGTTTCTCAAAGATAAGTATGGTGCCGACCATCCACGCATGACCGAAATCCGCAACTTCGAAACCATCGAGGCCACAAAGGTTGTCGAGGCAAACCAGAAGCTCTATATCAACCGTCAGGACGGCTTCATCGGAACCGGCCTGAAGAAAGACGAATTTGTGTGCAACTGCTCCGACATCGACGACATCATCATCTTCTATCGCGACGGAAAGTTCAAGGTGATACGAGTTGCCGACAAGGTGTTTGTCGGCAAGAACGTACTATGGCTCGGTGTGTTCAAGAAGAACGACAAACGCACAATATACAACATGGTGTATCGCGATGGAAAGAAGGGCTACTACTATATCAAGCGTTTCAACGTCCCGGCAATAACGCGCGACCGTGAATACGACCTTACGCAAGGCACTCCGGGCTCGAAGGTTATGTACTTCACAGCCAATCCGAACGGCGAGGCAGAGAAAATAAAAATCACACTTGAGATGAACAGCTCGATAAAACGTCCGTCGAGCATCTTCATGGAGAAGGATTTCTCGGAGATTCTCATCAAGGGACGTGCCTCGAAAGGCAATCTGCTGACGAAGAAGCCCATCAACCGCATCGGACTGAAAAGCCACGGCCACTCTACCCTCGGAGGCAGAAAAGTATGGTGGGATCCCGACGTGAACCGCCTGAACTACGATGAGCACGGCACGATGCTTGGCGAGTTCTACGACGGCGACCAGATTCTCGTGGTTCTCAACAATGGCGACTACTACGCTACGAACTTCGATGTCAACAACCACTATGAGCCGAACATCATAAAGATAGAGAAATACGATGCCAACAAGGTTTGGTGCGCCGTTCTATTCGATGCCGACAACAGCGGCTATCCATACTTGAAGCGATTCGTCTTCGAGGCAAAGAAGAACAAGCAGAATTTCATCGGCGACAATCCCGCATCAAAACTCATACTGCTCACCGACACCACATTCCCCCGCATTCAGGTGAACTACGGCGGTGCAGATGCCGTGCGCCCGAGCGATGAGATAGATGCCGAAGAGTTTATCACCGTTAAGGGTTTCAAGGCTAAAGGCAAACGCATTACCACCTTCCATATTGAAAGCATAGTCGAACTGGAGCCGACGCGATTCCCAGAAAAGCCGGAAGAAGAGACCGAGGATACGGAGCTCACAGAAGAAATGGAAATGGAGGACCTCGACCCAGACAAGGGCAAGAGCGGCCAGCAGGTTATCGACGAGATGACAGGTCAGCTGAGCCTGTTCGACGACGAAGACATGTAACACACACTTAAACGCAAAGAAATGAAAACCATAATAGCCGTCGTGCTGATGCTCTCTTCCACCTCGCTTCTGGCACAGGAGAGCCGCACTGTCACCTCAGCCCAGACAATTGGCGTGGGGGGAACATTTCTTCAAGACACATACTTGTCGAAAGAGCACTTCAGTGGCGTCGGTCTCTCATTCCTGTCGAACGTGGAACGCTCGAAGGCCGGCCGCCGCTGGAGCACACTGCTTGAGCACCAGGCCAACATATCGTTTGTTAAAGACCGCCACGACGATGTGAGCGAGATAGAGGGAGCCTACGACTTCTTCTGGGGCAAACTCTGCAGCTGGCACCTGTTCTCCGACAGGCTCCGACTTGCAGCCGGAGGCGTGGGAAACCTTGGGGCTGGATTCATCTACAACACATCGAACGGAAACAACCCGGCACAGGCACGCTTCCACCTGAACATCATGCCAACGGTGGCTGCAACCTTCCACTTCAAACTGTTCAGACGCAAGGCAGCACTTAACTACGAGCTGCAGCTACCTTTATTCGGAGTGATGTTCTCGCCCCACTACGGACAGTCGTACTACGAGATTTTCCAACGCGGAAACTACGACCGTAACGTGGTCTTCACCACATTCGTCTCTGCTCCCACTTTCCGCCAGCAAGTGATGCTCGACCTTAACGTGCATCGCAAGTTCTCACTCCGTGCAGGCTATCTCGGCGACTACCAGCAGTCCGACGTAAACTATATCAAACAGCATATCTACTCCCATCGCTTCATGATAGGTGTTGTACGTAAATTCGACATAACATGGAAAAATCAATAGCAATGTTTCTCGTTTCGCTCTTATGTCTTGCATCGTGTGTCAACGAGGAAGAGATGAGCGACACTGCCGATGGCAACTTCGAGGCACTCTGGAAGATAATCGACGAGCAATACTGTTTCTTCGACTATAAGCAGCAGGAATACGGTCTCGACTGGAATGCCGTTCATGCCAAATACAAGGTCCGCATCGACGAGCGTATGTCGAGCAGAGAATTATTTGAGGTTATGACCGACATGCTCGGCGAATTGCGCGACGGTCACGTCAATCTGTCGTCGGCAGCCGACTTAGGACGCTACTGGGAATGGAAAGACAACTACCCCACCAACTTCAGCGACACACTGGAGCGCAAATATCTGGGTCGCGACTACAAAATTGCATCAGGACTGAAATACACCACACTCGACGACAACATTGGCTACGTGCGCTACGAGTCGTTCACGTCGGCCATAGGCGAAGGCAACCTCGACGAGGTTCTCTACGACCTTATGCCATGCCGTGGACTGATAATCGACATACGCAGCAACGGCGGCGGCGACCTTACCTATGCCGAGCGGCTGGCAGCACGATTCGTTCACGAGCCTACGCTCGTGGGATTTATGCAGCACAAGACGGGTCCCGGACACTCCGACTTTTCTCCAATGGAGGAACAGATTCTCGTACCGTCGAGCAACATAAGATGGCACAAGCCGGTATGCGTGCTTACAAACCGGGGGGTATTCAGTGCCGCCAACGAATTTGTGAAATACATGAAGGTGCTGCCCAACGTCAGCATTGTGGGCGACCGCACTGGAGGCGGTTCGGGCATGCCCATGAGCAGCAGTCTGCCAAATGGGTGGACGGTGCGCTTCTCGGCGTGCCCGATGTATGATGCACAAGGTCGGCAGACGGAGTTCGGCATCGACCCGGACTATAATATTGCTATTACAGACACCGACTTCCTACGTGGTATCGACACCATCATAGAGTATGCTCGCACACTGCTGGCGCAATAGCAGTCATAAGGGAGCAATTTTTTGCGAAATGAATTCTGAAATCTGGGAATTGGCGTCGATTGGAACAACGGGAATTCTGAAATTTTGGAAATGCTGTCGTTCGGAACAATGATATTATTATAATCGAGGAAATGCAGTCGTTCGGAGCGACGGCATTTTTGTAATCGCGGAAATGGTTTCGTTCGGAACAATAGGACTTCTGCATCAACAAACGTCATTATTTGAGGAACAAAGCAAGAAAAACGGAAAAAAGTTTGGCAAATAGGAGAAAAATGCCTAACTTTGCATCCACTTATCTCAAGAAAGCGCCTGTGGCGGAATTGGTAGACGCGCCAGACTTAGGATCTGGTGTTTCACGACGTGCAGGTTCGAGTCCTGTCAGGCGCACAATGAAGTCTTGTCAAAAGTATTTCCAAACCACAATTGAATAGCGTTATTTATGAGGAAAAATATCTTTATTGTCATCTTCATTTTTATTTGTGGTATATGTTATGCACAAAGACCATATAAGGTTTATTGCATGGTTTCATACTATTCGTCGGGAGAGGTATATATTGACAATGGGATGAGAAGCAAAACCCACATATCGTTTATGCCATCCGAATCTTTATTAGTTGACGAAAACGGAAAGGAAATTGTTTTCAATTCTCACGTGTCATTATTAAACTATATGAGCAAATTAGGATGGCAGGTTGAAGAGCAAATGAGTTTAAGGTTTGTCAGTATAGACCGCGACAATCCAATAGATCAGCGTATTAATTGGTACATGTCGAAAACGGTTGATAACGATGAACAGATTTCGGAGGGTATCTTGACAAAAGGGATGTTAGAAAAGAAGAAATAAAAATGGAGG
>CAMOEW010000029.1 GCA_946612625.1 uncultured Prevotella sp.
AATATTTGTTGTGTTATTAAGTTGATTCTCGCGACAGTGATTCTCTCCTGTGGCCGCTTGGAAAAGGACACAAAAAAAGACGTGGAACTGAAGCGGTCCTACATCCCTAAGTTGAGGTCGTGAGAATTACCTAAGTACAAAGATATAGTGATACAACAATCCCACGCTATCGCGTGAGAGAGCCACCATGTCATCTTGTGTACTTTTGAAATTTCTCACGTTTCAACTTACAAGACGAAGCACAATGCTTCTCGTTTTTTACCAGCGAAAATAGTGGAGTCCGTATGCCTTAGGATGCCTTTCTGCAGGTGCAGGCGAGCCGCCTGCGTTCCCCTCGGCGTGCGCCCCGCTTGGGCGCTGGTACAGAAACCACGGCTGCAAAATTACAAAAAAATCCCGAAACGCCAAAGCATTTCGGGACTTTTTTGCATTATAATTCTGTATCTGCCAAAGAAAAACCTCCAAAGAAAATCTGGAAAAATTGTTGAAAAATATGCAGAACGTTGTCTATTTACGGGAAAATGATTACCTTTGTAGCCCAAAAGATAAAAGATGTATTGATATGATAATAAAGCAAGCAGAATTTACGCTCAGTTCCCCGCGTGAGGCTATGTGTCCTAACGATACTAAGCCGGAGTATGCCTTTATCGGGCGCTCGAACGTGGGAAAGTCGAGCCTCATCAACATGCTCTGTAACAACAAGAAACTGGCAAAGACCTCGGCAACGCCGGGAAAGACACTGCTGATAAACCACTTTCTCATCAACCGAGAGTGGTATCTGGTTGACTTGCCGGGCTATGGATTCGCAAAGCGTTCGAAGAGCGAGGTGGCAAGGCTGGACCAGATGATAAAGGGATATATCCTGCAACGAAAGCAGCTGGCAAACGTGTTTGTGCTCATAGACATCCGCCTTGAAGCGCAGAATATCGACCTTGAATTCATCGACTGGCTGGGCATGAGCGGCATTCCCTTTTCAATCGTTTTCACAAAGGCAGACAAGCTGAGTGCCGCGAAGGCGACACAAAACGTGGAGGCATACAAGCAGAAACTGCTGGAGACATGGGAGGAGCTTCCGCCGATATTTGTCACCTCGTCGGAAAAGAAACGGGGGCGCGACGAGGTGCTTGACTATATAGAGAATATCAATACCGAACTGAATGGCTAAGGAGACACCATATTTAGACGTACAGAATCTCACCAAAAGCTTCGGAGCGCTTGTTTTGTTCGACGGCATCAGTTTTTCGATTGCCGAGGGGCAGAAGGTGGGCCTGATAGCCAAGAATGGAACCGGGAAATCGACACTGTTGTCGGTGATTGCTGGACATGAGGGCTATGACAGTGGCGACATCATCTTCCGACGCGATATCAAGGTGGGATTTCTGGAACAGTCGCCTGCCTTCGACCCGGAGGAAAGTGTGCTTGACGCCTGTTTCAACCATCATGGCGACCCAGACAAAGTGCTGAAGGCAAAACAGGTGCTCACGCAGTTGAAGATACGCAATCTCCAGCAGCCCATGGGACAGTTGAGCGGAGGGCAGCAGAAACGAGTGGCTCTGGCAAATGTATTGCTGACAGAGCCCGACCTGCTAATTCTCGACGAACCTACCAACCATCTCGACCTGGAAATGATAGAATGGCTGGAAGGCTTCCTGCAAAGAGGAAACAGGACGCTGCTGATGGTTACCCACGACAGGTTTTTCCTCGACCGCGTCTGCTCGGTAATAATAGAACTCGACGACCGCAGGGTATATACATACCGCGGCAACTACAGTTACTATCTCGAAAAGCGTCAGGAACGCATCGACAACCGGCGTGCCGAGATTGCGCGTGCAAATAATCTATACCGCACCGAACTGGAATGGATGAGGCGGATGCCGCAGGCACGAGGCCACAAGGCGCGATACCGCGAGGAGGCATTCTACGAACTGGAAAAGGTGGCGAAGCAACGGTTGGAGGAGCGACAGATGCGACTGAAGTCGAGCAACGTGTATATAGGCTCAAAAATTTTTGAGTGCCAGTATATCTCGAAGGCATGGAGCGACGACTGCGTGATAATGAAGGATTTCTACTACAATTTCTCACGCTATGAGAAAATGGGTATCGTGGGAAATAACGGCACCGGCAAATCCACATTCCTGAAGATGCTGCTCGGTGAGCTGCAGCCCGACTCGGGAAAAATTGTTATCGGCGACACCGTAAGATTCGGATATTTCTCGCAGGAGGGGCTGTCGTTCAACGAGCAAGACAAGGTGATCGACGTGATTTCAGCCATTGCCGACTATATCGACATCGGAGGGGGAAAGCATCTGAGCGCGTCGCAGCTCCTGCAGTATTTCCTCTTTACGCCCGAACAGCAGCACAACTATGTGTATAAACTCAGCGGTGGGGAACGCAGGAAACTGTATCTATGCACCGTGCTCATGAAGAACCCGAATTTTCTCGTGCTCGACGAGCCAACCAACGACCTCGACATCGTGACGCTACAGATTCTTGAGGAGTATCTGGCCGACTTCCCCGGTTGTGTGATTGTAGTGAGCCACGACCGATATTTCATGGACAAGGTGGTTGACCATCTGCTCGTATTCAAGGGACAAGGAGAGATAAAGGATTTTCCAGGCAACTACACGCAATACCGGCAGTGGCAGGCAATGCAGCCAGCCGATAATAAAAATGACACGCCGGCGAAACCGGCAAAAAAAGCTGACGCCGACACAGAACAGCTGCCGCGACATCAGCGGAAGATGACGTTCAAGGAAAAGCGAGAATTTGAACAGCTGGAGGCGGAGATTGCTGCCCTTGAAAAGGAACAGCACGAAATAGAGGATGCCTTGTGCAGCGGAACGCTGACTATCGACGAGCTGACGGAGAAGAGCAAGCGACTGCCAATGCTGAAAGACGAACTCGACGAGAAGTCGATGCGGTGGCTGGAACTTAGTGAGATATAAAACCAAAGGACGACTATGACACAGCAACAATATCCATCGCGGCTGCTCGAAAAGGCAGTGGGAGAGTTTGCAAAACTTCCCGGCATAGGACGCAAGACCGCTCTCAGGCTTGTGCTCTACCTGCTGCGACAGGACGCTGACGAGGTGATGAAGTTTGCGGATGCCGTAAGCACGCTGAAGCGCGACGTAAAGTACTGCAGGGTATGCCATAATATCAGCGACGACGATGTATGCCCGATATGTTCCGACCACAGACGCGATGCGTCGCTGATATGTGTGGTCGAGAATATACAGGATGTGATGGCGGTGGAGAATACACAGCAGTTCAATGGCCTCTATCATGTTTTAGGAGGCATAATCTCGCCAATGGACGGAATAGGGCCCGGCGACCTGGAGATTGATTCGCTTGTGGAGCGCGTAAGAGACGGAGGCATCAGCGAGATAATACTTGCCTTGAGCTCTACTATGGAGGGCGACACCACCAACTTCTACATCTTCCGAAAGCTTGCGCCGTTTAATGTTAAGGTGAGCGTCATTGCAAGAGGCATCAGCGTAGGCGATGAGCTGGAATATACCGACGAGGTTACGCTCGGCAGGTCGATAGTTAACAGGACTGAACTGAAGGAAAGGTAAAAACATACAAGACAATATGAAGAGGACGAGATTGATACTGACAATGCTTTACTGGGAGGCGATAATAATATGTGTGGCAATTGCCGTGTGTTATGAATCAGGGCTGGCAGAGAAGGCAGAACCTGCCAACAATGCTGTGGAATTCTGGGTGGTTACTATCATGGAGATTCTTACCCTGGCCGGCATTCCCCTGGCGCTCAGACTGTTTAAGTTCAGAAGCGTGGAACAGGAATTGATGACCGCTCATCTGCAGGCATTGCAGAAGTGGGGCGTCGTAAGATTGTCGGTGCTTGAGATGCTGATGATAGGAAATACATTGCTTTATTATGTTATCGGTTGCGTGCCATTCGGATATCTGGCTATCATCACAGCAGTGTCGATGGTGTTCGTATATCCGTCGAAGGAACGCTGCGATAGTGAATCATTTACAGAGGGCGCAGAATGAAACTGGTCGTCATAATTGTATCATACAATGTGAAATACTACGTCGAGCAGTGTCTCGACAGTCTTTCGCGTGCACTGAAGAATATCGATAGCGAAGTATATGTGGTTGATAACCATTCCAAGGATGGAACGTGCGAATATCTGGCACGACGTTTCCCCGGCGTTCATATTGTAGAGAGCAACCACAACCTGGGCTTCGCACGTGCAAACAATATTGCAATCCGGCAGAGTGAAAGTGAGTATGTGCTCCTGCTGAATCCCGACACGTTCGTCGGAGAACATACCATCGAGGAGGCTGTCGCTTTTATGGATGCACATCATAATGCCGGAGGGGTAGGGGTGAAAATGTATAATTCAGACGGGACGGTGGCAATGGAGTCGCGACGCGGACTGCCCACACCACTCGTGTCGCTGAAAAAAATGCTGGGATTCTCAGAGGAATACTACATGAGCAGTCTGCCATGGGATAAACCGGCGCAGATAGACATCATCAGCGGTGCCTTCTGTCTGCTGCGCAGAAAGGCTCTCGACAAGGTGGGGCTGCTCGACGAGGATTTCTTTATGTATGGCGAAGACATCGACTTGTCGTACAGGCTGAAGAAAGGCGGATTCGAAAACTGGTATCTTCCGTTGCCCATACTGCATTACAAGGGCGAAAGCACCCACAAATCGTCGTTCCGATATGTACACGTATTCTATCAGGCTATGCTCATATTCTTCCGCAAGCACTACGGGCACATGAGCTTCTTCATAACCTTCCCGATTAAAGCGGCAATATATTTCCGCGCAATGATAGCACTCGTGAAGATGTTGTGGGACCGTATGCGGCTGTCGCTCGGATTCTACGACGGCAGCAAGGATATCCCAGGTTTTGTGTTCATAGGGTCGGAAGCCATGAACGAAGAATGCATGAAGATAGCAAGAAGAAAGGGACTTACGGCAGAGTGTCATGTTGCGGACAATGAGAACGTAAGAAAATTCATTGAAGACTTCCAGCCAAAGCGCCAGTCGGTATTGTTCGTCTTCGATATAAATACGTTTGAATATCGCAAGGTCATTGAACTGATGAATGCATGCAAAGTCAGGAATGCCCAGCTGGGACTCTTCTCGCCGGCAAAAAAAATAATAATCACTCAATTTGAAATTATTCTATAATGTACATTATTTATATATATGATAAAACTGCGAGCTATTGAGCCTGAAGACATAGACGTGTTGTATGAAACGGAAAACGACCGTGAACTGTGGGATGTGGGCGTTACTACCGTGCCTTACAGCAGGGATGTGTTGAGGAAATATATACTCAACACGAGTCTCGACGTGTTCGACGACCGTCAGGTCAGGATGATGATCGACAACGACGAAGGCGCGACGGTGGGCATAGTCGATGTAACAAATTTCGATGTGCGTCACCAGAGGGCTGAGCTGGCCATCGTTGTCTTCGACAAATGGCGCAGGATGGGATATGCTTCTGAAGCTGTCAGGCTTGTGTTAGACTATTGTCGCAGAGTGATGCATCTGCACCAGCTATATGTTGTTGTTGGAAACGACAATATTGCGTCAATGCGTTTGTTCGATAAAGTGGGCTTTGAGCGTATAGCAACGCTCAAAGATTGGATATTTGATGGCGGAAAATACCACTCAGTTATCGTTTTTGCCTGTTTTTTTTAGTTTTTAGAAAAAAAACTGCAAAATAATTTGGAGGTTTCGCAAAAAGTATGTACCTTTGCATCGCAATTGAGGAACAGGGGTGTTCTGAAGCGTTGCAAAACAAATATTGGTGCGTTAGTTCAGCTGGTTAGAATGCCTGCCTGTCACGCAGGAGGTCACGGGTTCGAGTCCCGTACGCACCGCAGGAAAAGAAGCAGAAGTGCTTCTTTTTTTGTATAAAAAGAATCCGTCAAAATGACGGATTCTTTTGCAGTTTATTTTGTCGGTATGTTCTTCAGTATTTCAAGAAGATGATTCCAAACCATCTGTACTGTCGGGATAAGAATCTTTTCGTCGGGAGTATGAACACCGCGGAGTGTAGGTCCGAACGAAATCATGTCGATTTCAGGGTATTTCTCAGAGAACAGTCCGCACTCCAGTCCGGCATGAATTCCACGTACAATGGGATCCTTGCCAAACAGTTTCTTGTATGCGGCAACAGTGATGTCGGTGATGTCGCTCTTCTGACGCATCTTCCATGCAGGATAGCCGTCGCTGTGCTTCACCTCGGCACCGGCAAGCACGAATGTTGCCTCTATTGTATTGCACATATTGTCGAGATTGCTCATGACATTGCTGCGTTGCGACGACAGCATCTCGATGCTGTCGGTTGTCGTCCGGATGCTTGCTATGTTGCTCGAGGTCTCAACCATGCCGCCGAGAGCCTCGTCCTGACAGATTGCATATACACCATTGTCAACGGCCTGCAGCGCATATATGAAGCGGCATGCAACGGTCTCGTCGATTACCGGCATGGCGTCTGTGCTCTCCATGTTCCATTGCATGTGTGTATCGGTAACATGATACTCGTCTTCAACATCCGTGGCAAAGACATTCCAGTCGGCTTTGATGTTCTCCTTCAAATCGTTGGGAACAGCGATGACAAAGCTTCCGTCGCGTGGTATGGCGTTATGCAGTTTTCCGCTGTTAAATTCGGCAAGTTGAATTTTTCCGGGATACTTCTTGATAATATTAAACAGAAAACGGCCGAGAATTTTAATTGCATTGGCACGCTTCTTCTCGATGTCATCGCCAGAATGACCGCCGTTGAGTCCTTTCAGTTGGGCACGGAGGAAGAATGCTCCGGGAGCGGCTTCATGGCGTGAGATGCTGAACGTTGCTGTGGTGTTCCGTCCGCCAGCGCAACTGACGAACATCTGGCCTTCGTCTTCACTGTCAAGATTAATGAGGTAGCTGCCAGTCATGAATCCTGCTTTCATACCCATGGCACCGGTAAGTCCGGTCTCCTCGTCGCGAGTGAACACGCATTCAATGGGACCGTGCTCAATGTCTGTACTGTCGAGTATTGCAAGCTCGATGGCACATCCGATGCCGTCGTCGGCACCCAGTGTGGTTCCATCGGCAGTAAGCCATTCGCCTTCAATCTTTGTACGGATGGCATCGGTGGCGAAATCGAAGTCGATATCGACAAGCTTGTCGCACACCATGTCCATGTGGCTCTGAAGGATAACGGTCTTCATGTTTTCATGTCCCTTCGTAGCACCCTTGCGGATGATCACATTACCTGTTTCGTCAACTTGGGTATCCAGACCACGGCTCTTGCCCCAGTCAACAAGATACTCAATCATCTTCTCTTCACGCTTTGACGGGCGTGGAATAGCGTTAATCTTCGCGAATTGTTCGAAGACAACAGCAGGTTTTAAATCACTTTTATTCATTATTAATGATAATTTTTTTTGTTTTCGCAAATTATTGCGTAACTTTGCAACCGCAAAATTAATAAAAATGATTGAATTACTGCTCATAACTACGTTAATAATTGCTATCTCTATGGCATTTTTATGCGTAAAGCTGCTTTTCAAGCGCAACGGAGAGTTCTCGTCACAGCACATTCACGACTCTGATGCGATGAGAGAACGTAATATCCACTGCGTACTGGACCAGGACAATGAGGCAAGAGCACAGGACAAGTTTTTTTAATCACAAGATAATTGACAATATAATAATGATAATGAAGAAAAATTTCATTTGGGGTGCTATGGCAGTAGCTGCCATGAGCCTCGCAGCTTGCAACAACGCTAATCCGAAAATGGATTCAAAGGAAGGTGACACAGGAGCAGACATTTCTGTCAATGGTAGTATTAGAATTGCCTATGTGGAGGTTGACTCACTGATGTCGCAGTACAATTTTGCAAAAGACTACACGCTGATTATCCAGAAGAAAAGCAACAACGCACGCAACACGCTTCAGCAGAAAGGTCAGCAGCTTCAGAATGCTGCCAACAACTTCCAGCAGAAGCTGCAGAACAACGGCTTCCAGAGCCGTGAGCAGGCTGAACAGGTTCAGGCAAATCTTCAGAGGCAGCAGCAGGATCTGCAGGAGCTTGAGGCACGTCTTACCAACGAACTGGCAGAAGAAACTCAGAAATATAACGACGCTCTGCGCGACAGCCTGAATCATTTCCTTACTGCATACAACAAAGACAAAAAATTCGACATGATTTTATCAAAAGCTGGCGATAACATTCTATATGCTAATAAAAAATATGATATTACACAGGATGTTATCAACGGACTGAACAAGAGATATAAACCGATTGCAAAGAAAGAAGACAAGGAGAAAAAATAAAAATAATACAGTATTTATTCTTTCAAAATGCATTTTTCCGCCGGAAAGGTGGAAAAATGCATTTTTTTTATAAATAATGAACAAAAAATTTCTATTTTATAGGAAAAATTTGTATATTTGCAGAGAAAATATTAATCAACTCATTTTCTGTGACAATGGCAAAGTATAACATTACCGAAAAAAAGGAAAAAGAGGCGGCATACCGTACTCTTGTTAATCCTAAGCTCATGGATGAGATGAAGGAGAAAATCCTGAATATCATCGTCATGCAGAAAAAGTACAAGGACAAAAACTACAGTGCCAAGATGCTGGCATCTGACCTTGGAACTAACACGCGGTACATTTCCGCAGTGGTGAATGTGCGTTTCCACATGAACTACACCTCTCTGATCAACAAGTATCGTATAGAAGAGGCAATGTCGATTCTTGTTGACAAGCGCTATCAGGATCTGAAGATTGAAGACGTAAGCAGTATGGTCGGATTCTCAAACCGACAGTCGTTCTATGCCTCTTTTTACAGGATAATGGGGATGACCCCACGTGACTATCGTCTGAAATATCAGACAGCCCATGCCTCTGGCAAGAAAAAGAAATAAGAATAGGAAGAAACACAGAAAATGGTATCAACAGAACCAACAGAACCGACAGACTTCTGCTATTGCGACGAGCGCTTTGCGGATATACAGATGCTCAGGTATCGGCTCAACGGATTCTCGCAGCTGACGGCTTCGCAAAAGGCTCTCGTATATTACTTGTCAGAAGCAACTCTCTGGGGAAGGGATATCACGTTCGACCAGTTCGGGCAGTTCAACCTCCGAATACGTAAAGTTTTGGAGGTTGTATATACCACTGCGGCTATCGACCATGATACCGACGAATTCCGTAATCTGGAGACATACTTGAAGAGGGTATGGTTTTCTAACGGAATATACCACCATTATGGGTGTGAAAAGTTCCAACCTATGTTCACACGGGCATTTTTCATAGAGGCTGTAAAGGCCTCTGATCGTTCGTTGTTGCCTATTGTCACAGGAATGACCGTAGATGAACTTATAGAAGAACTTGTTCCAGTGATTTTCGATCCGGAGGTATTGCCGAAAAGAGTAAACAAGGCTGAAGGTCAGGATTTGATACTCACGTCGGCCTGCAATTATTATGAAGGAGTTACCCAAGAGGAAGTGGAACAATTCTACGACAGCAAGAAACGTAATGCCGGCAGTCATGCTCCTTCTTTCGGTCTTAATTCGAGGCTCGTAAAGGAAAAAGGTGAGATAAAAGAGCAGGTGTGGTGCCTGAACGGACTCTATGGCGAATATATAGGCCATATCATCTACTGGCTCGAAAAAGCTTCCACTGTAGCTGAAAATGAGAGTCAGAGGAGCGTAATAGAAAAGCTGATAGAGTATTATAAGACCGGCGACTTGCGTTTGTTTGATGATTACTCTATTGCATGGGTTGGAAGTGTTGACGGACGTGTTGATTTCATCAATGGCTTCATTGAAGTATATGGCGACCCACTTGGGCTGAAGGCATCGTGGGAGGGCATTGTAGAATATAAAGACCTGGAAGCGACAAAACGCACGCAGACCATTAGCGATAATGCCCAGTGGTTTGAGGATCACTCGCCCGTCGATGTACGTTTCCGTAAACCTCACGTCAAGGGTATAACAGCCAATGTGATATGTGCTGCCATGCTTGGAGGCGACGAATTTCCGTCAACGGCTATAGGCATCAATCTTCCAAATGCCGACTGGATACGTGCTGAATATGGAAGCAAGAGCGTTACCATAGGTAATCTGACAGAAGCATATAACCGTGCTGCAAAGGGAAATGGTTTCAAGGAGGAATTTGTAATTGACAGACAGACACTGGAGCTGATCGACAGATACGGCGACGTGTGTGATGAATTGCATACCGACCTGCATGAATGTCTTGGTCATGGCAGCGGACAGCTTTTGCCAGGCGTGGATCCGGATGCTCTCAAAGCCTACGGCAATACGATAGAAGAAGCAAGGGCTGACCTATTCGGACTTTACTACATTGCCGACAAGAAACTTGTGGAACTTGGTCTCACACCAGACAGGGAAGCGTATAAGGCGCAATATTACAGCTATATCATGAACGGACTCATGACACAGCTCACTCGTATTACGCCAGGCAACAAAATTGAAGAGGCTCACATGCGTAACCGGTCGTTGATTGCCCATTGGTGCTATGACAACGGCAATGCCATAGAGATGATAAAACGCAACGGTAAAACGTATGTCAGAATTAACGACTATGAGGGGCTCCGCTCGCTCTTTGCGCGTCTGCTTGCTGAAATACAACGCATAAAGAGTGAAGGTGATTATGAGTCTGCCCGCCTGCTGGTAGAGAAATATGCAGTAAACGTTGACCCTGCACTCCACAATGAAGTATTGGAAAGATATCGCAGACTGAATCTTGCTCCTTATAAGGGATTCATCAATCCGGTACTTACTCCGGTGTATGATATCAGCGGGCAGATTACCGATGTAACCGTTGACTATTCTGAAGGGTATGCAGAGCAAATGCTCCGATATAGCCGTGACTACTCCATAGGCATCAGATAATCTTGATATGGACGACAGAATTCAGGATAAAATAAAAGAGATAAAGCATTCGTTCCGTCTGATGATGGATGGTTCTGTTGCGCAGTCAATGCGTGATAAGGGTATTGGCTATCATCTTAATTGGGGGGCTACTATTCCCAGACTCCATGCAAAGGCAGAAGAGATAGGCTGTGACTACGACCTCGCCATCGCATTATGGAAGGAGAATGTTCGAGAATGTAAGATTCTTGCTACAATGATTATGCCTGCAGATGAAATCTTGCCAGAAGTAGTCGATATTTGGATGGAGCAGACCACAGAACAGGAGATTGCCGAGCAGGCAGCATACAATCTATATCAGTATCTTCCATACGCGCCGGCAAAGGCTTACATGTGGATAGCAAGTGAAAAGGAACTTTACCAGCTATGTGGCTTTCACGTTCTTTCACGTCTGTTCATGAATGGTCAGGAACCTAACGAACGAGGTATCAACGAATTTATCGATCAGTCGCTTGTTGCTCTACAGTGCGGCTCGCCAATAGTAAAAAAAGCAGCAATGAATGCCGTCATAAGGTTTGCAAACCTCGGACTGGTCTATGAGAGAATAGCTAAAAGTGCAATAAAATCAGTAAGTTTAGATTTTTTATAAATAATAATGTCGCATTTCTGAATAAATTGTAGTAACTTTGTGCGGTTTATGAGAAATGACATTGAAAACAAGAAGAAAGTATTGGTGTCTGTAAAGCAGATACTCACAAACTATCTTGAACATAACAACCGACGCAAAACCCCTGAGCGCTATGCTATTCTTGAGGCTATCTATAATATGGATGGCCATTTTACGTTAGACGAACTTGGAGATGAGTTGATAGGGAAGTTCCGTTTCCCGGTCAGTCGTGCTACTCTGTATAACACCATACGTCTGTTCTTAGAGCTCCGATTGGTAATACGTCATCATTTCGAAGGAATAACAAAATATGAAGCTTGCTACGACGACAACAGCCACAGCCACCAGATATGCACGGTTTGCGGAAAGGTGACTGAAATCAGGTCGAGGACATTGGAACGTGCGATAGAAGAGATTAAACTGCCCAGATTCCGTAAAGACGGTTTCTCACTGTATCTCTATGGTGTATGCACAAAGTGCCAGAACAAGATTTCCAAAAATCTACATGTGGTAAATGAGAAGAAATAAAACATTATAAATTATGAATAAAGGAAAAGTAGATGTGCTCCTTGGTCTCCAATGGGGCGATGAAGGCAAGGGTAAGGTAGTTGACGTCTTAACGCCTAACTACGATGTTATTGCGCGTTTTCAAGGTGGTCCTAATGCAGGTCACACTCTTGAGTTTGAAGGTCAGAAATATGTTCTTCGCAGTATTCCATCAGGCATCTTTCAAGGTGGAAAGGTGAATATCATCGGCAATGGAGTTGTTCTTGCTCCCGACCTTTTCATGGACGAGGCAAAGGCTCTGGAGGCAAGCGGTCATGAGTTGAAAACACGTCTCCATATATCAAAGAAAGCCCATCTCATTATGCCAACACATCGTGTCCTCGATGCTGCTTACGAAGCACAGAAAGGCAAAGACAAGGTGGGCACCACAGGTAAAGGAATAGGTCCAACTTATACCGATAAAGTTAGCCGTAACGGTTTGAGAGTTGGTGATATACTTGACAACTTTGATGATAAATACGCTGCGGCGAAAGCACGTCATGAGGCAATACTTCAGTCGCTGGGATATGAATATGACATTACTGAAGTGGAAAAGAAGTGGCTTGAGGGCATCGACTATCTCCGCCAATTCCCGATTGTTGACTCTGAGCATGAGGTAAACAATGTTCTGCGAAGCGGCAAAAGCATCCTCTGCGAGGGTGCCCAGGGCACTATGCTCGATGTTGACTTTGGCAGTTATCCTTTTGTCACCTCCAGCAATACCATCTGTGCCGGCGCATGTACCGGTCTTGGCATCGGCCCGAATAAGATTGGTGATGTGTATGGTATCATGAAAGCATATTGTACACGAGTTGGAGCAGGTCCTTTTCCAACGGAGCTGTTCGACGAGACCGGTAAGACCATACGCGACCTTGGCCATGAGTATGGAGCTGTCACTGGTCGTGAGCGTCGCTGCGGATGGATTGACCTTGTTGCACTGAAGTATGCTATTATGGTCAATGGAGTGACCAAGCTCATTATGATGAAAAGCGACGTCCTCGACGGCTTTGAATCAATCAAGGCCTGTGTGGCATACAAGCAGAACGGTATGCAGATAGACTCCTTCCCATATGACATTGCGCAAGGCATCGAGCCAGTTTACAAGGAACTGCCAGGATGGAAGACTGACATGACAAACTTCACTTCAGAAGATCAGTTCCCTCAGGCATTCAAGGATTACATTGCCTTCCTTGAAGCAGAACTCGAAACCCCAATTTGTATAATCAGCATCGGTCCAGACCGTGCACAGACAATAGTCCGCAAGTAATGGCACAGAAACCAAGTATTCCTAAAGGAACGCGCGACTTCGGCCCCGTGGAGATGGCTAAGCGCAACTATATATTCGATATTATCCGCAGTGTTTACCAGTTATACGGGTTTCAGCAGATAGAGACGCCTGCAATGGAATCTCTACAGACACTTATGGGTAAGTATGGTGAAGAAGGCGACAAACTGCTGTTTAAGGTTTTGAACAGCGGAGATTTCCTTTCCAAAACAACTGTTGATGAACTAAGCGAACGTAATGCCTTGCACCTTGCCTCAAAGTTCTGTGAGAAAGGTTTGCGCTACGACCTTACGGTTCCTTTCGCACGCTATGTGGTAATGCATCGTGACGAATTGCAACTGCCATTCAAGCGCTATCAAGTTCAGCCGGTATGGCGTGCCGATCGCCCCCAGAAGGGACGTTATCGTGAATTCTACCAGTTCGATGGCGACGTAGTGGGTTCTGACTCTCTTCTTAACGAGGTTGAGCTTATGCAGATTGTTGATACTGTTTTCAGCCGTTTCGGTGTGCGAGTACAGATAAAAATTAACAATCGCAAGATTCTCTCTGGTATTGCCGAAGTAATCGGGGCTGCTGACAAGATTGTTGATATTACTGTCGCAATAGATAAGCTCGACAAGATAGGTATTGACAATGTAAATGCTGAACTACAACAGAATGGACTCTCCGATGAGCAGATAGCCAAGTTGCAGCCTATCATCATGTTGTCTGGAAGTAATGAAGAAAAACTCGAGACAATAGCTGAGGTGCTGGGAGATAGTGAGACAGGTCTGAAAGGAGTTCAGGAAACTCGTTTCATTATTAATATGTTGAAGACGTTAGGCCTTAAGAATGAAATACAGTTCGACCTCACCTTGGCCCGGGGCTTAAATTATTACACAGGTGCTATTTTCGAGGTAAAGGCTTTAGATGTGGAAATAGGAAGCATCACTGGTGGAGGACGCTATGACAACCTCACCGGCATTTTCGGTATGCCAGGTCTTTCCGGAGTCGGTATATCTTTCGGAGTTGACCGTATTTTCGATGTTCTTAACCAGCTTGACGCTTATCCGAAGGATGCTGTATCAACAACCGAACTGCTTTTCATAAATTTCGGAGAGACTGAGACAAATTATTGTATGCAAGTAGCGGCTAAAGCACGTGCTGCCGGTATTCGTACAGAGATGTACCCCGACTCTGTGAAGATGAAAAAACAGCTGAGTTATGCAAATGCCAAGAACATTCCATTTGTTGTTCTTGCGGGCGAAAATGAAATAGCAGAAGGTAAGGTCACTCTGAAAAACATGGAGACGGGCGAACAATCGCTTGTTACACCAGATGAACTTGTTGAACGATTGAGATAATAACATTTTCTATCAATTCATTAAATGAAAATATTGATGAAGAAATTATTTATAGTTATCTGCACAGTGGCACTTGTGTGTTCTTTCAGAAACGACCATGTCACTACCATATTTATAATTGGCGACTCAACGGCTGCTAACAAGGACATCTCCGGCGGCAAGAAGGAGCGTGGCTGGGGAATGGCTCTACAATGCTATTTCAACGACGAAATCCGTGTTGACAACCATGCTGTCAATGGGCGCTCATCAAAAAGCTTCATCGATGAGGGACGCTGGCAAAAGGTTGTTGATGCTATACGTCCCGGCGACTATGTCATCATTCAATTCGGACATAACGATGAGAAGCCGAAGGCAGACCGTCATACAGATCCTGGAAGTACGTTTGATTATAATCTTGCGAAGTTTGTTCGGGAAACGCGTGAGAAAGGAGGCATTCCAGTGCTCATGAACTGCGTTGTTCGCCGCAATTTTTTCGTGAATGCACCTGAAAACGATGACGACGAGAAATTGCGCACTACGACGTTCAAGGATGGTGTGAAGATGATTGAAGGCGACTCGCTCATCGATACACACGGACTCTATCGCATAGCACCAAGAGATGTGGCAAAGCGGATGAACGTTGTCTTTATAGATGCAAACAAGATAACACACAACCTCGAACAGGAGCTGGGAAGGGAGAAATCGAAGAAACTACACATGTGGTTTAAGCCTGGCGAAGAACCCAGCGTTCCGAAAGGGCGGCAGGATAATACTCACTATAACGTGTGGGGAGCACATGTCGTGGCAGGATTGCTTGCCAGTGCTATAGCAGAAGAGATTCCGGTATTGAGGCCGTTTATCGTTGATGCCGACTATTCTGTTGACAGCAAGGGACGTGGTGATTATCTTACACTTGAGGAAGCCCTTGATTCAGTTGGCAATAACAAGATGCCAACAACAATTCAACTGTTTGAAGGCGAATATGCCAGACCGAAGCTGTCAAAGAAAAGTCAGATTAAGTTCTTGCTTCGTGAGGGTGCTAAGTGGAAAGAATAAAAATAGAATAGACATCGTATAAATAACGAACAAATCTCGCAAAAAACTTGCGGGGTTTGTTTTTTTTCCATAACTTTGCAAATCGGAAATAGAATATTAGTAACTGTCTAAACTATAGAAAATTTATGAAGAAAAAGTTTATTTGCGCCGTTTGTGGATATATCTATGAAGGCGAGAACCCGCCCGAGAAGTGCCCTATCTGCAAAGCACCTGCCAGCAAGTTTTCAGAACTGACGGAAGAGTTGGAGTATGCTACAGTTCATAAGATTGGTGACGGCAAGCCTGAGGGTGTCAGCCAGGAGATGATTGACGACCTGCGCAACCATTTTAATGGCGAATGCGGAGAGGTAGGAATGTATCTTGCCATGGCTCGTCAGGCCGACCGCGAAGGCTATCCTGAGATAGCCGAGGCTTTCAAACGCTATGCCTTCGAGGAAGCAGACCACGCTTCGCGCTTTGCTGAGCTTCTGGGTGAATGCGTATGGGATACCAAGACTAATCTTGAAAAACGTGCAGCAGCAGAGGCAAGTGCCTGCGAGGACAAGTTCCGTATTGCTAAGAATGCCAAGGCTGCTGGATTCGATGCCATACACGATACCGTGCATGAGATGGCAAAGGACGAAGCTCGACATGGAGCAGGATTCGCAGGTCTGCTAAAACGCTATTTCGGCAAATGACCACATGCAAATTGCTGCTTAGGCAATAAATAACACAAAAAGTCGTTTTATCAATATGATGAAACGACTTTTTATTTATATACTGACCATTGCGAGCATTGTCGCATGTTCGGATAACGACTCTTTTTCAACGAGTTCTAACAATGTTCTTACATTTGGAGTAGATACATTGAAGATGGATACTGTGTTCAGCAGTATTCCCTCACGAACATATTCTTTCTGGGTATATAACAACAGCAGCGACGGCATCCGAATATCGTCAGTGCGTTTGCAACGCGGCAATCAAACAGGATTCAAGGTTAATGTTGACGGCACTTATCTCGACAATACTATGGGGAGTATGGCCACAGACTTTGAGGTAAGGAAAGGCGACAGCCTCCGTGTGTTTGTTGAACTGACATCGGGTACCAACGGAGAAAACGTTCCGAAAGAAGTCTCAGACAATCTTGTGTTCTCGCTTGAGAGTGGTGTACAGCAGAGCGTTGTGCTACAGTCGTGGGCATGGGATGCTATCCTTTGCGACAGTATCATAGTCCGTCACGATACGATTATTTCCAACGACAAGCCGATTGTTATACGTAATGGTATTCGTGTAGATAGTGCGGCTACACTTACTATTTACGCACCGGCAAAACTTTATTTTAGTTCAAATGCCGGAATTGATGTTTACGGTCGTCTGGTAATATGGAGCAACGGGGAAGATGTCGTGATGCGCGGCGACCGTCTGGACCACATGTTCGACTATCTTCCATACGACAGAGTCAGCGGACAGTGGCGTGGCATACATATCCATCCTTCAAGTACCGGTAACGATATTACCGGACTGGATCTGCATAGCAGCAATTATGGCATTGTTGTAGATTCTGCTGCCTACGACTCTACATGCTACCGTCTTGACCTCAAGTATTCATCGGTATATAATTGCAATGGCCCGGGAGTAAGGACCACCAATGCCAATATCCGCATTGCTAATACACTTATTGCTAATACGCTTGGCGATTGTCTTGCAGTCTATGGAGGTTCTGCTGCTGTCATCTACTCTACGCTGGCTCAGTATTATTATTTCAGCGGCAGCAGGGGAGTGGCTGCACGATTCACTAACTACTCAGGCAAATACGACATCCCACTACGTCAGTTCTATTGTGTGAATTCCATCATTACCGGCTATTCTGCCGACGAAATAATGGGCGAAGTCAAAGATACTACTGTTGCTTTCGGCTATGTGTTCGAGAATTCTATCATACGCACTCCGGCACCTGTATATGAATCGGTTGAGGATTCTGTAATTCAGTCGAAAGTATATAAGAACATTATTTGGGAGTCGCCCACCGACACTGTTCAGGGAGTTCAACACTTCCGTCTTATCGACGAGACGAACATTGCCTACGACTTCCATCTCGACTCTGTCTCTACAGCACGTGGCAGGGCTGTGGCATTGCCAATCTTAGACGACCGCGACCGTATTGCCAGAGGTGATGCGCCCGATATAGGCTGCTACCAGTATGTTGCTCCACAGAGATAGAACAATGAAACAGTTCCTTCAAACACTATATGTGTCGGCAACTTTATACAAATGAGACAAAAAGTAAATATAATGAAACCGTGGTTTATGCCGATTTTATAGGAAGTAGGTAATTTTGCAGTAGATTTGTATTAATAAAAACAAGAAAAATGAAAAAATTAAGTCTGCTGCTTGTACTGTTCTGCTGCTTAGGTATATCGGCACAGAATCCTTACCTTCCCCTATGGGAACATTTGCCCGACGGCGAACCACGTGTGTTTGAAGATCCCGACAATCCTGGAAAGTACCGAGCTTACATTGTCGGCTCCCACGACCTTGCATATACTCGCTATTGCGGACCAGACGTGCGCATGTGGTCAGCACCCGTAGAAGACCTCTCGCAATGGCGCGACGAAGGTTCTCTGTTCAAGTGGTTTGTTAATGGTAGATGGGACACGATGTATGCTCCCGACCTTGTGGAGGTGAAAGACAAGGTCACAGGTAAGAAAACCTATTGGCTCTATCCACATTCGCGCGGTTGGCAACGTGTAGCTACGGTATGTCGCGGCGACCGGCCCGATGGTCCGTTCACTCCTGTCAACCTAACAGAAGACGGTACGAAGTGTCTGCCCGGCTCGCTCATCGACTTCGACCCCTCAGTGTTTGTAGAGAATATAACCGACAAGAAAGACCCTGACTATGCTAAGGGCTTCCGTGCATATGTATTCTACGGCTTTCAGCACTCCACCGCCTACCAACTCGACCAGAACACGATGTACTCGAAGCGACCCGGTACAGAAATCATTGATCCCTTCATTCCTGCCAGCAGCCGCGACGGAAAACTGCTCGACAAGGAAGGCTCGGAGTATAAGGCTCTTTACAAAGGGCAGAATCCACTCGACTTCAACTTTTTCGAAGCTTCATCAATACGACAGGTGGGTAACAAGTACGTTATGGTGTTCTCCGGCTACAGTGGAAAGGAATATGGACTTGGCAACACCAACTCCGCGTTGCGATATGCATACGGTGATTCGCCGCTGGGACCATGGCGTTCTGGTGGTGTGCTCGTTGATTCTCGAGGTGTCGTTCCAAACGAAGATGGTACAGAGTTGATAACCACAAACTTCGGACATAACACTCATGGTTCACTGCAGGAAATAAATGGTCAGTGGTATGTGTTCTATCATCGTCCGCCTCGCGGCTATGGATTTGCACGTCAGGCAATGGTAGCTCCCGTGAAGATTGAATGGGACAAGAAGAAAGTGGCTGATGGCGGTCGTGTGCGCATCGTGGCCTATGACCCATACGTTAAGGACAATGAGTGGACAGCAAAGGCAAGTAATGGCAATGAATATACAGGAGCTGAGGTGACGAGTGAGGGCTTCCAGATATTCGGACTGAATCCATATCAGTATTATTCAGCTGGTATAGCATGTTACGTTACCGGTAACAACTGGATGCAAGATTCATGGGACAACTGGGACAACAGCATGGATCTTGCCGGCATAACCAATCGCGGCATCGTTGGTTTCAAGTATTTTGGCTTTGGTGGCCTAGCCCAAGACACCAAGGGCGTGAAAGCTTTTGAAGGTACGAAGAAAGGCGACGGTACCTGTCTGAACCTATGGCTTACTCCAAGTGGCAAAGGAGCTTTTAGAATCCGTGTGATGCTTGACGGACCTTATGCCAACGACGTTCATAACGGACGCGAGATAGGTGTTATCAGCGTTGCTGCAGACGCAGCGCACAAGCCGACAATGTTTACTGTTGAGGTTCCTGAAGTAGAGGGACTCAAGGGTAAGCATGCCATCTATCTCATTGCCGAAGGACCTGAGGTTCAGCAACAGCAGCGGCAGGGCAGGCCGGCTGCACAGCCTGAACGTCCGCAGGGCTTGTTCGATCTTCACGGTATTGGTTTTTCCAAGCACGGACAGACACTACAGCGTCCAGTAGTTCCTACAGTCGATATCAGCGTCGATGGCAAGCGGCTGCATATTCCGTCGTTACCAATACGCTCAACCGACGACAACGGCTACACAGAGTCTAACCGCTATCAGACTTATTCACCGATTACTGATACTTCGGTCATAGATGTTGTACCGTCAGATGAGAGTGTTGATGTGAAGATAGGTAAGATTGCAGACGGTAGGGCTACCGTCATTTGTACATATTGCGGCCAGAAAAAGATATATCTGATTAACTAATTTACCGTCTTCAGATTATGAAAAAATATAGGTACATCGTAACAGAACTGTTGCTGTCGTTAGCAGCAATAGCCCTTGTTCCGTTAGCGGCAAGTGCTGACGACGGAAGCAGGTTATGGCTTACTCAAGAGGTGGCAGATATTCCGACGGGCAATGTCAGAGTTGAAGGTTTCAAGGCTTCTTCACCAACTATCAACATCGCCATGCGTGAATTGACGGCTTGGAAAGGACACACCGTGATAATTAGGAAGACGTCAGAGAAAAACGTGAAGAGAGACGGTTTCGTAATTCGTCGAGAGAGTGGGGGTGTCTGCATATCGTCACCGTCGGAAACCGGTGCTCTCTACGGCGTTTATCATTTGCTCCGACTCCAACAGACAGGTTCAGGCATAAACGGAGAGATACGCGAGAATCCGCAGTATGAATTTCGCATTTTGAACCATTGGGATAATCTCGACGGAACGGTGGAACGTGGCTATGCTGGCAAAAGTATCTTCTGGGAAGGTAGCAATCCTAAGAAATCAATTATCAATAACAGATTATTGAGACAGTATGCACGAGCCAATGCCTCTGTTGGCATAAATGGTACAGTATTAAATAATGTCAATGCTCAGGCGGAAATACTAAATGACGACTATATCGAAAGACTCAAGTCGGCTGCTGACATCTTCCGGCCGTATGGCATCCGCATATATATCACCGCCAATTACGCTTCGCCGCTGAAAATAGGAGGGTTGAAGGTTAATGATCCATTCGACAAGAATGTTATCAAGTGGTGGCGAGATAAGGTAAAGGAAATATATCGTTCGGTGCCAGATTTTGGAGGTTTCCTTATCAAGGCAAATAGCGAGGGACAGCCCGGTCCGAACGACTATGGGCGTACCCATGCCGATGGAGCTAATATGCTGGCCGACGCCCTAAAACCATACGGTGGAATAGTGATGTGGCGAGCGTTCGTTTATAGTCCGAACGATAACGACCGTGCAAAGCAAGCATACACCGAGTTTGTTCCACTTGACGGGAAATTCCGTGACAATGTGATTATCCAGATAAAGAACGGTCCCATCGACTTCCAGCCGCGCGAACCATACAGTCCGCTTTTCGGTGCAATGAAGAAGACAAAGACGATGGTGGAGTTCCAGATTACCCAGGAATATCTTGGCCATGCTAATCATCTCTGTTACCTTGCCCCCATGTGGGAGGAGTTTTTCGCCTCCGTTGACCCATCGACGCTGACAGCAGCCTGCGGTGTAGCTAACATAGGACTTGACAAGAACTGGTGTGGCCATGACTTTGCGCAGGCAAACTGGTATGCATTCGGGCGGCAGTCATGGAATCCGCATCTGACAAGTAGCAAGATTGCCGATGAATGGCTGCGCCAGACGTTTACCTGCGATGAGTCTTTTGTGGAACCTGTGAAAAAGATGATGCTTGAGAGTCGTGAGGCAGTGGTCAACTATATGATGCCTCTCGGACTGCATCATATTTTTGCCGAAAACCATCACTATGGCCCTGGACCATGGACGTGGCGTCCCAACCTCCGTCCTGACTGGACAGCCACTTACTACCATCAGGCAGACCAGAATGGTATAGGCTTCGACCGAACACTGACGGGCAGTAACGCCGTATCACAATATCCAGCCGACCTATGCAAGCAGTATGGTGACGCCTTTGACTGTCCCGACGAGTATCTTCTCTGGTTTCATCATCTGCCTTGGTCGTTCAGAATGAAGAGCGGTCGAACCCTTTGGGATGAGTTATGTCGTCATTATCAGACGGGACTGGAACAGGCTCGAGAATTTCAGCGTACGTGGGACAGCGTCAAACAGTATGTTGACGACGAACGTTACCTACGAGTACAGAACAAACTGAAGATTCAGACCCTTGATGCACAGTGGTGGAAAGATGCCTGCCTGCTCTATTTTCAGTCGATTAATCATTTGGTAATACCTATCGATATTGAGCGCCCGGTACATAATTTGAACGATATGAAGAGCTATAATATACCATTAGGAATATACGGAAATGCCCCTTATGGGTTCAGCAAATGATTACGACCAAATTTTTTAATATTTGTTAATTCAACCTATTATTTTGTAGATAATTTGTTAATATACAGAAAAAATAGTACCTTTGCTCTCCGAAAAGCAAGATTTTGTAGAGAATTATTGCTTTTAAGAGAGGGGAACTCTCTGCCGAACTTGCTTAAAGACAAGTTTTACAGAGAGTTATTGTTTCATTAAAAAGCGTTAGCTATTGAAAGATACCTCGAATATAATTATAACTCCAGATTGTGAATTGAATACGCTAATTCACGACGGCGGAGCCGTGGATGATGGTCGTGTGTGGCGTGTACTTTATGTTCACACGAGGTCGGAAATCAAGTGCAGTAATAATCTTGAAAGAGCAGGATTCCAAACTTTTGTGGCATATCAGAAAGAAATTCATACATGGGCAAACAAAAAGCGCAAAGTAGTGGATGTGATTAAGATTCCAAATGTCGTTTTCATCCGTGCTACAGAGAAAGAACGTGAGACGATATTGAAGATGAGTAACAATCACCTATGCTTTATGCTAGATAAGGCCTCAAAAAGGAACGAATGCGGAAAGCCAAAAGATGCGATTATACCTGAACATTCTATTCGTGAGATGAGCCATATTCTCAATCAGACAGAAGTTTCCGTTGACTATGAACCGAGTGAAAAGTTTGAGGAGGGAGATCGGGTTAGGATTGTAGATGGACCGTTTCAGGGAATGATAGGAAAGTGTATCTATAATGCAAATCATTGCGATGTTTATTTTATTATAGAATGTATGACAGGTGCTTTCAAGATCTCGACAAGTTTAAAGAATGTCAAGAAAGCCTAGCCCAAGAGGGGGTATTAAATTAAACACAATGAAACTCAGTACTTATGTAAAAAAAAGCAATAGGAAAGATAGCACTAAATAGTTTTCCCACAACAGGGACTTCGTGAATACGATGATCGACATTTGCAACGAACTTTCCAACAATCCTCCCTTCCCAGGATGGAAGGATGGGTTGGATGAAGTTTGGAACTAAGGATATGAGATTCCGTATCAAGTGCGGGATGAAGGATATGGAGGAAATCGTTGAGAAGATAAAGGCGCTGGAGCTAGAGGACATGATGGTTGAGATGCTCAGAAGGCTAATAAGCTGATGGAGATAAGACACAGGAGGAGTTTGATATATGACTGAAAAACAAGAAAAGCTAACCCAGAACCTTGATAGGGTGAACATGTGGATAGGGAACTGCGACCATAAAGCTAGTTTTTTATTGGCTATGTTTGGTGTGGTTATTACTGTTATCTGCACAAGTGATTTTGCTAGAATAATTAAAGATGTCCTAGTCAGTCCGTTTGTGGCTTATTGGAGAGATGATATTGGTGGCTTTAATTTGTTTAGGTCTTTCATCGCTCTTTTCATGATAGCAGGTTTTGGATTTTTGCTCGCATCTATCATGTTGTCACTCTTGAGTTTAATTGCAAAAACCGACTATGAAAAGGAGAAGCAAGAGGGCATGGCGGATAAATCACGGATTCACTTTGGTGGTATAGCTAAGATGACATATGCAGATTTCGTCCAAAGCGAGGGATACGATTATGATAATGATTTGAATTCGCAGGTCTATGTAAACTCAAAGATTTGTGATGACAAGTTTAGAAAGTATAAGTCGGCACTTAAGCTTACGTTTGTGGCGATTCCTCTTTTGGTGATTACATTCGTTCTTTTGCTCTTCGCATAATTATGAATCTCAAAGAGCTTCTTTAGGAGAGGTTAAAAGACTGCCGCATACAATCGGTTAAAGAGTACTTGGTTGTTAAAGATACAGTTAATGTTGAGTATATGGAGAATGCAAAGAAGATTATCGATAAGGTATCTGACGAGGTAAAGGACATATTTGACACCGAGTTTGAATTTCCAAAAACGGAAACTGTTCCTAATGTTGATGATACCGATCTTACCTATGCAAATGGTGAAACAAAGAAAGGCAAGGAAATATCAACTTGCGTGTTGTTTGTGGATATACGCAACTCTGTAGCACTAAATCAAGAGTCGTATACTAAAACGATGGGACGTATTTATACTTCATTTACAAAGTCTGTACTACGTGCTGCTGCTCATTGTGGAGGGTATGTAAGGAATATCATTGGAGACCGTGTAATGGTAGTATTTCCTGTTGAGAACTGTTTTCAGAATGCAGTTGACTGTGCCATAACAATCAATCATATTGTTCAATATGTGATTAATCCAAAGGTAAAAGGCCATGACTTTTCTTGTGGTATTGGAGTCGATTATGGTACAATGCGATGTATAAAGGTTGGAGTAGAAAAGCACGGAACCGAAAACTCAGACAACAAGAATCTTGTTTGGATAGGTCGTCCGGCTAATATGGCATCAAGATTATGTGACAATGCAAATAAAGAAGTGCAACTCTTCAAAGTCTTACATGTCGTATATGAGCCCAAATTCAGTCTTGCACAACCTCAATCCCTTTTTGGAAATTTAGAGAGAAAGGAGAAAACAGAAACACTGACAGCAGAACAGATAACGGAGATTATTTTAAGGAGCGGCTATGGTAGTATCTTATCAGTTGAAAAAGATGGCAAGCCGGAAAAGCGTAATCCTATACTTCTAAGTAAAGACGTTTATGATGGTTTTAAAAAGGCCTGTCCCAATTATAATTCTGTAAAGGAAGGAATGTGGAAGAGAGATACTCGTAGTATCCGAGATGTTACTTTCCCTGTGTACGGAGCTGATTTGCATTGGAAATTAGATTGAAAGCTATGATTCAACTAAACCCACAATACGAAGCTATATTCAATGCTCGGAATATTGATGAGGATTGCAATAAGATTGCGGACGAGATTAACGATGTTGCGAGGATGCAGATTAAGGAGATTCTGGCGGTAGGTATGTATAAGCAAGCCGTTACGCTGTATCTTCAACTGTTGCAGTCGATGGTGAATCATTTTGTGGATGATGAGCACTTCTGCTATTTCGATGATATGTACAGCCCAGAGTATTCCATGCAATGGATATATGAGGACATTATGAAATATGACATAGACCAGGAATCAAGAAGACTTCTTGAAGATGGTCATAAGGAAATACTTCAGAGTGAATGCTATCAGGAATATGGCTATCCAAGCTACATTGAAAGATAATTTGGGGAGGGTATTTTATTCCCTCAATGAGAGATTACAGATATGAAAAGCAGCAGGGAAACTTTTATGCCACTGATAACTCCTCCAATCAAGAACATCAAGGAGGTGACAGAACACTGAAGGAGCAAATCTTGAAGGGAGATGTCCATACCATCGACGAGATGAGGGCATGGCTGAAGCCTTTGGGCTATAGCGATATGATTAACGAGGCGGCAATCAATTTCATCCTGCGTGAGTTCGTGATGAGCAAAGTGCCTTCTGGTAGCCTCAGTAATGTGG
>CAMOEW010000030.1 GCA_946612625.1 uncultured Prevotella sp.
ATATCGTAATCGGATTACTAATCATCGCCATCGGAGCGTTCTGTCAGTCCAGCTGCTATGTTCCCATCAATAAGATTAAGGACTGGTCATGGGAGTCATACTGGATTGTGCAGGGTGTGTTCGCATGGCTTATATTACCCTTCCTGGGTGCTCTGTTGGCTGTGCCTGCAGGGCACTCTTTCACCGAACTGTTCTCTACCGTAAGCTCGTTCAACATCTGGATGACAATCTTCTTTGGTGTCCTATGGGGGGTCGGTGGTCTCACGTTCGGCCTGTCGATGCGTTATCTCGGCGTGGCCCTTGGACAGTCGATAGCCCTTGGCACTTGTGCCGGACTGGGAACAATTATGGGACCGGTGCTGCTGAATATCTTCTTCCCAGAGCTGAATGCTCTTGAGTCGCTCACCTTCGCTGTTATCACCGGCGTGGTGGTTACTCTCCTCGGTATCGCCATTATCGGAGTTGCAGGAAGCATGAAGGCAAACTCGCTGTCGGAGGAGGAAAAGAAGGCTGCAGTGAAGGACTTCAACTTCCCAAAAGGACTTGCCATTGCCCTGCTTGCTGGTTTCATGAGTGGATGTTTCAATGTCGGTCTTGAATTCGGTAAAGGAATCCACTTTGCCGACACTCCCGATATGTTTGCTACTCTGCCAGCAACGTTCCTCGTAACTGTGGGTGGATTTATAACCAACGCCATCTATTGCTTCTATCAGAATCATGTAAATAGCACTTGGGGCGATTATGCTAAAGGCAGTGTGTGGGGTAATAACCTCGTGTTCTGTATCCTGGCTGGAGCACTATGGTATTCGCAGTTCTTCGGACTGTCGTTGGGCAAGGGCTTTCTCACAGCATCGCCTACGCTTATGACGCTGTCATTCTGCATTCTAATGGCACTCAACGTGGTTTTCTCCAATGTTTGGGGAATAATCCTCAAAGAGTGGAAGGGATGTTCGCAAAAGACCATCGCTGTTCTTATCTGTGGTATCGTAGTGCTGATTATTTCCAGTTTCCTGCCGCAGCTGATAGGATGAAAAAGCTTTTGATGATATGCTTGTGCCTTGTATTGGCAATAGGCATTCATGCACAGTCACATCTCGCTAAGGACTTCCCGTGTGAAGTTCTTGGCGAGGTGTTAGTAGCTGCGGATAAGTTCCGTCCTGTGCCTCAGATTGGTTCTACGTTTTGGAGAGACAGCTTGTCGGCACAGATGCGCGAGAGCTATATCCGCTACGGCGAACAGTATGCAGGCAGGGAATGGGTGTCGCTGCCATTCTCGGTTTTCGCCGAATTCAAGAAAAGTGGCAATCGTGTAAAATATGAAGGACTTTGTTTTGACAAGCGTCGTCAGCTTGCTGCTCTTGCTATCGCAGAGACTGTGGAAGGCAAAGGTCGTTTCCTGTATGACATCGTAAACGGGCTTGGCAGCTTTTGCGAAGAGACGTGGTGGGGCATACCTGCCCATTATAAGAGCGAGATACCCGTGGCTGGCGACCAGACCGTGGATCTCTTCAATGCCGAGACTGCAGGGCTTGTGGCATGGACGGTGTATCTGTTACGGCCTGAACTGGAGAAATATTCCAATACATTACTTAAGCGCATAGACAGTGAGATAGAGCGTCGTATCATCATTCCTGCACTGAAGGGCAAGTATTGGTGGAAGACAGCCGGAATGAATTGGAATCCGTGGATATGCAGCAATTGGCTTGCGTGCATTCTTTTATGCGACCATAACAGCGAGCGCAGATTGGAAGGTGTCAACGCCATTCTTGGTTGTATGGATTCTTTTATCAATGCTTACCCAAAGGATGGCGGATGTGATGAAGGTACCGGCTATTGGGATCGCGCAGCAGCATCACTCTATGACTGTCTTTCACTGCTCGACGTAGCCACAAGAGGAAAAATAAACCTCCGCAACGACGAAAAGTTCAGGGCGATGGGCGCATATATATATAAGATGTATATAGGTAACGGATATTGTGTGAATTTTGCCGACGCTCATGGCAACCGTATGCAGGCACAAATAAATGTTGTGCTGCCATTCTCACGATATATTTCCGATGATAGTATGCTTGCGTTGGCAACTGATATTGCCACCGAACAGAAGTTTTTTGATAATCCTGCCAGGCTCTACGACAAAAGTGGAAACTTCCCCACGCTTGGGCGAGAAGTGATGATGTTGCGATTGCTTCCTTACATAGCTGGACTGACAGATTCACACTCATATATGGAAGGAGGCAGGTGGAAAGCGACAATTCTTCCTGACCTGCAGATTTTCGCAAAACATAGTGGGAATCTCTATGTCGCAGCCAAAGGAGGTAACAATGGCGAGAGTCATAATCATAACGATGTGGGCAGTTTTATTGTCTTTGCTGACAATGAACCGCTGCTTATCGACCCTGGGGTAGGTGAATATACGTCGAAGACCTTCAGCAATGATCGCTACACTATCTGGACCATGCAGTCGGCATTCCATAATCTGCCGCAGATTAATGGTGTTGACCAGAAAGACGGGAAGCAGTTCGCAGCCAGTGATGTGAACATAACGAAGAACGGCATTTCGATGGATATTTCAGGTGCCTATCCTTCAGAGGCGCATGTGGCTCGATGGATGCGTACCATTAAGGTGGGTAAGTGTATTGAAATATGTGATGAGTCTCATCTCAATGCCGTGTCGGCTCCCACAAGGCTAATGCTTATGACTGTGATTGAACCCGATATCTCAAAACAGGGAGAAATCAAGCTTGGCAGGCATACGGTTGGCTACGACTGCAGTCTCTTCTCTGTGAGTATAGATGATGTTAGTGACAGGCTTGACGACGAGTTACACCGTACTTGGGGCGACAGAATGTACCGAATAGTTCTGACTGCAAAATCAGCTACAGATATAAAAAGTGTGCTTAGAATAAAATAGCGTTATTTGCAGATACTTGTTTTATTCCACTTCTGTTACGATTAGTATGCCTTCGGTTACGTGAAATTTGATTTCCTTGCCGGCGAAAGGCATTCCATAGGTGCGGTGAGGGTCAGTATGGTAATGGGGGCGTGGATCGAGCGACAATGCCTGTTCGAGAGCTGAGGCTTGCTCCGGCGTGAAAAGTGTTCTCAGTGATGTGGGTAGTTCCACTTTTAGCCGTTTCCATTCGTTGCTGTCGGTAAATCCGCTGCGTATTCCCGTGTGGCTGTCTGCATATTCTATGTATGGCTTAATGTCGAAGATGGGGGTGCCGTCCATGAGGTCGGCTCCGTCAACGTCTATTTTGCAATATTCCTTATCGACACTGAGGATTCTTACCGATGACAGACCAAGGTTGTTGGGACGAAAGGAGGAGCGTGTTGCCCATACACCTACGTGGCGATTACCGCCAAGACGTGGGGGACGCACGGTGAAATGCTTTACGGCACCACGGTTCGCAGAGAATCCCCAGATAAGCCAAAGATAGTCGTAGCCCTCAAGTCCACGCAAGCCGTCGGCGTTGCGATAACTTCCGGCCAGCTCCACCGTGCCATGCAATCCCTCTATGATGCTGCTCTGGCGAGGGATGCCGAATTTAGAAGTAAACGGACTTCTGAAGAATGCTATAGGCTCGAGCTCCATCTCAGAACTTCATGTTGAACTTAAAGCGTACACCATGCTTGGTGGTTGTAGGCAAATCGAGATAAGTAAGACGACGCACGTATTCCACATGGAAGAACGATAGTATGTTGTGTATTCCGAAAGCCACCTCAACATAAGGACGTTTTGAATCCATGATGTGACTGGTTTCAGGGAAGTTCATCAGCAGTTCGCTGTTGGCATTTGCCTCAAGTGTCGGATTGTTCTTCTCCGACAAATCGCCGAACATCGTTCTGATGGCAAAGAATTCGCGCAGTCTCAGCTTGTGGAGAAGTGGAACACGGTTGAAGAGCTTTCCGCTCAGATCCCATTCGAGGATGAGCGAGGCGTATTTGTCGTTGAGGAACTCCATATTATTGATTAGCTCAAAGGTGTTGGGCTGCACAATCACTGAGAGATTGGTGCGAGGCATGATGAGCAGTGGGAAGGGAACTTGATTCCACTGTACGCCGCCTTCGAGCGTAACGTCGAGATGACCCCAGCTTTTCAACCAGAAGCGTTTGAAAATGCTTGCTTCGGTGTAGTTGTATTTGTAGTCGCTGCCGAAGATTCCCTTGAAGCCAGTGGTATGGCTGAGTATGATGATTGGGGCATCGCGGTTGACCGGATAGCGCCGTTGTTTGGTGGTGACAAAAGTCTCCCCAGGGGCATAGCGGAATTCAAGTCGGGCTTCAGTTGTCCGTATGCGGCGTATTGGTTCGTAAGGTTTTGCCACGGTGGAGTATATCAGGGAACCGCAGGGGTCGTTAGATTCTGTCGTGAGACTCAGTGTGGTGCGGAGTCCATACTCCTCCTCGCGTTCTAACTTCAGCTGCTGGCGGTTTACAAACATCATCTTGTCAACCTTTGTCCATTTCAGTGATGTAAACACATTGTCCTTGTCGTTTACCATGAATTTATCCACCGGCGAGTTGACATCATAAGTTGATGAGAATGTGATGTTGCGCATTGGATACTCGGTTGGCAGATTCTCTTTTTTGTTGAATGAATAAGTAAGTTCGCCCTTGTAATAGCTCTTGTGGCTTTTTAGTCCGAAAGCATAGAAACCCGAGGCAAAAAGATGTGGATTCAGCTTCCCTGTGGTCTGTCCGCCGGCACGCAGTCGTAAGCCGTCGATGAAGTTGCTTGAAATCATCGAGTTTACCGGACCGATGTCGAATTTACTGTCCTTGCTCGTTTCTATGTAGTTCTCTGTGAGAAGCCGGAAGAGTGCCATGATGGGTTTGTATCCTTTCCTGTTTTGCAGGCGCTTCACAAAGGCCTCGATGGAGTTCTCGCTTTGCGACAGTTCCACCTGCCGGTATGTTGCCCAGAACTTGTCGTCCTGACTCTTTGCCATCATGTCGTGCTGTATTTGTGTCTTGCCACGGAACAAGTTGTTTGGAATCATACTGAAGTCGTGTTCGGTCATGCGGGTGTTGCGTATGACTATGCAGTTAATAGATTGCTCCAGGAGCGATAGCTCCATCACCATGTCGTCGATGTTGAGCACCCATTCGCCGTTGTCAAGTTTTGTGAAGCCCTGAATTACTTTCAGACTGTTCACATAGTTCACTTGGCTACCTTTGGGAAGTGTTATCTCGCAGCGTTTCACCTGATACGACGAGTCTTTGAGAATCCACAAATCTCCACGGAAGCCAAAGTCGTGCTGATTATTAGGCAGGAAGTGTACTACGATACAGCTGTCTTTCTCGTATGAGAGTGTATCGGTAATATAATATCGGTAAAAAGCAATGGCATCCTTACCGATGGGCGATGTGAATGGATGTTGCACAAACCGTATCTGGTCATCGTAGATGTTGACATCGGTAAAGTAGTCTTTCATTATTTGGTTAAGTATCTCGCCCGTCTGGAACAGCTGATTCATGCCGCTGCTCTTCTCGCCGGTGATAATATCGCGTATTTTCTTTGGATCTTTGCGGTAGAACCGTTGTGTCACTGTCTCTTGAACCGACAGTGGGAAAATATACTTGTTGTTATATGGGCACAGTTCCACCTGGTCTTTAATCCATTTCTTACTGTATGCTCCTTCTGTTCGCGACTTCTCGGATATGTCGTTGACGGCGAGAGTCATCTTCTGGTATTTTATGTACTGGTAATAATCGTGGTTTTCGAGTCTTGATTGCTTCTTTGCCTCGATTACCTTTCTCATCAATTCAACCGCCGGATTATCTTTTCTACTATACTTATGACGCTTTGCCTTGACAGTAATGCCACTGATGTTCTGGGTCTTGTTGAACCATTTTGTTGAATCGGCATCAAAGTCGGCATTCAACTGCGCGAAGGCGTTTAACGACATGAGCGACAGCAGTGATAATATAATAGTCAGTTTTTTCATATTCGCATTCTTTTATGCACAATATTTCTCGTACATCTCAGCGCAGAGTCTTTCGTGACTATGGTGCATGTGGACGTAGAGTATCATTAATACAGTAATTTCGAAAATAGGATATACGTATGGAATGTCTGCCAGACATGCTATATAGCATACTGTGATGCGGGTGTTATGTGTTAGAATGTTAGCCCACTTCATCAGCGGCAGAGATTTAGTGCGGAATTCCTGCCGCAGTGTAGGTGGAATATCCTGAGTATTGAGATATAGTTGCCGGAGTGAGGTGTAGAAGCGCTGGAATGCGGGTGTCAGACGTTCTTGCTTGCTGCAGTATTTGCCGTAGAAATAACATGCCATACGGTCTATAATGGCCCCGTGCTTAGGCAGAGCCTGCAGTTTGGCGTATTGTGATGCCGAGTCGTCAAGCTCGCTGCCTTTCTCGCCAAGCAGGAAGAACAAGTGTATCTGACGGTAGTAGTCGGCAAGCGCACATTGTGTGGCGTGACACACCAGTCCGGCGAGTGCGCAGAGCAGAAATCCTGTTATTCTCCAGCTTGAACTGGTGAAAGGTATCTGCTGGTTCCATAGCCGTAGCACTATCGCTACGTAGATGGCAAAGAACCATGTGTCGCTGGCAAAGCCGTCGAGTAGTCGTCCCAGCAGTGTCTTTTTGCCTGTGATGCGTGCCATCTGACCGTCGGTGGAGTCGCAGAAATTGGCCATCATCAGCAGTATTACACCAATAATGTTATGTGTGATGTCGGTGAAATAAAACATTGCGCCTCCTGCCATTCCAAGAAGAATTCCGAGAATGGTAATGACGTTGGGATGGATGCCTAGACGATTCCACAGCAATGCGAATACCAGACCAATAGGGCGAGTGAACCATGTGTCGAGCCACTCTTCTGTGTCTTGCGACTTTAATGATATGTTTAACAGTTCCTTAAATCGTTTCAATTTTTAATATATAAAATTATTCATCTTTTTAATTTTTCATCATCTTCCTATCAGAAATTCTTCTGCCTTCCATATATCTTCGATATGGTCGATGTCGAACACCTTGGAGAACTGCCAGGCGCAGACATGCTGTCCTTCGGCAATCAGAGCTCTTTGGAAACTGCGCATACGTTTTTCGCCACGTGCAATACAGTTGTGGAGCGTGAATATTGACTGTGGCTTCAGACCATAGATTCCTCCGCTGACAAGAGTGCATTCTTCCGACTCGTCGTAGAATCCCTTGACATTGTTGTTCTTGTCGATCTTTACCCATAGCGGCATTTCATCGTCAACATGGGCTGTCACTCCCATCAGGGCATCGGCATTGCTTGTCTCGAAAGCCTTTACGTACTCTGCAAACTCATCTTCGAGGAATACCGTATCTACGGTTGTTAGGATGAATGGTTCCGTAAGATTGCGACTGCAAAGTTCACGGAAACTGTGCATGGAACTGGGTGTTGATTTCACAATGAAGTGTAGCGGAATCGACATTCCATTCAGTCCGTCTTCTTGTATTTTGCTCAAGTGGTCTGCCACTTGTGGCTGCGATTTATTGCAGATAACACTTATGTCCTCGGCATCATTCTTCATGAAGATACGTATCAGGCGGTCGATGAGCGGTTCTCCACATATTGAAACCAGAGGCTTGGGTATGCTGATACCCTCACTGGCGAGTCTGCTGCCGTTACCTGCTGCTATGATTGCGTATTTCATATTGCTAAGAGTTGTTTGATGTCGGTGATTGTTATATCAGCGGACGATGCGTCTGTATTATTGCCGTCCCACGACTGCCCTTTCAGCCATACAGTATGGCATCCTATTGATTTTGCTGGAATGATGTCGTTGTGCATGCTGTCGCCGACGACAGTCACTTTCGTGGCATCGGTGCCTAACGCTTCTACTCCCATTCGGAATAGTCGGCTGTCGGGCTTTCTTATCCCTATAGTAGCCGATTCTATGGCATTTATGAATAGTCCGTCGAATCCAAATTCATGCAGCACGGTGTCTAAATTACCATAGAAATTGCTTATTAGCACCATTCTTGTGCCTTGGGCTTTAAGCTGTTGCAACACTTCCCTGCTGTATGCCGTTGCCGCGACGGTGCGAGCATAAAGATTGTCGAGAAGTAAGTCGTGAAAGGATGTCGCAAATCTTGAGTTGCCATTGTTGGCGAGCCATTCCAACTGTAGCGTCAGTTTTGTGTCCAACGTCTGTCGGAAAGTGAAGTCATGACCTATAACCTCACTCTTTCCCAACATCTTCTCGGTATATATGTATGCCTCGCGATAGGCTTCCTCTCCTACTGGTACTCCAATATCTTTGTAGGCATTCCATATCTGTATGCCCCAGTGACATCCGCCAGTGTCGAGTGTGGCTCCATAGTCGAAGATGATATTACGTGGGCTGGAATTATTCATAATCTGTCAGTTAATACATCCTGCAATAGCCTTTGCAGCCTCTTCACGGCATGGAGCAAAGCTGGGCCAGTCGTTGAAATCAACAAAAGAGATGCTGTTGTCGTCGCTTACGATGCAGTCGCCTCCATAAACGTCAATGTAAAGGGCATTGGCAATCTGCATAGCAGTATTTTTTATCTTCTTACTAACTTCTTTAGGCAACGATGCTTGTGTATCATCGAGATAGTAGTTGAAAAATTCTCCCGTGATACCATAGAATTTAACGTGCCGTCCTATGATGTTGTGGGTTACTTCCATTTCGTCGATACCATGTTCAACGAATGATTTTTGCACTTCGTATAGTTCTTTGATGTCCTTAGCAAAAACGACATTATTCATGATGTGGATGTTTACGTCATCACTCTTCACCCAATAGCCGTTGCTGCACATTCCATCGTAGGGGTAGAGTGGGGCGAGGTATTGAGAGAATTGCTTCAGCGACTTTCTTATAGCCGACCGCGACTGCAGTTTGAGTTTCTGTTCTGGACTATTTATAAACAATGGTTCGACCGTGTCGATATTGAAATGCAAACGGCTCATGTATTCATTCAGTTTCTTGTCGCGGCTCATGCTCACTACTGCATGATAGTCGGTGGCGAGCTCCTTGCTGTCGAGATACTTAAGACATAGCTGCTCAGTGGTTTTTATTACCTCGTACCCTTTCTGTTCGAGCTGCGAGCATACATCGTTGAAGATGGCTGCATCGCGGTCAACGGCATTGGGTGAGAATCGCGGGTCGCGCGATATTGCCAGAATTTTATTTCTTTTATTTTCCATAGTTATTCTTCTTGTGTTCTTGTTATCCTAAAATGGTCTATGCTGTTGGCAGTTCTACCCAGAATCGCGAGCCTATACCCACGCTGGAAAGAACTCCCGTTTTCCCTCCAAGTGCCTCGGCATCTGCCTTTACCACGGATAGGCCTAAACCTGCTCCCTGTACGAACTCGTCGAGTTTTACGAAACGTTCGAAGATGCGCTCCTGATCTTCTTGTGGTATGCCTTTGCCGGTGTCCTGCACATATATTATTATAGTTTTGTCGTTGGGTTCTTCATAGCCCACTGAAATAGCACCATCCGGCGTGAACTTGACAGCATTACTTAGATAGTGGGTGATAATCTCTTTTACCTTACTCTTGTCGCTGCAAATAATCTTAGGTGTTTCTCGTATTTCCGAGGTTATGGTCAACGTGGTCTTGTCGCTGAATTCAGATATGAGCTCTAGAATGACGATGTTGACGTCAAACTCTTCTTTTACAATGTCTTTCTCACTTGCCTCGGCTTTCGACATATTCATCATGTCGTCGAAGATGCGTAATAGCTTGTTGGTATTCTCCTTCACGATAGCCACGAGAGCCTGTCGTTCTTCGTCGGTCTGGGCCATTGCAATCACGTCGGAGAATCCTACGATGGCATTTAGTGGAGTTCTGACTTCATGGGTGATGTTGGCAAGGAAATGTGTTTTCAGACGGTCGCTTTCCTCAGCCATGTTGCGCGCAGAGATAAGATTTGCCTCCATCTCTTTCTGGTCGTCGATACGCATTGACGCACCAACGATAGTCGTTGGCAATCCCTGCTCGTCGCGTTCGCTTACTACTCCGAAGCTATGACTCCAATATATGTTGTTGCCGTGAGGGTTCTTTACCTGGTATGTCTGGTTGTATTCTTCCACACGTCCCGAACAGATGTCTTCAAGAGCAATATTCACTTTCTCACGATCCCAATCGGCCATTTGCTTCACGAATTCGTCAACGGTGGTCCCTTCCACTGGCGTATAGCTGTCGAGTTTGTCACGGAAGTCATCGTCGAATGTAATCATTCGTGTTGTAGTGTCAATGTGCCATGTGCATAGCTTCATCGCCTTGAGCACCATCTCGTACTCTACATTGTTTTTGCGCATCTTGGCAAGCGAGTCCAGTTCATCCTCGAAATCTTTCTTTCTACGTACTTGAAAATAGAGGGTCACTGCGGCTCCTATTCCTGCAATGGCGAGAAGAATCCATATTATCATGTCAGTGCGAAGCTCGCTTATGTTAGCACTTAGTAAAACGGAGAGTATATTTGTCATTGCCGATGAGTTCATAATTCGATGCAAAATTATATATAATTTTTTGAATAAGAAAATAAAAATCGTGAATAAAATGTAATTGTCGCCAATTGGGACAGAATTTTCGCTATTTTAGTGTGAAAACGGAAAAAAACAAAATTAATTTTGGTTATTCCATCCTTTTCGCTTATCTTTGCACCGGTAATTTATAAATTAATGGAACAAGAATTCGAAATGATTGCCAAAACATTCATGGGCTTGGAACCTGTTTTGGCTAAGGAATTGACACAACTGGGTGCAAACAACGTACAGATTGGACGGCGTATGGTGTCGTTTACCGGCGACAAAGAAATGATGTATCGTGCTAATTTCCAATTACACACAGCTATCCGAATCCTCAAACCTATAAAACATTTTAAGGCGCGTTCTGCTGACGATGTCTATAATGAGGTGAAGAATATTGATTGGACTGAGCTTATCGGTCTCGACAAAACCTTTGCTGTAGATGCTGTGGTGTTCTCTGAAGAATTCCGCCACTCAAAATTTGTAAGCTATAAAGTCAAGGATGCCATCGTTGACCAGCTGCGTGAAAAAACCGGTCAACGCCCAAATATCAGCGTCAGTAATCCCGACCTTCGTCTGAATATTCATGTGTCAGACGATGACTGTACGCTTTCTCTCGACTCCAGTGGCGAGAGTCTTCATCGTCGAGGTTACCGTCAGGAGAGTGTCGAAGCTCCCCTTAATGAAGTTCTTGCTGCCGGTATGATTCTCATGACCGGCTGGCATGGTGAGTGTGACTTCATCGATCCTATGTGTGGCAGTGGTACACTCCTTATTGAAGCGGCACTTATTGCCCGCAACATGGCACCTGGAGTATTCCGCAAGGAATATGCCTTTGAGAAATGGAATGATTTTGATGCCGAACTTTTCGACGAGATATATAACGACGACAGCCGTGAGGTTGAGTTCAACCATCATATATACGGCTATGATATTGATTTCAAGTCGGTGAATACCGCTCTGCTCAATGTTAAGGCAGCCGGATTGACAAATAATATAAGTGTAAGACAAGCAGACTTTAAAGATTTTGTACAGCCTTCGGAAAAGAGTATCATTGTGACCAATCCTCCTTACGGCGAACGTATTTCAACTCCTGATTTATTGGGCACTTATCGTATGATTGGCGAGCGTTTCAAACATCAGTTCAAGGGAAACGATGCCTGGGTGCTGAGTTATCGTGAGGAATGTTTCGACCAGATAGGATTAAAGCCGAGTATAAAGATTCCGTTGTACAATGGTTCGCTGGAGTGTGAATTTCGCAAATATCAGATGTTCGACGGTAAGTTGAAAGATTTCCGCTCCGACGGCGGTATTGTGAAAACCGATGAAGAGAGGCGTCAGATGGCTCAGAAACATCGTTTCAAGCAAAACCGTGAGTTCAAACAGCGTTTAGAGGCTCAAGAAGAGAACGAGGCAGCCGACATACGTTCGTTCACTTTCCATTCTCTTGAGAAAAAGCGTGATGCCCGCAAGGAATTCAAACCTCGCAAAGAATTCAATGCACGTTTTGAGGAGAACCGTGGCGGTCATGAGCACTTCGACCGCAGTCGGGGTGGTAAGAAATTCTCGCGTAGTGACCGACGTGACAAGGGAGGCAAATTTAGAAGATACAATGATGAGGGCTGACATTCGTGCATTATTGCTGTCAATCATTTTACTGGTTCCTTTTGTTGAAATGGCTGCACAGAAGACGTTCACACTCGAAGATTTGAATTTCGGCGGTGTCAACCACAGCCGTTTCGTTCCTCAAAGTCTGTGGACGGAATGGTGGGGCGACCGTCTGATGTATCAGGACGCCGATGAGGGCGGAACGCTCGACAATAAGGGTAATCGAACTACGTTGTTCACCCTTGCCGACTTAGGTGAGGGGTGGCATAGCGTGTTTGATGCCATTTATCCTTATCCCGACAAGACTCAGGTGCTACTTGATAATGGTAAACAGCGTGTACTGTACGACTGGAAGACAAAGAAGATTGTTTGGCAACAGACCTCCGAGGGTGAGAGATTCAGCGATTTCAATGTCGTTAGCAAGTGTGTTGCTTATGTGAAGAACAACCAGTTGTTCGTTCGTGACGCATACGATAAAGACCGCCAGTTGACAACCGACGGCAGTCGCGAGATTGTTTATGGGCAGAGCGTTCACCGCAATGAGTTCGGTATCTCGAAAGGAACCTTCTGGAGTAGCAACGGCAAGAAGCTTGCCTTTTACCGCATGGATCAAAGCATGGTAAAGGATTATCCACAGGTTAATGTTTTTGCACGTGAGGCAGAATATGAAGCCGACAAATACCCTATGGCAGGAGATACCAGCCATAGGGTAACAGTAGGTGTCTATGATGTGGAATCAGACAGAACTATTTTCTTGAAAACTCCCGCATATCCTGACGACGACATCAACTCTTCCGTTCCGGTCTATTTCACCAACATTGCATGGAATCCCGCCGGAACAATAATATATATCTTCGAACTTAATCGCGACCAGAACATGTGTCAACTTGTAAGCTACGATGCCGTAACCGGTGAGCGCATAGCCGTGGTTTACGAGGAGAAGGATGATATGTATGTAGAACCGATGAACCCGATATTGTTCCTTCCCTGGGATGACAATCTTTTTATTGTCCAGAGCCAGCGCAGCGGCTTCAACCATCTTTATCTCTATAGTGTTGAAGGTGGAAAGGTTCGCCAGTTAACACAAGGAACGTTTGTAGTGCTGCGGCTTGTGGGGTTCAACTCTAAGGACAAGAGTGTGATAGTCGAGACTAACGAATTGTCGCCGATACAAAAGAACATATATTCGGTAGATATAAAGACCGGTACTCGCTCCCTTCTCGACAATGGACGAGGCTATCACAAGGCACGTCTGTCAGCGACGGGCAGAAAATTGGTTGATGCCTATTCCGAACCGGAAGTACCTCGCAACTACGATCTTGTGGAGATATCAGGCTCCAAGCACTCTGTTCATTGTCTGTTTCAGTCGCCTGACCCTTGGTTAGGCTATTGCGTCCCGACTTTTGAAGTGGGGACGTTAAAGGCTGCTGACGGAGTTACCGACCTGTACTACCGTATCACCAAACCCCACGACTTCGATCCTTCGAGGAAATATCCTGCGGTGGTCTATGTATATGGCGGCCCCCATGCTCATTTGGTTGATGCCTCATGGCATTATGCGAGCCGCTCGTGGGACACTTATATGGCGCAGAAAGGCTATATAGTATTTTCTCTCGACAACCGTGGCTCGGAACACCGTGGCAAAACTTTTGAGCAGGTTACGTTTCGCCAACTCGGACATACAGAGATGCTCGATCAGATGAAAGGTGTGGAATACCTGCTGTCGCAGACGTATATAGACAAAGAGAGGATAGGTGTGCATGGTTGGAGTTTTGGCGGCTTTATGACCATCTCTCTTATTACTAACTATCCTGATGTGTTTAAGGTGGCAGTTGCCGGAGGTCCTGTTATCGATTGGAAATGGTATGAAGTGATGTATGGTGAGCGGTATATGGACACTCCTCAACAAAATCCAGAAGGATATGCCCGGACCAGTTTACTGTCGAAGGCAAAAGACCTGAAGGGGCGTCTGCAGATTGTTACCGGGTATAACGACAATACTGTTGTTCCACAGCACTGTCTGTCGTTTCTCGAAGAGTGCATAAAGGCAGGAACTCAGCCTGATTTCTTTGTCTATCCCGGCGAAGAACATAATATGAAGGGCCATAAGAGCGTACATCTTCATGAACGTATAACACGCTATTTCGATGATTACTTAAAATAAGCATAAGCATGAAAATATTATTACTTGGCTCAGGAGGCCGTGAACATGCTCTGGCATGGAAGATTGCTCAGAGTGAACGATGTGATAAGCTGTATATAGCTCCCGGGAATGCCGGTACCGGCGAGGTAGGCGAGAATGTTCCGCTGAAAGCCGACGACTTTGCCGCCATTAAGAAGTTTGTGTCTGGCAATGGCGTTGATATGGTGGTTGTAGGTCCTGAAGACCCTTTGGTGAAAGGGATCTATGATGACTTTAAGAAAGACCCGCTTACAGCCAATATTCCAGTCATCGGCCCGTCGAAGGCAGGTGCAGTACTTGAAGGATCGAAGGATTTCGCTAAGGGGTTCATGCAGCGTCATAATATTCCCACTGCACGTTATTCTACTTTCGATGGCGAACATCTTGATGAAGGTTTGAAATTTCTTGAAACACTCAAGGCTCCATATGTACTCAAGGCCGATGGTCTGTGTGCAGGTAAGGGCGTTCTTATTCTTCCTACTCTCGACGAGGCAAAGACAGAACTCAGGGAAATGCTTTCGGGAATGTTCGGCAACGCTTCGTCGCGCGTGGTAATCGAAGAATTTCTCAGTGGTATAGAGTGCTCGGTGTTTGTTCTTACCGACGGTACTCATTATAAAATTCTGCCCGAGGCAAAGGACTACAAACGTATAGGTGAACATGATACAGGCCTTAATACCGGTGGTATGGGCAGCGTATCACCTGTACCTTTTGCAACCAAGGAATGGATGCAGAAAGTGGAAGAGCGCATTATCCGTCCTACCGTCGAAGGCCTGAAGGCTGAGAATATTGACTACAAAGGCTTTATTTTTTTCGGTCTTATCAATGTGGAAGGCAATCCGATGGTTATTGAGTACAACTGTCGTATGGGCGACCCTGAGACTGAGAGTGTGATGTTACGTTTGAAGAGCGATATCGTTGACCTGTTCGAAGGTGTTGCCAACGGCGATCTTGACCGCCGGAGCATAGAATTCGATGAGCGTGCTGCTGTATGCGTGATGCTTGTTAGCGGTGGCTATCCCGAAGCATACAAGAAGGGCTATCCCATAAGCGGTATCAACGATGTTGAGGGAAGCATTGTGTTCCATGCTGGAACCGCCGTTAGTGATGGCCGGGTGGTAACCAACGGCGGCCGTGTCATAGCTGTGTCGTCATACGGCAGAGACAAAGGCGAGGCTCTGGCTAAGAGTTTTACCGAAGCACAAAAGATACATTTCACCGACCGGTACTTCCGCCGGGATATCGGCGCCGACCTTTAGAATAACGAGTCAGGTGTTGAAAAAGCGGTTGCAGAATAGGATAGCAGAGAGCAAACTGGCGTTGCCGTTGACGTTGGCATACTCCATTGGCGTGTGGGTACTTGTCGGTGTTGTAGGCATTGGCTCCAGCTCGCATAGTGCAAACATGCTGGTGCTGCCTTTTCTCACATTCCTGCTAATCACTTTCCTGATGGCATCGCTGAACAACATATATGCGCTCATACGTATATATAGTCGCTCAGTGTCATGTTCGTTTATAGTCTTATCGTGTACAGCCTGCTTTCTTTTCCCATCTATTGAGTGCTGGCTTACTCAGTTGTGTTTCGCGACATTTCTTGTAGTGATATTCCGCACTTATCAAGACCGTTCGTCGCCAGGGTTGACGTATTTCGCATTTCTCTGTATCGGTGTTGGCTCGTTGGTGGCGATTAAGATGCTCTATCTATTGCCATTGCTGTGGCTGTTCATGGCCTTCCATCTCAGGTCTTTCCACTTTCGCACGTTCATCGCCTCTCTTTTGGGTGTGCTTACTCCCTATTGGCTTCTAATGCCTTGGTATGTGTTTCGTTCCGACTATGCCACTCCCATCCGGCATTTCTCGTCGTTTGTTGATGTAGGAGCTCCTTTTATCTACGACGGTCTTTCTGTCGGCGAGATAGCCACTATTTCAGCTGTTGTACTTGTGTCGCTTATCGGTATTGTGCATTATATCCACGACTCCTACCGCGACCGCATTCGTGTGCGCGACTATTTCTATGTGCTGATTATTCTCAACTTCGTGCTGTCTTTGACACTTGTTCTTCTACCGCAGTCTGCCAACGTTCTCCTGGGGCTTGTGATTATAACGGCCAGTCCGCTGTTTGGTCATTTTATTGCCCTTACTAGTAGCAGGTTGAGTGGCATATTCTTCTTTGCTATACTTTTGTTGTTGCTGTCACTCACTGTTTTCAACCTATGGACGCTATTATAGATTTGCTCTTGAGCTATGGCTATTTTGGCATGTTCATTGCCTCTCTGCTCGCAGGCAGTGTGCTACCTTTTAGCAGTGAAGCGGTACTTGTGGGACTTATGGCGGCTGGACTAGACCCATGGCTTCTAATGGCTTACGGCACAGTTGGCAATGTTTTAGGCAGCTGCATCAACTATGGTATCGGTCATCTGGGTAAGATGGAGTGGATAGAGCGGTACTTGCATGTGAAGCCCGACAAGCTCGCCCGTGCAGAGCGCTTCGTTGCAGGCCGTGGCGCCTGGATGGGTTTTTTTGCTTTCCTGCCGGTGCTTGGCAGTGCTGTCATGATTGCCCTTGGACTTATGCGTTCTAATATGTTTATCACATTCTTCAGTATGACCATCGGAAAGATAGTACGTTATCTCATACTGATTTTCGGTGCAAAGATTTTTATATGAACAGGATAATTATATTACTCATCACAGTGTTGCTTTTGGGATGTGGTTCCTCTCACGAGAACCGTCGGCGTATTGTCGTTTCTATCGAACCGTTGCGCTATTTTGCTGAACAGATAGGTGGCGACCGTTTTGAGGTGACCACGCTTGTGCCTGGCGGTAGCAGCCCCGAAATGTATGAGCCTACTGCTCGCCAGCTGATGGATGTTGCCGAGAGTGGCGCGTTCTTCTGTGTGGGCAATCTCGGTTTTGAGCGCGAGTGGGTGAAACGTATATCCCGTAATGCTCCGCATACTGTTATCGTTGACACTTCTGAAGGTATTCTTCCGTTGCCAACCTCTGGCGGTGGCAGTGACGCGCATACGTGGACATCCCCTCGCAATGCAATGCTTTTGGCCAGGAATATCTATCGTGTGTTGGCTGGCCTTTCGGCAAAGGACTCGTCTTATTTCAGGAAGAACCTCAATTTACTTGTCGGGCGCATCCGGCATGTTGACTCATTGTTCACAGCCCAGAGCCTTCGCCGTCCTCATGCTGTGTTTGTCATCTATCATCCTGCACTTACCTATCTTGCCAACGATTACGGCATGACCCAGTTGACGATAGAGGAAGAGGGGCGTGAACCTTCGGCAGCCACCCTTAGCAGACTTTTTGGCGACAGCCTGTTCCGGCAGGTTCGCGTTCTGCTCACCCAGCCCGAGTTTCGAAACCGTAATATCGAGGTGGTAGAAAGAAATAGAAATATGCGTGTAGAAGAAATAAATCCTCTTGCTTACGACTGGGAGCATGAGATGATGAAAATATGTAATGCTATTTATGACTGACAAGCTGATAAGGATTCATAGTCTCAGTGCCGGTTACGACGGCCGACGGCAGATACACGACATCTCTTTCGATGTGTATTGTGACGACTTCATTGGAATCATTGGTCCCAATGGGGGCGGAAAGACCACTCTGTTACGTGCGCTCTTGGGGCTGATACCGCCCATGTCGGGCAGTGTGGAATATTTCCGCAAGGGGCAGCTCGTTGACCATTTACGCACAGGCTATCTTCCACAATACAGCGCTATTGACAAGCACTTTCCCATATCCGTCTATGAAACTGTGCTTTCCGGGCTTAACAGCCGTAAATTCATGTTTCGACGGTTCGACAGCACACAGCACGCCATGGCCGAGCATGCCATCAGCCGTCTTCAGCTAAACGATGTCAGGCAGCGGCCTATCAGCGCGCTCAGCGGTGGCGAACTTCAGCGCGTGTTGCTGGCCCGTGCGGTGGTCTGCAGTCCCGAACTGCTTGTGCTTGACGAGCCGGATACATACATCGACCGCCACTACAAACATCAGATGTATGACATGATAGAGAGCCTCGCCGCAGAGTGTGCGGTAATTATGGTAAGCCACGACACTGAATATGTTAACAGCCGTGTACGGCGCGTGCTTTATGTGGACGAGACATTAGTCGAAGAGAATAATAAAGGTGAATAAACACTAAAAAAAATATTTTCTTAATTCTTAATTCTTAATTCTTAATATTAATACTTACCTTTGCAAGTTGGAAAGAGAATTTAGCTAAATAAAAAGATGAAAAAGTTTAGAATGGTGGACAATATCCTGGGATGGCTCACATTTGCCATCGCAGCATTAGTATATTGTTCCACGGTAGAGCCGACGGCCAGTTTCTGGGATTGTCCGGAGTTTATCACAACAGGTTACAAACTTGAAATCGGGCATCCACCCGGTGCACCGTTTTTCATGCTTACCGCCAATCTGTTCTCGCAGTTTGCCAGCGACCCGTCACAGGTTGCTTATATGGTAAATATCATGAGTGCGCTCTTGTCGGCGGTTACGATACTCTTCCTGTTTTGGTCGGTATCGCATCTTGCTCGCAAGCTGATTGTCAGCGACTGGGCTGAGTTGACCACGGCAAAATTGGTGGCCATCGAGGCCTCTGCACTTGTCGGCGCGCTTATCTACGCTTTCAGTGACACGTTCTGGTTCTCAGCAGTCGAGGGCGAGGTATATGCCTATTCCTCGGCGTGTACTGCTCTCGTATTCTGGCTCATTCTGAAGTGGGAAGATCATGCTGACGAGCCCCACAGCGACCGTTGGCTTGTATTGATAATGTATATCGTCGGTGTGTCTATTGGAGTCCATCTTCTCAACCTCCTTTGTCTGCCGGCCATTGTGCTTATTTACTATTACCGCAAGTTCCCTCAGAATGACTCCAAGAAAGACCTGTGGGGTTCTGTCTTTGCGCTCTTCATCTCGGTGGTTATTCTGGCAGCTGTGCTCTATGGTGTAGTGCCGGGTATCGTACAGGTGGGTGGATGGTTCGAGTTGTTCTTCGTTAACACTCTCGGAATGCCTTTCAATACCGGTGAGATTGTGTATATTTTCCTTCTCATAGCATGTATGATATGGGCTATCTACGAGACTCATCGCGACGTTGACGTAAGGCGTCAGAACATTGCCACGCTTATATCCGTGGGAATGCTCGGCATTCCGTTCTACGGTCATGGGTGGACGGCTGTTGCTATCGGCGTAGTTGTGCTTGCACTGTTGTGGTGGGTGCTCAACCGCCGCGTCAACAACGAACCTTTCATTTCTGCACGCATCAAGAACACGTCGTTGCTCTGTATGCTCATGCTGATGATCGGTTATTCCAGCTATGCACTCATAGTGATACGTTCCGATGCCAATCCTCCGATGGATCAGAATTCGCCAGAAGATATCTTCACCCTTGGCGAGTATCTCGGACGTGAGCAGTACGGTCAGCGTCCTCTGTTCTACGGCCCTGCATATACGTCTCAGGTGGAGCTTAACCGCGAGGGCGACGTGTGTCGTCCGGCAATGTCGAAGGGCGACCCTGTCTATCAACGTAAGGAGAAAGCCAGTCCCGACGAGAAAGACTCGTACTTCGTTGTGCGCACCAAGGATGAGTATAAGTATGCCCAGAACATGCTCTTCCCACGTATGTACGACTCCGGTCATGCATCAGCCTACGAGAGTTGGATGGGTGGTGTTGACGGTCACAGCGTTCCTTACGACCGCTGTGGTGAGACGGTGATGGTGAAGGTGCCGTCGCAGTTTGAAAACCTGCGTTTCTTCCTATCCTATCAGTGCAACTTCATGTACTGGCGCTATTTCATGTGGAATTTCGCCGGTCGTCAGAACGACCTTCAAGGCAATGGCGAGCTTGAACACGGCAACTGGATTACAGGTTTCGACTGGTTCGACAATATGCGCTTAGGCGACCAGAGCAAGCTGCCCGACGACTTGAAGCAGAACAAAGGTCATAACGTGTTCTACTGCATGCCGCTCATTCTCGGTCTCATCGGACTGTTTTGGCAGGCGTGGTACGTGCGTCGCCGTAAGGTTACGGTCAATGGTGTTGCCAAGGAAGAGGTGGAGCCTGTTGGTATCCGACAGTTCTGGGTGGTGTTCTTCCTATTCTTCATGACTGGTCTTGCCATAGTCATCTATCTGAATCAGACACCCATGCAGCCGCGTGAGCGCGACTATGCCTACGCTGCCAGTTTCTATGCCTACGCTATATGGTGCGGTCTGGGTGTACTCGCTCTCATTGACATTATTCAAAAGAAACTCAAGAAGGAAAGCCTGGCTATAGCCTCTGTGGTAGGATTGGTATGTTTGTTTGTTCCGTTGCAGATGGTTTCGCAGACATGGGACGACCACGACCGTTCAGGCCGCTATACCTGCCGCGACTTTGGTCAGAACTATCTGATGTCGCTTCAGCAGGAAGGCAATCCAATAGTATATACCAATGGCGACAACGACACTTTCCCATTGTGGTACAATCAGGACACCGAGGGCGTACGCACCGATGCTCGTGTGTGCAATCTCTCTTATCTCCAGACCGACTGGTATATCGACCAGATGAAGCGCCCTGCCTACGAGTCGCCGTCGGTGCCTATAGGGTGGAGCCGTCTGCAGTACTGTGCAGGAACTAACGAATACGTCACCGTCAGCCCGGCAATGAAAGAGAACATCCGCGTGCTTTACGAGCAATATCCCGATGAAGCTACCGAGATGTTTGGCGTCGAACCTTTCGAACTGAGCACAGTGTTGAAGCTCTGGGTGCGCAACGAGGTTACCCCTGAGCAGCGCGAGGTGATGAAGATGATTACTGGTAGCGACAATATCCACGTGATCCCTACCGACACACTGTTCATGACCATCGACAAGGATGCCGTTAAGAAGAGTGGTATGATGATGGCCGCCGATTCCATCCCCGACAAGATGGTGATTTCGCTGAAGAATAAGGGCGCACTCTATAAGGGCGACCTGATGATGCTCGACATGGTGGGCAACTGCAATTGGACGCGTCCTATCTATGTGGCTCTCACCGTTGGCAGTGACAACTATATGAATCTTGGTGATAATTTCGTTCAGGAGGGTCTTGTCAACCGCATCACGCCGTTCACCACTAACGCTGCCGGAGCCAAGAACTTCGATACGCGCCGCACGTACGACGTGCTGATGCATCGGTTTAAGTTCGGAGGTCTCGACAAACCGGGACTCTATCTCGATGAAACCGTCATGCGCATGTGCTATACCCATCGCCGTATCTTCGTACAGCTGGCCATGCACCTCATCAACGAGGGCGACAGCGCCAAGGCTGCCGAGGTGCTTGCATATCTCGATAAGAACATTCCCGACTTTAATGTTCCCCACGACTATCAGTCGGGTTCTCTCGACGAGGCTCGCGCCTACATGTATCTCGGCAAGAAACAAGAGGCACTCAGCATCTTCAAGAAACTGTGGAAGAAGTCGAGCCAATATGCCGACTGGTACAACAGCCTTGAAGGTTCGCGTTTCTTCAGCTCCCAGAATGAACTTCAGATACAATTCTATCTTCTGAACCAGATTATGACTAATTCTGCCGATCTCGACCCCAAGTGGGCTGAGCAGTGCGCGAGCGAGCTCGACGCCAAGCTCAATACCTTCCAGAATAAGGGCGGCAGCTTCAGCAACTGATATGATTATCGAACAGCCATCAATCTATCTCCGCTGGCTGTACCCCGGTGCACTATGGCGGATGGACCGTAACGAGAGGTCGGTATATTTGACCTTCGACGACGGTCCCATCCCCGAAGCCACGCCCTTTATCCTCGATACGCTGTCGCGCTACGGCATCAAGGCTACGTTTTTCATGGTGGGCGACAATGTCCGTAAGTATCCTGACATCTTCCGCATGGTGGTGGATGCCGGCCACCGTATCGGTAACCACACCTACCATCATCTTGGGGGCTTCCGTCACAGCGTGCGCCATTATTTGTCCGATATCGAGGAGGCCAACAAGCTGCTGCATACCGACCTTGTGCGCCCTCCTCACGGGTGGATGCGGTGGTCGGAGTATGTGCTTCTGCGCCGCCATTACCGCATTGTGATGTGGGATTTGGTGACGCGCGATTATTCCAAGTGGCTTAATGCCAATGATGTGCTCTCCAACGTGATGCGCTATGCCCGCAACGGCTCAATCATCACTTTCCACGACTCGAAGAAGAGCATCACCAAGCTACATACAGCACTGCCCTTGGCTCTTGATTGGCTGATATCTCAGGGATATGAATTCCGGGTTTTCTGAATACATAAAAGCCGAGGCTAAGCGTCTCGGCTTTTATGCCTGCGGCATTGCCAGGGCAGAGCCTGTCGATGAAGAGACTGCAACCCACCTTCGTCGTTGGCTCTCATGTGGCGGCAATGCCGGTATGGCATATATGTCGAATCACATCGACATGCGTCTCGACCCCCGTTTGCTCATGCCCGATGTGAAGAGCATCGTCAGCGTGGCATTAAACTACACACCGTCGCAACGTCCGCCGGAAGGTGAATATCAGTTCGCGGCTTACGCCCTCGGTTCTGATTATCACGAAGTCATGAAGTCGAAGTTGCGCTGTCTTGCCAGTAGTGTAGTATCGTCCGGCGTAGAGTCCCGAATCTTTTGTGATACAGCCCCCGTGCTCGAACGCTACTGGGCTGTCAGGGCAGGGCTTGGTTGGACGGGTCGAAACCACCAGCTGATTATTCCCGGAGCAGGCAGTATGTTCTTTCTGGGCGAGCTGTTCCTCAGCATCGAAGTTGACTATGATGAGCCTATGCCGTCGCGGTGCGGCAATTGTCGTCGTTGCATAGATGCCTGTCCCACTCATGCTCTCTCTTCTGACAGTGAGCTCGATGCAAACCATTGCATCAGTTATCAGACGATAGAGAACCGTGGTGCCATTCCTCCTGCCATAGCCGCGGCGATGGGCGACACTGTCTATGGCTGCGACCGTTGCCAGACATCTTGTCCGTGGAATCGCTTTGCACGACCTAATACTGAACCGTTGCTGCAGCCCCGGCAGGAGCTTCTTTCCATGCGTCGCGCCGATTGGCACTGTCTCAGCATCGAAGACTATCGCCGGCTTTTCAAAGGGTCAGCTGTGAAGCGTGTCAAGTACGAGGGTCTGATGCGCAATATCCGTGCTGTCAACGACTCTGGCGAAGATTGACCGTCAGTTCTCCGCTTCCGAAGCATCGGTGGTGGTCGGCGTCATACACCACGCAGAACTGTCCTGGCGCAACGCCGTGTATCGGCTTCTCTGAGTGTACGATGAAAGTGTCGTCGCCAGTCATTTCGAGAGTGGCGCGGTGGAACTCGGGCGTATGGCGTATCTTGAAGGTTACCGAAGTCTCGCCGGCAATGTCTGCGCTGTCGTTCAGTTTGTGGAAATCGCAAACGGCGAAGTCCGTCTTGTATGCCTGCTGTGGGTCGTAGCCCTTGCTTACGTAAAGAATGTTCTTCTCCATATCCTTTTTTATGGCAAACCAGGGACCGCCGCCGAAGCCTAATCCGTGGCGCTGGCCTATGGTGTGGAACCACAGTCCGCGGTGCTGTCCGAGCTTCTTGCCGCTCTCTATGTCGATCACGTCGCCGGGATTGTCGCCTAAATAGCGGCGTATGTAGTCGTTATAGCGTATCTTGCCGAGGAAGCAGATGCCCTGTGAGTCCTTTCGGCGTGCGTTCACCAGATGGTTTTCTTCGGCAATGCGTCGCACCTCGTCCTTCATCATGCCTCCGATGGGGAAGAGGGCTTTCTTCAGCTGCCAGTCGTATATCTGCGCCAGGAAGTCGGTCTGGTCCTTCACTGGGTCGGGGCTGGTTGTGAGCCATTTTGTGCCGTCGATTATCTCCGTCTGGGCATAGTGGCCCGTGGCAATGATGTCGTAGTTGTGACCGCACTTCTCGTCGAATGCGCCAAACTTAATCAGCCGGTTGCACATCACGTCGGGGTTGGGAGTGAGTCCTGCCCGCACCTTGTCCATGGTGTAGCGTGTCACTTTGTCCCAATATTCCTTGTGGCAGTCTATCACTTCCAGCCGACAGCTGTATTTACGCGCCACGGCGGTTGCCATTTCCAGGTCTTCCTCGCTTGTGCAGTCCCATTCCTCATCTTCTTCCGGTCCAATCTTGATGTAGAAACAGTCGGGTGTCTGTCCCTTCTCCTTCAGCAGATGAAGTGCCACCGAACTGTCAACGCCGCCGGATAGAAGTAGCGCAATATTTGTATCTTTACTCATCGTCATCTGTTTTCGGCGACAAAGTTACAAATTTTTTGTGAGTTATTTAATATTTTATTAAACTGTTTGGTAGTTTCGTTGCAAATTGCTATATTTTTAGCGCATTTTTTTAGAACCTTAGACATTTTATTTATTAACTAACCTAAATTCCGCAGCACTTTAGTTTAACTGTTTTAATAAGTTCCTGAGCAACAAAAAGT
>CAMOEW010000031.1 GCA_946612625.1 uncultured Prevotella sp.
GCCTGCGAGTTCTATCTCGATGCCAAGGAGAAGAAATACATCGACGAGTGCGGTGCTGCCAACTTCTTCGGTATTAAGAACAACACCTACGTCACTCCGCTCTCTACAAGCATCCTGCCCTCGATTACCAACAAGTCGCTGATGCAGGTAGCCGAAGACCTCGGCATGAAGGTTGAGCGCCGCCCTATTCCCGAAGAGGAGCTTGAAACCTTCGAGGAGGCAGGAGCCTGCGGCACAGCGGCGGTCATCTCGCCCATCTCGAAGATTGACGACATTGAAACAGGCAAGAGCTATGTCATTTCGAAGGACGGCAAACCAGGACCTGTATCAAAGAAGCTATACGACACTCTCCGTGGCATTCAGTACGGCGAGATTGAAGACAAACATGGCTGGACTACGGTCATAATCGAATAACCAAACCATATATTCGGCATAGTTCCCAACAACCGCGACAGGTGACACATACTATTGCCAAATTCCGCTACGTTCCCCTTGCTGCAATTTGCGACAAGGGGAACGTATTTACGCATCATACCTGTTGCACATTGCATCAGACCGAGCGTATAAATACATGACGAGCGTTGCAATTTGCAACAGAATAAATGTATCAGACGACAGGGAATTGGTGTGTCAAGACAAGAGTACACAATAAAATCACGAAATAAGAGTTAAGTATTAAAATGCAAGAATATGGGAAAAGGTAAACTGGCAAAATTCGCAGACATGGAACGCTATGAGAACGTGTTCCAGTATCCGTATTCAGTGGTGAGCGACGTACCCTTCGAAATGCGTGGCCGATGGCGCGAGATGTATTTCCACAATCAGAACCCCATAGTGCTTGAACTGGGCTGCGGCAAGGGCGAATACGCCGTGGGACTGGCGAGGCTATTCCCCGACGTAAACTTCATCGGTGTTGACATAAAGGGTTCGCGCATGTGGACAGGAGCAACAGAGGCTCTGCGCGACGGACTGACCAACGTAGCGTTTCTGCGCACTAACATCGAGATTATCGACCGTTTCTTCGGCAACGGCGAAGTTCAGGAAATCTGGCTGACGTTCAGCGACCCACAGATGAAGAATCCCCGCAAGCGTCTCACCTCGACATTCTTCATGAACAGATACAGACATTTTCTGATTGACGGCGGAATCATTCACCTCAAGACCGACTCTAACTTCCTGTTCACGTACACCACATACATGGTTGAGAAGAACCACCTGCCATTAATCCTCAGGACGGAAAACCTTTATGGGGAAGTAACCGGCGACCCCATACTCAACATCCAAACCTACTACGAGCAGATGTGGATAGAACGCGGCATAAACATCAAATATATGAAGTTCCAGCTTCCGCAAACAGCAGAGCTACAAGAGCCCGACGTTGAAATTCCGCTCGACGAATACCGGTCGTATCACCGCGACAAGCGTAGTCCTAAAGAAACTGCGAAATAGACAACGAATTGAACTGACTAAGAAGATTCACGGATTAGAACAACAAAACAAGATTTACAACATTTAGTAAATAAGCAAAAATGGAATTATATCCGAAAATGATTATGGACGTGCTGGCTACAGTAACGTATCCCGGCACCAAGAAGAACATCGTAGAGAGTGGCATGGTGGTTGACGACCCTGTAGTCTCGGCTCCCGACCACGACCACTCCAACTGGCGCGTAAGGGTATTCATCGAATTTCCCCGCGATACCGACCCGTTCCTGAAATCAACTGTTAAAGCCACCGAAGCTGCCATCAAATACAAATGCGGCAAAGACGTAGAAGTGAGCGTAGAGACACTGTTCAAGAGTGCTCCGCGCCCCGAGGTTGAAAACTGGCTTCCCGGCGTCAAGAACATCATCGCCGTGAGCAGCGGCAAGGGCGGCGTAGGCAAATCGACCGTCTCGGCCAATCTTGCAATCGCGCTGTCGAGACTCGGCTACAGCGTAGGTCTGCTCGATGCCGACATCTTCGGACCGTCGATGCCCAAGATGTTCAACGTAGAGCAGGAACAGCCATACGCCGTCGAAGTGGACGGTCGTAAGCTCATCCAGCCAATCGAGGCTTACGGAGTGCGGCTGCTGAGCATCGGATTTTTCGTCAGTCCAGACACAGCCACCCTATGGCGCGGAGGAATGGCAAGCAATGCGCTGAAACAACTGCTTGCCGACAGCAACTGGGGCGAACTCGACTATCTTATCCTCGACACGCCGCCGGGCACCAGCGACATCCACCTGACGCTGCTTCAGAATATCCCCATCACCGGAGCAGTAATCGTAAGTACGCCCCAGCAGGTGGCTCTTGCCGATGCACGCAAGGGAATAGACATGTATAAAAACGACAAGGTGAACGTACCCATCCTCGGACTTATCGAGAACATGGCATGGTTCACGCCTGCCGAACTGCCAGAAAACAAATACTACATCTTCGGGCGAGAAGGCTGCAAGAACCTGGCCAAGGAGATGAACATCCCATTGCTGGCCCAGATACCTCTCGTACAGAGCATCTGCGAGAGCGGCGATGCCGGTGCTCCCGCCGCCACAAATCTTGACACCGTGACAGGACGCGCGTTCCTCAACCTCGCCCAAAGCGTGGTCACCGTGGTAAACCGCCGCAACAAGGAACTCCCCCCGACAAAGATTGTTGGAACGAAATAAGTAGACAATATCCAACGTGGGCAATTCCTGACACAGTGACCATCATAAGGCTTACAGATTTCCTGCATCCCGTTTCGGCGACGAAACGGGATGCCTTATTCACAAGATGGTTAAAAACTTATCGCAGCCTGTCGCCACGTTGCAGTAAGCAATAGGACATGATATTTATCTGAACTACATGACTAAGATGCACATATCAATGGAAATACCAATTCTTAAATCGTGGAATTGCTATCGTTCGGAACGACACGAATTTCGAAATCGAGGTTATGAATATATACAAAAAACTCGCTCACACCCCCAAAAGCATGAGCGAGCTATCGTGTTTTTTTTATTTTCATTTAATCACGACCTTGATACCATTGTTTATATAGATTCCCTTCTGTGAAGGCTTACTACCGATGCGACGTCCTTGTACGTCGTACCAAGTATCGCCGGTCATTTCACTGTTATCACCAAGACGAGTAATCTCGCTGATGCCGGTAGTCACTGTAACTCTATAAGTTACAGGTCTCGACTCACTGCCGTTGGGATAAACAGCTGTCACGGCAACAGATACTGGTCGGCGGCATAGTCGATTGTCACGGAGACTGCAACGTCACCGGGCTCATCGAAGACGGTAGTTGGCAGGAGCTGCAACCTCGAAGCGTTCAACACAGCTCTCGCTGAAGGATGCAGCATTGAGGCTTACTACATATTTACTGCCGGCCGTCAGATTGAGAGGCTGACTGACAAGGTAATCGTCACCTGTGTTGTCCATGTCATAGCAATATTTGGCAACTTCACTGGTGGGGTCATATTCCCATGTTCTACCATCAGCATTGTTGTCAATGACAGAGAGATTGTCGAGCGCATCAAAATCGCTGAAATCAACAACGTAAGGTACGTCAACAGGCATCGTTACTTTTACCGTCACTTCTGCAGTAACACGGCCCTTGCCGGCAGCATTAGAAGCAGTCAGCCGATAGCGGTAGCTGCCCACGGCTGGAACTTCGTCGGTAAATGTCTGTTCAGAGCCGGGAACAACATTCTCAAGGTTCTTTATCAGCTCTCCATCACGCAGTATGCCGATGGTGACGTTGCCGGTCAGTTCGTCGCCGCCAATGCTCAGTGAGGGAGCTGTGAATGTGACGGTAGTCTTCAGTATGCTCAGAATATACTGGTCGGCAGGAGATGTGGCATGAATGGCAATGTAATAGATACCGTCAGCCTCTGGTGTAAAGAAACCTGTATAATCGGCAGGTTCGTTTTTAGGTATGGTCTTACCAATTACGGTTGTCGCCAGCCCTGCAGCTGTTGGCTCAGAGCCTGCCACCACCTCGAACTTCTCGGGATAGTTCCACTGGGCGGCATTCACCGTCACCTCGTACTTCTTGCCGCCTTTAAGAGTGATGGGCAGCACGAGATAATCATCGGCACCGGTAACTCCGTCTTCGTTGTAAACATACATACTCACAAGATATCGGATGAAAAAATAAACATTTTGTTGGAAATATGGAAATAATTTTTATTATAATTTTACTTTTAGGCAGATTTTTCCTTTTACATATTTCTACCACGAAACATACATCTAAATATGAAACATTTTCAAAAGATTCTGCCACAATAGTAAAAGCCACATTATACTATAATAAGTAACTTTGCAACCCAAATATAGAAACTTATTAAATCAGTAAATGAAAAAGGTATTATTAACATTTTTAGCTGCAATGCTACTGTTGCCAGCAATAGCCGACGATATCATTGTTGACAACACTACGCGAAACTACATCGTGTATGCACCGAAAGACCTCGGTGAGAACCGTCCACTGCTTATCTCATGCCACGGTATGAACCAAGATGCAGCCTATCAAAAAGGAATGCTTCAGATTGAGGCAGTTGCCGATACTGCAAAATTCGTCACCGTATTTCCCAACGGAATCAACAAGGGATGGGATCTCGGCGGCGACAAAGACATCAACTTTATGCTCAGCCTGATCGACAAAATGGTAGAGCAGTATAAAATCGACCGCAACAGGGTCTATATCTCCGGTTTTTCGATGGGAGGTATGTTCACATATTTCTGCATGAACCGCATTGCTGACAAGATTGCAGCCTTTGCACCTATCAGCGGCTATCCACTGGGAGGTGCCTCTTTCAACAGTTCACGCCCTGTGCCTATCATCCACACTCACGGGACAACTGACGACGTGGTTAACTTTGGCGGTGTGGCATCAGTGCTCGCTGGATGGGTGAAACGTAACGGATGTCCGCAGACGGCAGTGGTGCAGAGTCCATATCGTGCCGGTCACATCACCCGCCACACATGGGGACCAGGCGAGAATGGCGTTGAGGTGGTTCTGATGGAACTGGCCAACAAAGGACACTGGATTTCGAACGACGGCGGAGTGCTAACCGGCGAAGAAATCTGGAACTTTTGCAAACGCTATTCACTGGAGCTGAAGAATCCAGTAGCACGTATCACGTCGCCGGCATCGAATCTGAATTTTGTAACGATGGGAGGAAAGACGGAGATGGAACCCATCACCATTGAGGCTACAGCCACAGATCCGGACGGAGAAGTGAAAAGCGTAACGTTTTACGACGGAAGCACACTGTTAGGCGTTGACAACGAAGCACCTTTCAGATATACAATCGAGGGGCTGAAAGCTGGTACACATATCATACGTGCAGTTGCTACAGATGACGAAGGGCTCACGGGAACAAGCCAAATAACAATAACCATCGAGGAACCCTCTTTGAGTTATGTCATCACAAAAAATTTCGAGACGGCAGAGTCTGGAGTACCTGAAGGATGGACCACCTTCGACGGCAACGAAGAGCGCATAGGTTTTGTCACAGGATTCTCGTCAGGCAGTCGTGTGTTTCACTTCACCGGCAGCAGCCATGACTTCGACTACGGACTATACACTCGCAACACCACTGGCGGCAAGCGAGCAGGCAATGCCCGATATGCTACGACCAAGACCAACACGTCGCTGATTCTGAATCCAGGAAAATACTCAATCATTATGCGAGGATGCAATTGGAACCAGCCGAACTTCTCGCCAATAACGGTCACTGTAGAGGACACTGACGGTGGAGAATATCTCACCCAGTCCTTCATTCCATCGGTAAATGTAGGCAACAGCGCAGGCAATGCCTTCAGCGGCACCACAAATAGGACATTCCAGTTTGACATCGTGAAGAAAGGAAGGTATTCCGTATCATTCTTCACGGCCGACGCGCCCTGGGCCGACCTCGTCATCGGAAGGGCTGCCATAGTGAGAAACGGCGCCCTACCAATAATTGAAAATGACACCATCGACTTCAGTGAAAATAACACCTCGTCGAGCTACCGAACCTACGAAGAAACAATACCAATGCCTACGACGAGAGTCGTCGATGTGCTGATGGCACGCTACAGCTATTTCAACTCGACAATAACAGGCACCGGACGCATCAACCTTCATGCCGGTGGCGAGCGCTGCTATTTAGGAACCGCAAAGGGCGCAAGCTATCCAGACTGGACAAAGTTCACCGGCGATGTGCATATCTATCCATACACAAAGTTAACAAGCAATGCCGGTTTCTATGGCATTGTCATGGCCCACGGCGGAAAAACATTCACAGTTGAGGATGTAGAGGGCAGCCTGCAGCAAGGCAAAGTGAACACGATGATGGAGAACAATCATGTAACTCTGCACAACGGAGCTACGCTCGCCTGTGAGTCGGGAACACGCGGATTCCGATTTGGCGAACTTAACACCGATACCACATCGGTGATTCAGGGATATATGAAGACTGGAACGCAGAACAGCTATTTCCTCGTGGGATGCCTAAACACTGATGCCACGCTGGCAGGCAAGATTGCGCCTCCCGACTACAACAGCAACCATCACGTGGGGATAGTAAAAGAAGGTACGGGAACATATACAATCACTGGCAACGACAACTTTATCAGCGGTTCTCTGCGCATAATTGGTGGAAAAGTGCTTATCAACAACGACACGTCAAAGGCATTGAGAAACAAGCTTAGAGGAGCTACGGGAGCTATGGACGACAATAATCAGGCAACGGTGCTCGTGTTTGAGAAAGGTGTACTTGGAGGCAAAGGCAATGTTGCGGGAACAGTGGACAACTACGGAGTAATCGAACCCGGTTCCAATGCTGTAGGAACTCTGACACTGAAGAATTATGCTACAGCCAGCCAAGAAACGAATCTCTTCGTAAGGCCGCTGTCGCGACTGCGCTTCAAGATACGCACAAAGGATGCCTACGACTGTCTGTCGGTCAACGGAGCGGTGAAATACTACAACATCCGTCAGGACTTCACTGAAAGCGACGACATGCCTCTCATTGAATTATCACTCGACAAGAACCTCGATGTTGCCATCGGCGATGAATTCACACTGTTGAAGGCAAGGAGCAAGGCATCAATTGCAGGCGACTGGAACTTCAAGCTCAAGACGCCAGAGCACTATACATGGGCGATAGAGGAGCGCGAAGATGCCAGTTCATATACCGTAGTATTGAAGCTCACATCGTTTGCCAAAATGCAGGATCCAGACAATCCCGGTCAAGGAACCGGGACTGGCGAAAGCATGGGAACATACTATAACGACGGTATTGACGACGATATCGACGACACACCGCTGCGCACATACGCCGACAAGAACGACAAACTAATTGGAACGGCAGTCTCGACATGGGCAACCGACATCAGCAATGCCAACTTGGCTGAGACAAAGGAGATTGCTCGACAGTTCAATTTCATCGTGGCAGAGAACGAGATGAAGTTTGACGCCCTTGAACCTTCACAGGGCGCGTTCAACTACGGAGGAGCAGACAAGATAGTAAACTTCGCCGTGAAGAACGACATGAAAGTACGCGGTCACTGTCTCATCTGGCACAATCAAGTGCCTGAATGGGTATCGTCGGACGGAAAGAAAAACGACAAGAACTGGACTCGCCAGCAGGCTCTCGACATTATGCGCACACATATAAATAATGTATTAGCACATTTCAAAGGTAAAATCATGGAATGGGATATTGTCAACGAATGTCTCGACGACAACCAAACGAGCGTACGCTCCAACCCCAATGCCTATGACCTGCGCGAAAGTGTATGGCGGAAGGCTATAGGTGACGACTACATTGACTCGGCCTTCGTATATGCTCATCGTGCCGACCCTGACATCAAGCTCTATCTCAACGATTACGGAGTGGAACAGATGGGAGGAGCCAAGGCAATGGCATTCTATAATCTCGCCACACGTCTGAAGAAAGACGGCATACCCATCGACGGCGTAGGACTACAAAGTCACTTTACAGCCTATCAGGTAGATTCAGCAAAACTCGATAATAATATCAAGCGCTTCGCAAAAGCAGGACTGCTCTGTATCATCACCGAACTCGATATGGGTATTCCATCGACATCGAGTACCGACCTCGACCGTCAGGCTCGCGAATACCGTGTAATAACAGACATCATGCTCAACAACGACAACTGCCCGAACATGATTATCTGGGGAGTGAAGGACAACACCAGCTGGCGCTCGGAGTCAAACCCATTGCTTTACACTGCCTCGCTCAACAAAAAACCCGCGTACTATGGCGTGCGCTCTGCACTGCGCCACAGGGCGATAAAAAACAACCTGTCTGGAATTACAGATCTGCAAGGCCAGAACAATGAGTCAGAAAGCCATGATACCGATGTCATCTACGACCTGAGCGGACGAAGAGTGAACCGAAACAACATAAAGCCAGGAATATACATCATGAACGGCAGGAAATACATGCTGAAATAAGGTTTTAAAGAAAACAGTGTACGGCACGTACTTAATTGAAAGGTGGGTCACTTTTGTGATCCACTTTTCATTTTCTTATCCTTAATCATCTGGCGGACGGCTCGCTTGTGCTTCAGGAACTCAAGCCGTTCCATAGCATGGCGATGCGACTCGGAAATCTGGAAGCGATAGACTCCACAAGCAAGAACGAAGTAGGCAAAGACATGTATCCAGATAGCATGGTACTCATTCGCCACATCGGCAAGAGTTGCACCCATTGAGTTCAAACGCACATATGCACGTATGCCGAAGGTTGAAGGAAACAACCATGAAATACACTCCCAGAACCACGGCATTGCGCTTCCCGGCCAAGAAATACCCGATAGAAATAATAGCGGTACAGAAATAAAAACTACCAGAAGCATTACATTCTCACGGTAGCGCACTAAGCACGAGACAGTAATTCCAAAGAAAATGCAAGCCAGCAAATACGGTAGCATTATGGCTGCTATATTCCAAACTCCGGCAATATGCGGGAAATTGAAGAAACGCGGTACAGCAAGCGACAGGTATGCAGCCATGACTGCGAATATCATGAAATAGCACATTGACTTTCCGAATATTACACGGAACGTTCCTTGATACTGCGGTTTTATAGACACGAGGTCGGAATATCGGTTACGCTCACGCGCCGTACCTGCTGCCATGCCAATGCCGAGCACAAGTGTCTGTTGTAATATTAGCATCAGCACTCCCGGCAATATAAAAGAGCCGTATCCGCCCGAAGGATTGAATATCGGCACTGCATCGAAGGTAAGGGGATGGGCAGTAATAGCTTCCTCACGTGTGGTGTATTTCCCTGATAGCGACTTCTGCAATTCGCTGTTCATCAGCTGGCTCACCTCGATAGCTGTCTGATAGATTGCCTTGTAAGTAAGCATCAGACTCATGTCGCAATAAACGCTCACCGTGGATTGTTGCATCTGGAGCAGACGATTTTCGAAATCCGAAGGCAAATAATATATTCCGCAGACAAGTTGCCGGCTGACAAGAGCCTTAGCCTCTTCAAGGCCGTCGGCGTAAAACATCACATGCACATCGGGCGATGCATCACACTTGCGTATGAACTCGCGCGAGATGTTGGTGTGAGAATTATCTACCACTACTACCGGCACATCGCGCACCACCTCATTATTATATATCCACGAATAGAGCAACGGATAGATAAGCGGCACGAGAATAAAGAAAATGAGCACTCCCTCGTCGCGGAACACTTGCTTCATCTCCTTACGCCACACATAGCAGGCATCACGCAAGCCAGTAACTATTTGTTCTGAAAGACTGCCTTTCGTCATGGGATATAGACATATTTGAGCATTGCGTTCTTAATCTTCGGCAATACCATCAGCGGCATAAGGGCGAAGGCGAGAAGCATTGCAAAGTGAAACCATGTGTCGATAAACGGGAAACCATTAAACACAGTAATCTGATAGACCATGTAATAATGGCGCAATGGAAACAGCCATGAAAGCGCCTGCAGCTCAGGATCCATTCCCATGACTGGGTATGCAGCTCCGACGATGGAGAAGCTGAGTACGGCCCACAGTGAGCACACACTCATCGACATGCGCAGTGACGGCATCAGTCCAAATACGAAAATGCCAAATCCTTGTGCGGCAGCGACGAGCATTGCCGCAAGAACAAATAGCTTCCATGTGCCGCCGGGATGTGGGAACTCCAACACGCCGAAACAGTAGAACATAAATATAAGCACTATGGTGATGTGTATAAGCGACTGCGGCAGAAATTTTCCTATCATCGCCACTACAATATTATTTCCTGCCATGGACATCAACTGCCGAGAACGCTGGAATTTCAACTCCGTACCGATGCTGTATGCCGTAATCAGAAAGATGAAGAGCATAAGCACACCCGGCACCATCACCGTAGAAAGATATATATTGTAGTTTGTCCATGGATTCGACGGCTGATGCAGGTCGATTCGTATTGGTTGTAGGAAAGTCATTATCTGCTCATCGGTAGCTCCGTGCGCAGAGAGCTGTGCCTTTCCCACGGCAGCCCCTGCAAGTGTTGATATTGTCTTGAGGTCTTTATATAGCAACGAGCCCGACATTATCGACGTCAAATTATAATAGAACGAAATCTTAGGCTGCCGTCCGGCAAGCAATTTGTCGGTTATTCCTTCCGGCAGATAGAGAAAGGCATAAATCTCGTTGCGCTGCATTGCCTTGCGTGCATCGGCAACAGAAGGATAATGAGCCACCACCCGTGAACTCTGGAAGCCATCGAGCATACGCGTAAGCTTTCGTGTGGTCGAAGTATTGTCGTTATCCACAACGGCCATAGGCATGTCGGTTGGCAGTCCTTCCTGCATCATCGATGTAAAGAACACAAGCACCAATAGCGGAAACACCACCATGCAAAACCAGTAGATTGGGTTTTTCAGCATGATACGTCCCTCACGAATGGACACTCGCCAAGTCCTTTTTACACCTTCCGGAAAGTTCACCTCTTGACTATTAACTATTAAAAAGTTGGGAAGCGTTGCCTTCTATTTCCTTATTATCAGACTCATTCCAGGTCGCAGATTGTCAACTTTCGACACCGGACGAGCCTTTACCTCGAACGTCTTCAGGTCGTACTGTCCGGAAGCCTTGGTTGCCTTCCAGACTGCATACGTTCCCTGGTCCTTGATGTAATACACTTTCATTTCTATCTCCTTATCGAATGCCGGAACGTAAGCTTTAAACGTGTCGCCCACCTTCAAACCGCTCAGCAGGTCTTCACGCACATTGAACGTTCCCCACATGTCGTTCATCATGGATATGGTCATAATAGGCGAACCAGTGCCAACAAGCTCACCGACCTTAGGATAGACATCGCTGACCTCGCCTTCCATCTGTGCTGTCTGCACAGTTTCATGCATATATGATGTTACCTCATCGACAGCGCCACTTGCACGCCCCACCTGTGCGGCAGCGGCAGCTTTCTCCTCGTAGCGGGCACCGTTGCGAGCCATGTCATACTGGCTCTGCGCTGCCTTTACCTGTGCTTCGCGTGCCTTATAGTTGGCGTAAGCCTCGTCACGTTTTTGGGCACTCATCACGCCCTCGTCGAAGAGACGTTGTACGCGCTCATAACTTTTCTGGGCGATATCTAATCCTGCCTTGGCCTGTTGCAGCAGCTCGTAGGCACCGCTTATCTGCTCCTGCCTTGCGCCGTTGCGAGCCATGAGTTCCATTGCAGAGGCAGCATTCTTAGCACTCTCTGCCTGTCGCATCTTTGCTTTTACTTCCGGTGCATCGATGATGGCGAGCGTGTCGCCCACCTTTACATAGTCGCCCTCTTTAACACACAGTTCAAGTATTCGTCCCGGGACCTTGCTCGACACTCTGTATTCGCTCACCTCAACCTGTCCCTGAATCATCTCAGGGTCGCGTCCAAGGGCGAAGAAGCCTATTACTGCGACAATAATAACCACCGCCACAAAGCCAATGATGGCAAGTAGTATGTTGTTGTGTTGTGATTTTGCTGACATGCTTTATTTGACAATTTAACTATTTTACATTATTACCATTTTCAATTTCTCAATTCTCCCAACGCCTTGCGCATTTCCACCTGGGAGAGCTTTACGTCGATCTCCGCGTCGATCTCCTGCGATTTAGCCTGAAGCCATGCTGTCTGAGCCTCCATCACCGTACTCACCTGTATCACGCCTTCCTTGAAACCGAGATTTGCTGTACGAAGATTCTCTTCCGCACGTTTGATGTTGGCACGTGCCATTGCAAGTTTCTTGTTGCTCTCATCAACCTTGAAAGCCACCTGATTCACCTGCAGCTCAACTTTCTCTCGTGCCTCTTCCAGCTCCAGCCGTGCTATGGCAGTAGAACTTTTTGCAGCTCTCACCTTATATCTCACGTCGCCCCAATTCCACAACGGGATACGGAGCATCACGCCAGCATTCCACATTCCCTCGAAACGGCGGCGAAAGCCGTTGACCAAGCTGGGATTGCTGACCATATATCCGCCAGTCAGCAATACTTGCGGCAGATTACCTGCCTTGAGCACGTTTGTACCCTGATGTCCCAGTTCTACAACGTTCTCCAGCATTTGTAACTCAGGACGATTAGCCAATGCTGCCTCAACGTTTGGATTACCTTGTTGCATTTCGATTCCCAGTTCTGCCTTCGTCTCGTCTTCAAGCACAATCTTTTCGCTGAGAGGTATTCCGCAAAGCTGACATAGCAACATTTTCGAGAGCACAAGTCCATCGGTGACCTTAGTGACGTTCATCTCCGCCTCGTTCACCTTCACATCGACGCTGAGCCCTTGCGACTTGGTTGCCACTCCCTCGTCAATCATCTTGCTCACGTCTGAAGCAAGTTTCTTCACTACTTCGAGATAGCTTTCAGCAAGTAGTTTCTTATGTCTGAGCGACACTACCTGCCAGTAAGCAATGTCTATATTATATAGCGTTGCCTGCTCTGTGGCATCAAAAGTGTTGGCTGCAATTCGTTCAGAAATATCAGCCATCTTGTTCATAGCGATAATGCTTCCTCCCATGAACAGCGGCTGCAGCAGTGTCACCGACCCCACCATAACATGTCGTGTGTCAGTATCGAAGGCAGCAGTCAGTTGGTCTGATATATTCGTCAACAGATTTCCAATAGCTGGTGAAGTCTGCAGAATATTACCAATAGATTGTACGCCCCCGCTTACAAGTGCCCCCGTAGCGTTCAACATGGTCATCTGATCGTTGCTCAGTATTGAGACAGGCCGACTGGTGTACATATATCCTCCTATTGCATTTACATGCGGCAGATACTTTGTCCGTGCCGATTTACGTATGTTTTTTGCAGTTTCCTGCTTCAGGCGCGAGATTCCGAGCTGTTTGTTGTTTCGCAAAGCCATCTGTCGGCAACTGTCGAGTGTCAGTATTCGCTGTGCCTGGACCTCGCCAAACGGCAAACAAAAAATAATAAAGGTTAACCCTGTCAATATTTTCCTCATAATTTACTTTTCAAAGATAAAATTCTTCGAGCCGATCATACTGCCGTCAGCAAAGACGCTCACCACATACTTTCCCGGCACAAGACTCTCAGAGTTCTGCAAATAGACGGTAGTCGTCAATTCCTCGCCCGTGTATTCCATAGACTTTTTCATCGAGTAGGCTATCTGCTTGTTCTCGTATGCAAACGTACCACCTCCGTTCATTGCCTCACCTGTAGGCTTTGTAATACGCACATAGAATGTACGCAGTCCGTTGGTGGCTGTGACATTCTTCACAACGGTGAACGACACACTTATATTTACTGCCTTGCTAATCTTCCTCTCAGTCTTACCGCGCTTATTCAGCGGAGTCATAGTGATGTTGCTGGCATCGAGCTGTGCTGCAATAGCAACTTTCTCTGATAGAGATGCCTTTTCTGTAACCAGGCTTTCATTGCGTCGTGCGCTCGCCTCCAGTTCGGTGTTAATGCGTGTGTTCTCCGAGCGCAGACTTTCGTTCTCACGGTTCAGCGAGTCAATCTGTATCACATAGTCGCGCAGAATTGCCCGAAGGCTTTCCAGTTCTTTCTTTAGTCTGGCAATCTCACGTGCATCGTTCGTCTTCACGCGTTTGAGTTCTTCCAGAAGTTTCTGTGTGCGCATCTGCTCCTGCGTAAGCTGCTCGATGATAGAGTCGTTGTTTATCTGTGTCATCATCTCGCTGTACTGTCGTCCCAACTCTTCGTACTGGTTTTCCATCTCCTGCTTATCTAGAGCTGCAAGTTCCTGCATCTCTCTGTTCGCCTGCTTTTCTTCCTGCAGGTTCATAGCGAGCCAGCCAGCCACAGCAGTTAGAAGAATCAACACTATTCCGAATAGAATAAGAATTTTCCTGTTCATATCAATCTTTTAGAATACAAATGCAAAATTATAACTTTTTATTGATTCTAACAAAAAAAAAGTGGTTACATTGTGGCTAAGCACGTTTTTTTTGTTATTATTACCGAAAATTATAACTATTTTAAGCAAATATTTGGATGTTTCGAATGTTTTTCGTACATTTGTCGGAGAAAATAACTAAAAACTCGCATTACATGAACAAGAACGGATTTTTGTATCGAGCCTACGACCTCTATTACGATGGTTTCCGCAGTATGACCCTCGGCAAGACGCTTTGGGTCGTGATACTGATAAAGCTGTTCATTATGTTTGCCATTCTCAAAGTCTTTTTCTTCCCCGATTTTCTCAAGACCCACGCCAACGAAGGCGATGAGCCCGACTTCGTGGAAAGCGAAATCGTAGGAAGGCTGAATGAATAAAGATGTTAGGAGCCGATGCATCCAGTGTCGGAGGAATTGAACAACAGAAAAAATTGAGATAATATGTACGAATTTTTAATGACTATCGACGCGAGTTCTATCGATTGGGCTCGTGCTCAGTTTGCTCTCACGGCAATCTATCACTGGCTGTTTGTCCCCCTTACACTGGGCCTTGCTTTAATAATGGGAATAGCCGAGACCGTATGGTACAAGACCCGTGACTCGTTCTGGCGCAGCACGGCTCAGTTCTGGCAGCGGCTGTTTGGCATCAACTTCGCCATGGGTGTTGCCACAGGCATCATCCTTGAGTTTGAGTTCGGCACCAACTGGAGCAACTATTCATGGATTGTGGGCGATATCTTCGGCGCACCCCTCGCTATTGAAGGCATCGTAGCGTTCTTCATGGAATCGACATTCGTTGCCGTGATGTTCTTCGGGTGGAAGAAGGTGAGTGCCGGTTTCCATCTCGCATCCACCTGGCTCACCGGCCTTGGAGCCACCATTTCTGCCTGGTGGATACTCGTGGCCAACGCTTGGATGCAGCATCCTGTGGGCTGTGAGTTTAATCCCGATACCATGCGCAATGAAATGGTCGATTTCACAGCAGTTGCCCTGTCGCCATTCGCCGTTGGCAAGTTCTTCCATACCGTCACGTCGGCATGGATAGTCGGTGCTGTATTCTGTGTAGGTGTCAGCTGCTGGTATCTGTGGAAGAAGCGCGAGGTTCGTCTTGCCACCGAGAGCATCAAGATCGGTGCTGCCGTCGGACTGTGCGCCTCGCTGCTTGCCGCTTTCACCGGACATATTTCTGGTCAGCAGGTGGCTCGTTATCAGCCGATGAAACTCGCTGCCATGGAAGCCCTCTACAACGGAGGCGACGACCAGGGGCTGACGCTCATATCGACTGTCAATCCCTTTACTCAGCCGGATTATGAGAGCGAACGGGCGGCGCTTATGAAGATAGATATGCCCTACGCCCTGAGTATCATGGCCACCAACGACCCTCACGGATTCGTGCCCGGCATCAACGATATACTTAACGGCTACACTCTGCCCGACGGCACTGTGGAGCCTTCTGCCGCCGAAAAGATAGAGATGGGAAAGAAAGCTATTGCTGCCCTGAAGGCATACCGCGAAGCAAAACGTAATGGTGAAAGCCGTGAAACGCTCGACTCTTATCTGTCGGAACTCAAATCCAACATCCGGTATTTCGGCTATGGCTTTGTGCGCGACAAGAGCGAGCTTGTGCCTTTCATACCGCTCACCTTTTGGGCATTTCGCATCATGGTGGGACTTGGCTGCCTGTTTATTCTCTTCTTCGCCATAATACTACTGATGGTTTACGATGTGCCTGTCGTTTCCAGAATCGTCCGGCGTCTGCTGGCCACCTTTGGCATTATTCCTGAGACAGAGGCCGACTCTACAGGCATCGCAAGTCTTCCCGCCTGGCATTATCTTGCAGCCATTGCCCTAATACCATTGTCGTACATAGCATCGGAGAGCGGATGGCTCGTAGCGGAGTTCGGACGTCAGCCGTGGACAATCCAGGACATGCTTCCCACATGGGCTGCCGTGAGCGACATTGAATCGGGCGGCGTTGCTCTGACGTTCTTTCTTTTTCTGTTCCTTTTCACACTGATGCTCGCCGTTGAAATCAACATCATGCTAAAACAGATAAGACGAGGCACATCTGACTAAAACCGCTAAATCAGCGGTTAAGTGTACATCCGTTAAATTCGTCGTTTCTTAAAAATCAAATAACTGTTATGACATACGATTTTCTGCAACATTACTGGTGGTTCTTAGTGTCGCTGTTGGGTGCACTGCTAGTGTTCCTTATGTTTGTACAGGGAGCCAATTCCATGATTTTCTCGTTAGGACATACCGCCGAAGAGCGCCGTCTGATTATCAACAGCACCGGCCGCAAGTGGGAGTTCACCTTCACCACGCTCGTAACTTTCGGCGGAGCTTTCTTCGCGTCGTTCCCACTATTCTACAGCACCAGTTTCGGCGGAGCCTACTGGCTGTGGATGCTAATATTGTTTTCCTTCGTGCTTCAAGCAGTAAGCTACGAGTTTCAGAACAAACTTGGCAACTTCCTCGGCGTACGCACATTCCAGTGGTTCCTCGTGGCCAATGGCATCGTCGGTCCGTTGCTGCTTGGTGGGGCGGTAGCAACATTCTTCGACGGTTCAAACTTTATTATCTCAAAGGACAACTTCATGGAGAATATGCAGCCCATCATCAGCCGTTGGGCAAACGCCAGTCACGGTCTTGATGCTCTGCTCGACCCGTGGAATCTGATTTTCGGCTTCGCAGTATTCTTCCTTTCGCGTATTTTGGGTACACTATACATTATAAATAATGTGAACGACAACGCCATCCGTTCTCGAGCGCGCATTCGCCTTGTGGGAGCCACTGGAGCATTTCTCATCCTGTTTCTTGCCTTCCTTGTCCGTACACTGCTCAAGCAAGGATTTGCTGTTGCCCATGACACGGGAATAATCTACATGGAGCCGATGAAATATCTAAATAATTTCATATCAATGTGGTATCTGCTCGTCTTGTTGCTCATCGGAGTTGTGCTTGTGCTCTACGGCATCATCCACACTATAGTGTCGAAATGCTATATCCGCGGCATATGGCCTACCGGTATTGGCGTTGTGCTCACCGTGCTGGCACTTCTTGTCTGTGTGGGATGGAATAATACATCATACTATCCCTCGACTGCCGACCTGCAGTCGTCGCTGACAATCGCTAACTCGTGCAGTTCAGAATTCACTCTGCGCACAATGGCGTGGGTGTCGTTGCTCATTCCCTTCGTGCTTGCCTACATTGCCTATGCATGGTACTCTATAGACAAGAAGAAGATTGACAAAGACGAGATTCTGAGCGACCATGCATATTAAATCACATCAGTTCTCCTGCTTTCTCCAATAGCCATTGTTTCTGCTCGGCGATAGTCATGTGACTGTTGTCGAGCAGCAGTGCATCGTCGGCCTGGCGCAACGGCGATACTGCACGGTGGCTGTCGATATAGTCGCGCTCCTGCACATTGCGCAGTATGTCATCATAGTCGGCTTCCATACCTTTTGACTTCAGCTCGTCGTAACGTCGCTGAGCTCTTACTTCTGCCGATGCAGTGACGAACACTTTCAGCTCGGCATCGGGAAACACCACGGTTCCGATGTCGCGGCCGTCCATCACGATGCCTCCGTCCTTGCCCATCTGTTGCTGCTGTGCGACCATTGCCTCCCGAACAAAGGGAAGGGCGGCAATGATGCTCACACGGCTCGACACGTCCATAGCCCGGATATCTGTCTCTACACACTCGCCGTTAAGGTAAGTATCCGGATGTCCCGTCTCTGCATTCAGTCTAAACGTGATGCTTATGTTGTCCATCTGCGAACGCAGTGCGTCCTCGTCGATGTCCATTTCGTCGTTTCCGCCGAACAGATGATGACGCATAGCGTAGAGTGTGACGCTACGGTACATGGCTCCGGTATCGACATAGATATATCCCAAATCGCGTGCAAGGTCTTTTGCCATAGTGCTTTTTCCGCACGAGCTGTGACCGTCGATGGCTATTGTTATTCGTTTCATAATGAGTATGAGAGATTAAGCATTAAAGATGTTGACGACACATGGTACTTGGCGTATGCGAAGTTTAGTTTGAAACGCTGCAGATACATTCCCGCGCCGAGCGTCAGACCAGCTCCATGATTGCTCTCCGAATCGCCGTCGGCAGTGATGCGCATCTCTTTGGCACGACGGAAGTTATAGCCTCCACAGATATAGAACTGGCTTCCAAGCAGGATATCGGCTCCCACGACAAAGTGGTTAATGAAAGGCATGTCCCACTTGTTCAGTCGTGTAAAGGTTGCATGCAGACGTATAGGCGCACGCCCAAGCGTCTTGCTCACGCCCAGCTGCAGGTCGAAGGGTATTGCCTCGAAATCGTCTTCATATGCTTTCACCTGTCCGCCAAGGTTGCGTGCCACAGCAGAGACAGACAACCCATAATCGTCGTTAACGTAATTGACTCCAAGATCTACGGCTGCTGCCATCGACGTATAGCCGCTGATAGTGGAATAAATGAACTTAGCAGTAATTCCGCCAGAAATCTTCTCAGAAAGCAAATATGCAAAAGCTCCCGAAAGACAGATGTCCTTGGGACTGAAGTCGCCCACTATCTCGCCGCCTACGGTTGTCTCTTTAATGCTTCCGTAACTCATGAACTGCCCCGTGACGCCCCACGTTGCCCTCTTTCCGGCAGCACGTATGAACGACGCACTGGCTGTCACTGCCCCTTCCATGTATGTCATTCCGTTAAGATTGATTGTCTTGTCGGTGACGTTACTGATAAGAGCCGGATTATGGAAAATCACGGTGGGATCGTCGTCGGTCAGTGATATATTGTCGCCGCCAAGTGCAGCAGCATGAGCACTGACAGGCAATTTCAGAAACGAATATACGGTCTGGCTCTCCTGGGCAAAGACGGTGGTCAATGCCTGTATGAGAAGAATGGTCAGAAATACTTTTTTCATTTAATAATCTTAAATTTGCCTGCAAAGATACGGATTTTCCGCCAATTTGCACTAACTTTGCACACGAAATTAACGCAAAAGTAAGATTTTTATTGTGATGGAAGTAAAGAAGAGCAAGAAGGCAGATTTGGAAAGCAAGCATACCCAGCGGTTCATGCTGAGTCTTGCGATTGTGACAGTTTGTTTTCTGGCCATCATGGAATACAGCACCACCGAGGAGGGCGAGAGCAACACCGGCGAGGATGTGGAACTGATACACAGCGATCCTGAGCTCGTGCCGATGTCGTTGCCCGAAGAGATGAGCGACTTCATTGCCCATACCGAGGAATCCACCTCCGATGTGCTTGAGATTGTTCCTGACGGAACTGAGCTGGACCAGCCAGAGCAGACAAACCGCCAAGACAAGTCGAAAAGCGGCGGAGATGTCATAGAAGAAGAGACCGACGACAAAGAGTCCGACGCCCTGAAACCATTAACCACCGATTCGCTTACCTTCCGCGTCGTTGAGGAACTGCCACAATTTCCCGGAGGTGCTGTGGCCTTCATGAAATGGCTGACAAAAAACCTCAGCTATCCTCAGGCTGCTGCCGATAAGAAGATTGAAGGGAAAGTGGTAGCCGAGTTTATTGTCAATGAAGACGGCTCGGTAAGCAATCTGAAACTCGTGAAGACCATCAACCCTCTATGCGACAACGAAGCCCTTCGCGTGCTTCGCATGATGCCGCAGTGGAAGGCAGGCATACAGAACGGCAAGCCATGCCGCACTAAAGTTGCGATACCGATTGTATTTGCGCTCTGAATAATATTTCGCCTCATTTAGCGTTATATAGACAGTATGAAAAAAAGTATATACCACATTATATACGTATTCGCACTGGCAGCGATTCTTGCCGGATGCGGTGCCGAAGCCTCGATAAAAAAAGGTGATAAGTTTTATGCACTCGGCGAATACTATGATGCAGCCAACAAATACAAGAAAGCCTACAGGCTCATTCCGCCCAAGCAGCGCAACGACCGCGGAAAACTCGCCGTGAAAATGGCAGAGTGCTATCGCAGGCTCAACTATTCACAAAGAGCAATAGCATCATACAACAACGTTATACGCTATAAGCAGGACGACTCGCTAACGCATCTGTACCTGGCCCAGCAACTCATGAAAACCGGCAGTTACCGTCAGGCAGAAAAGGAATTTATTGTCGCTCTCGACTCGATGCCCGGCAACCGACTTGCCAAGCAGGGACTGGAAAGCTCGCGGAAGGCCATGAAATGGAAGGAGGAGGGCTCGCGATACACTGTGAAGAAAGAGAACTTTTTCAACAGCCGTCGTGCCGACTACTCGCCAATGCTTTCAGGAACCGACTACGACCAGCTTTTCTACACCACCACGCGCAACCAGACCAAAGGCGAAGAATACAGCGGCATTACAGGCACAAAGACCGGCGACATCATTGTTTCCACCAAAGACGAGAATGGCAAATGGCAGAAACCGGAGGTGATAGACACCGAAGTGAATACCGAATACGACGAAGGAGCCTGCTCATTCTCGCCCGACCAGCATACAATGTACCTGACGCAGTGCACCACCGACCCCAACTATCCTCGCTACGCCACCATCATTACCAGCAACCGCTCTGATGCAGCATGGAGCAAGGGCACACTGCTGAAAATAAGCAGCGACACACTGTCGAGCTTCGCTCATCCGGCAGTGTCGCCCGACGGCGAATGGCTCTACTTTGTCAGCGACATGCCAGGTGGCATGGGAGGCTTCGACATCTGGCGCATCGGTCTGACAACGAGCGGAGTGATAGGAGGCGTGGAAAACCTCGGACCGCTTATCAATACTCCAGGCGATGAGATGTTCCCCACGTTCCGTCCTAACGGCGACCTTTACTTCTCAAGCAACGGCCACCAGGGTCTGGGTGGTCTCGACATCTTCATAGCCGAACCGATGAACGACACCTGGATAGTGGAACATCCCGGCTATCCTCTCAACTCTCAAGGCGACGACTTCGGAATGACGTTCGAAGGGATGAAAAACCAAGGATTCTTCTCCAGCAACCGTGGCGACGGAAAGGGCTGGGATCATATTTACAGTTTCTACAATCCCGAGGTGATACAGACCGTAAAGGGATGGGTGTATGAACAGGAAGGCTACGAGCTCACCGACGCACTCGTATATATGGTCGGCAACGATGGCACCAATGTGAAGCTGAGCGTCAAGGGCGACGGTTCGTTCACCCAGCGCATCCGTCCGGGCGTTGACTACGTACTGTTAGGGACATGCGAAGGATTCCTAAACCACAAGGAAGAGCTACATGTTGACAGTGCCAAGGAGTCGAGCGAGGTGGTTCTTCAGTTCGAGCTTGCAAATATCACCGCCCCTGTTCTTATCGACAATATCTTCTACGACTTCGACAAGGCAACGCTCCGTCCCGAGTCGGCGACGGCTCTCGACAAGCTCGTGAAACTGCTCAACGACAATCCAAACGTCACCATCGAGCTGGGAGCCCACACAGACTACAAGGGCAGCGACGAGTATAATAAGCTACTGTCGCAGCGGCGTGCCGAAAGCGTTGTAAGCTATCTTATCGCCCACGGCATTGCCTCCGACCGCCTCACACCCAAAGGCTATGGCGAGGAGGTTCCGAAAACCATCAGAAAGAAGCTAACAGAATCTTATCCTTTCCTGAAAGAGAACGACGTGCTCAACGAATCATTCGTAACAGCCCTGGCTTCACAAGAGCAACAGGAGCAGTGCAACCAGCTGAACCGCCGCACCGAGTTCCGCGTGCTCAGCACTACCTACGGGCTTTTCGACAGCAAAGGCCAGCTAAAGAACATGCCTAAGCCGAAGCCCAAGACAGAAGCCTCCGACGAAGAGCAGGAACCAGACTTTGACTTCCTCTTTTGATATAATTTATCCTTTGTCTCAATTTGCGCTGTCATTCGGCACGACGGGAATTCCTGAGCTGCGGAAATGTTGTCGTCCGGAGCGACGGGAATTCCTGAACTGCGGAAATGCTGACGTCCGGAACGACGGGAATTCCTGAACTGCGGAAATGCTGACGTCCGGAACGACGGGAATGTTATCGTAAGACGGGCTGTAGCCCTCTGTCTTTCCTATTTTTCGGTGCAAAAATAGTGTATTTTTTTCCAAACCCCCAAATTTTTATGCAGAAAAACTTGATTTTCGTATTCTAATCCAAAGAAAAGTTGTACCTTTGCAACGTGTTCTCTGAACACGAATCTATTTATTGCTCAGAGTCAATACATGAGTGAATACTATTACTACGGAATGGCGGCTGTGATGCTGCTGACCACCTGTTGGACGTTTGCAGCCGTGCGATGGTTCCACACCTGCCATGCCCCGAAGAAGGAGCACCGCTACATCTGGCCCGACCGCAAGTTGCAGGTGCTGGTCTATCTGTGCAGTGTGGTGCTGGTGCCATACGCTGTCAACCCCACGAGCGAGGCGGCTTGGGTGCTGATGAAGTCGTATCTCGTCGGCACATGGTTCTTCTACTGCGGCCTGTTGCTGCTCTGCTTCTTCGGCACGGTGAAGCAGTGGCATCAGTGGCGCACAGTGTCGTGGATAGCGGCTCTGATCGTGCTTGCCACCATTCTTCCAGTGGTTCTTAATGCCTGGCTGCCTACACCCATCATGACGGCATCGGGCATGCGCTTCTGGCAATATTGGGTCGTGATGGAGAGTATCATCATGATGGGCTATGCCGCCATGGCGATGTATCAGGTGAAGCACTGGCTCAATGAAGCTCGTGACCAGAACTACTCCAACCCCGACGACTTCCCTGCCGACTATGCCCGCCGCGTATGGCTCGCCCCAGTCTATTACCTGCCTCTGATTTGGCCTGCCTATATTCTCGACTCTCCCGCCGTGTTGGCTGTGCAGAACGTGCTCCTGTCAGTAGGTAACATCGTGCTACTGCTCAACGTCATGCCCGTATGGCGACGGTTGCGCATCCTCTCTGTGCCGGAAGGCGAACATACCGAGGAGTGCGACATTCGGCAGACCGACGACAATCATAACATAGAAGAACTCATCAACCAAACTGCCATCGAGATTGAGGCTTACGTCAAAGACCAGCAGGGCTACCTGAATCCTCACTTGAAGATTGAGGATGTGGTGGCCCATTGTCAGACGGGGCGGTCTTACGTTTCCCTCACCTTCAGCAGTCGTTTCGGTTCGTTTGCTGCCTACGTCAATGGCCTGCGTCTGCAGCACTTCGAGCAGTATCAGGTCCAGCACCCCAACGAGACGAAGGAGTCGGCTGCTCTTGCCTCAGGCTATGCATCATATAACTCCTACTACCGTGCCAAGCAGAAGTTCAAGTGGGAGAAGTGAAGTTTTGTAATATTCTCTGCACTAGTTTCATTCCCCGATAAAATCGGCGTTTTTCATTTTTTTATTGCATGTCGTGGACAATTTTCAATGTTTTAGTGTTCAATTTGCAATAAACTTGCAGGCTGTTTGCAAGATGCATGGACAATTTTCAATGCATAGTCTGCCTAAAACTTCGTACCTTTGCACCCGTAACCATTAAAAATTCGCATAGACATGACAGAACTTTTATCGCTTACTCCCCTGGAGTATGTCCTTATTGGGCTTGTCGCTCTGGGCATCTTCCTCTTCTTCCGTGCCTGCTGGCATAACATTAAACAAAGCAGTAAAGCCTTTACTGCCAAACGCGATAGAGGTAGCGGCACATCATCCGAAACATAATCCATCCAACCATTATGACACAAAAACACATATTCTCCCTCCTCGTACTTATGATAGTACTCTCCGGACCGCTGTTGTTCTCATGCCAGCATGGGACAGGCAGCAAGGCCTATGCATCAGGATTACAGCAGGTTGTTCCAGACACTACGGCGGCAGCAGCGCAGCATCCGACTGACGAGCAGCAGACTCTCAGCGAACTGCAGGCAGCCAACGCACAGCTCGAACAGAGGTCGCGCTTCACTACTGGAAGCATCGCCATGATTATGGGCATCGGTGCTATTCTCGTCTTCCTGGTCTATAACAGCCGCTGGAGCCGACAGCTGGAAATCAAGAACCGACAGTTGCAGCGCGAGCGCAACGTGGTGGTGGCGCAAAACAAGCAACTCGCCATCGAGCGCGACCATGCCGAAGCAGCATCCAAGGCAAAGACAGCATTCATCCAGAGTATGACAC
>CAMOEW010000032.1 GCA_946612625.1 uncultured Prevotella sp.
AAGCAAATGACAATGCAGTTTATTCAGAATGCAGGTGAGGATGGAACTATGCGTGACGGTATCTATGAGTATCTGAAAGTCGCAATGCCGAGCAATAAGACGAAAGAGCAGAATCTCCGTTTGTTGGGAAACATCCTTAAAGAATTGAAAGAGGAAGGTGCTGTTTCTTTGAAAGGATTGTCCTGGTACGAAGTGCAGAATCCGACTAAAAAGAACTAAAAGCGACTAAATCCGACTAAAATCTAGAATTAGTATCGTTTACGAACGTTATCTTCTGCTGTTAGAGGCTCTCTCATGTTGCTTATTCTTACACAAGGCAATGCGAGAGCCCAACAGCGGGATAAGTAACGAAGTAGGAACTCCCACGTCTTTCGCGTTTTAGATGATTACAGCCATTATTCGTCGGGCAGGAAGAGCGGGTCTTCAGGCTGCACAATTATAGGTTTAAGCTCATTGGCCTTGAGAATCTTCTCCGGCACGTATTTCTTGTCAACAACGAGACGGAACATATAGTCTTGCATCCACTGCTCAGTGAAAATAAGACAGCCTTTCTGTCCCCAATCGGCACCCCAAGAGTTCTCGACTTTCCACTTCAATGGTCTGCCCTGCTTGTCGAGGTCAACGGCGGTGAGAGTCATGGCATGTGTGCTGCCACTGTCGAAGGTAGAGATGCGTTCGGCTTTGTTCATAGTAAATGTCGTTCCAAAGAGTGACTCATAGTCGAAATTTCCAGGGTCGGCATACCCACGCTTGCGGTCGAGAAATTTCCCGACATCATACGAGCTGTACATCTTGTGGCCGTCTTTCAGTGATGCTATTGCCATCTGCTCAATGTCTTCCATGGGCAGGTTGATATACTTCCAGTTATGACCGTCGTAGGTGTGCCGGTCGTATTCCACCTCGTAGGTCTTGTAATACTCGCGCCGCGGATCGTTCATAGCCATGATGAACGTCCCATTGAGTGGCTTGCCAACCACCTCTTTATAAAAGCTTTGCGGAGTATATGTCTTAGGTTCGCCGACAGGCTTTCCACTCTTGTCGCGGAACACGTAGGTGAACTCCTTCACCGGCTCGCCCAGCGTGAGGCAGAGCATATGGTAGATGACTCCGAGCATCTTAGTCTTCTCGGCATTGATGGCTGACGCTTTCTTGCCTTCGGCCGACATACGCCGTAGCTGTAAACCCTGCTCGCGCAGTTTCGATGCGATTATTCTTGACATACGCGATGTGTTGTCGGCACTGAAGGTCTCCGGCTGGACGCTCTTCGGCACAAGCCCGTATTTCTCGGTCAGGTCGGCAACACCACAGAATGTTCCTCCGTCGTTGATGGGATGATGGAAGAAGAACTGCACACGCTGGTCGTCGATGGATTTACCGGCATGGTCGATTACTCCCTGCAGAAATAGGTTTGCCTTTTCCAGCTGATCCCAGAAGAACAGATAGTCATGCGAAAACTCCACTGTCAGCGAGTCGCTCTTGAGTGCAAACTCCGACTTCAGAACGTTCAGCCCGCTGAACATCCAGCAGCGTCCGGAACTCTTCTGGTTAGTGATTGTCTGCGACTTGGTCTCGACACTGAAATGAGTGTCGATATCGCCAGCCACTTTGAAATTTTTTGCCAGGTCGTCGATGGCATTCTGCGATATGGCGTTGAAAATGGCACGGTCGGCAGCTGTAGTGGTATGCTGTTTCTGAATCTCGCTAAGCATTGACGGGGTTATGCCGCCGTCGCGTGTCTGTGCTACGGCCGTCATGGAGACGATGATGGCTGCACCAAGTAAAAAAGAATGTTTCATATCTATGTTCCTTTTATATTCTACTTCTTCTTTGATGATATGTGTATTGTGGGCATCGTAGATGTCGGCCTCGTCTGCTGCCTGACAGCAGGAGCCGAAGAGCTGACCGACTGGCCAATGGCCTTATAGTAGTTCATTGCCTCGGGCAGCCATGCCTGGATATTCTTTATGCGGCTGGCATCGCTCGGATGGTCGCTGAGAAGCGACGATGAGCCACCTCCGGTAGCGGCCGACATACGTTGCCAGAACGCCACGGCAACACCGGGGTCATAACCAGCCATGGCTGCAAAGATAAGCCCGAGATGGTCGGCCTCGCTCTCCTGCTTGCGGGAAAAGCCTGAGCTGTAGAGCCGAAGCCCGGCACTGGCTGCCATTGTACCTAACTGCTGAATGCCCGAGCTTACTCCGGCCATGTTGGCAATGCCACCGGCAATTTGAAGCCCGTACTGCTGACGTATCTGCGAGCTCATGCTCTCGGCAGAATGCTTTGCCACAGCATGGGCAATCTCATGCCCAAGAACAATTGCAAGCGATGCCTCGTCCTTGGTCACTGGAAGCAGACCTTCGTAAACCACGATTTTTCCTCCAGGCATACAGAAGGCATTGACACTCTTGTCGTTGACGAGATTAAACTCCCAGCTAAACGTCCTCACTTCTTCTGCCATACCGTTGTTGGCGAGATATGTTTCTACGGCGGTGGCAAGCCTCTGCCCCACTCTTCTCACCATCTGCGTGTTGGCAGCATCGGAGGATGCCTTTGCCGTCTTCATGTATTCTTGATACTGCTGATTGCTAAGACTCAGTATCTGCGCATCATCTACAAGCAGGTTCTGCTTGCGCCCGGTAATTGGGACGGTGCGCGAAACGCCGCAACTGCTAAACAATAAGGCAGTGACGACACACATACAAACAAAAATAATTCTTTTCATCTTCGTATCTGTTACTTTCTGCCTGCAAAAATACTCAAAAAAAATGAATTTAGATAATTTTTGCACAAAAAAGCACTCTTCCATCGCGGAAGAGTGCCCCTATCAAAAGAAACTTTCTACTATTACTAACTCTAAGAAAAAAACTTTATTCTAAATATTACTCTGCAAAGTCGTTAAGACCTCGGTTCGTCAGTGTCATGTTCAGCAGGAGCTGATACTTGCGGTACTGCTTGTCGCTGAGAATGTAGCGCATATACTTAAGGTCTTTCACTACTGCGTTCTTTACCAAGAGACTGCGCTCATCTCTCCCTGCTTGAGAAGCAACCATCATCTCACCACAGAATGCGTTGTGGATGTCAGCCACTGTCTCCATCTGGTCGATTGTAAGACCGAGGGTCTCGCCCAGCTTACGGATGTTTACACTCATATCATAGGCATCGGTCTTCTCTACATTTGTAACATTCTCGTTCTCTGCAAATGTCATAGTTACACTAAGCATTGCGATAAACATTAAAACAATCTTTTTCATTTTTGTTACCCTTTCTTTGTTAAATTAAACTTCTAATCATCATTGCACCTCTCTTGGTGCTCTTGTTATCCTTTTTTTCTTTTTGACGATGCAAAGGTACGCACTTTTTTGTTACCATGCAAGACTATTCCCAAAATTGTGTGCGCAAACATACTCTTTATTGACCTTAGTCAAAAAGTAGTCTGCTATTACAAAAATTAATGGTTTTCGATTAAACATTTGAAACGGAGCGAAGCTGTCACATTATAATAATGTACGCGTGTACATTAATTAATATAATTTATTCTTCAGACTTGTCGTTATTCTCCTCGTTCTTGCGCAGACGGTCGAAACGGCGCAGAAAGAAATTGAAAGCCTCAAGGCCGAGGAGCACAAGCACTGTGCACACGGTGGAAAGCACATACATTCCAGAGCCGCAGGCAAGACCGATGGCAGCCGTCACCCATACACCGGCAGCGGTAGTAAGACCGCGAACGGCATTCTTCTGAAAGATAATCGTTCCGGCACCTATGAAACCGATGCCCGTAACAACCTGAGCTGCCACACGCGAAGGGTCGAGCTTCACCTGCTGCGAAATGTCGAGAGCCTCGTCGAAACCAAACTGAGATACAATCATAAACAAGGCGGAACCGAGGGCGACAAGAAAATGAGTGCGAAATCCAGCTTCCTTGGCACGGTATTCACGCTCGAGACCTATAGCCCCACCAAGTATCGAGGCTACGAATATGCGTAATATAAATTCAGTGGTCATGCTATTTTTATAGGATTACTTTGCTTTTTTGCTACATCTCACACATTACAAAGGCCCGTTGGCGTGTACAAAGGTACACAGAATATACGAAATAACAAAAAAAACGCATTTATTTATAGGACATTCTGCGTGATTTCTCTAAAAAAACTTCCGAATATCAGCATTATTTCGTAATTTTGCATTTGGATATAAATTAAATCATTTTTTTATGCTTAGAAAAACATTTGTGGCAATTGTTGCCACCCTCTGTACGACAGTGCCAATATTCTGCCAGACAGAGCGGATGGCATTTGGCAAAGGCATACTCCAACTGACTCCACTGACAGAAAATGCCGTGCGCATACAATACACAGAAGGCGAGCAGACTGACGAGGCTCTGCCAGACTGGATATATGTGCAGAAAGATGGCGTAAAGTGGAAAAATCTGCGCACACGTAAAATGTCTGTCGCCGTGGATGCCGACAGGCAGACCATCAGCGTCAAGAATGCCGAGGGAAAGACAGTGTTCACCGCTACAGAATTGCGGCTGGGCACCACCAATGGCAATGCAAACCGCGAGGCAATGCTGAGATTCGCATCGCCATCAGATGAATATCTCTACGGTCTGGGACAGTTCCAGGACGGATACAATAACATACGCGGTCTGTCGAGACGGCTCACTCAGGTGAACACGCAAATCAGTATTCCAATGATTATCTCAAACATGGGCTACGGACTGTTGTGGAACAACTACGGACTGACGGAAATGAACCCCAGCAGCGAAAGCGTTGCCATGACAGCAGCAGGCGAGGCGGCAGGCAGCGAGACCGTGGATGTGACCACGACTGAGGGAAACCGCCGTGAGGTGCGTCGTAAGAACGTATTCACGGCTTCAATCGATATTCCTGAAAGTGGGTTCTACTCGTTGCTACTCGACGTAGGACAGAAGATGGCACGCCGCCACAACCTTGTCATCGACGGCGAGACTGTAATCGAGATGAATAACCTGTGGCTGCCGCCGACAACCTCACGCATAGTGAAACTGGAAAAAGGCAGGCACAGCCTCAGCGCAGAATTGTCAGGAGGCGATCACCCCACCCTTTTTTATCACAAGGTGGGTAACGAGACTGTGCTACGCTCGCCCATAGCCAACAGCGTCGATGCCACAGTGTTTGTGGGTTCTGCCGACGAAGTTGTAGCAGCATACCGCACCGTGACAGGCGAGGCACCGCTAATGCCACGATGGGCACTCGGATATATTCACTGCCGCGAGCGGTTCCACTCACAAGACGAAATACTTCAGACGGCAAACAGATTCCGCAGCGAGCAACTGCCGGTGGATATGCTCGTGCAGGACTGGCAGTACTGGGGTCGGCACGGATGGAACTCCATGCAGTTCGACGAAAACAACTATCCCAACCCAAAGACAATGACCGACTCGCTACATGCCATGAAACTGCGACTGATGCTTTCGGTATGGTCGAAGATAGACAAGCGCAGCGATGTAGGCCGACAAATGGAGCACGACGGATACTATATTCCCGGCACCGACTGGATAGACTTCTTCAACCCCGATGCTGCGCGCTCATACTGGCAGAACTTCAGTCAGCGATTAGTGCCGCTGGGCATCGATGCATGGTGGCAAGATGCCACCGAACCCGAGAACGACGATCTCGTGGGGCGACGCGTTAACAACGGCAAATGGGCTGGCGAGACTTTCCGCAATGTCTATCCGCTGCTGGTAAACAAAACTGTATATGAAGGACTCATGAACGACCGTCCGACAAGTCGGCCGATGATTCTCACACGATGCGGATTCCCCGGCATTCAGCGATATGGCTCGGCATTATGGTCGGGCGATGTGGGCAACGACTGGGAGACGTTCCGACGACAGATTACAGCAGGACTGGGAATGCAAGCGGCAGGCATTCCCTGGTGGACATACGATGCCGGAGGCTTCTTCCGGCCCAACGGCCAATACACCGACAAAGCCTATATCGAGCGGATGCTCAGATGGATAGAAACTGCTATCTATCTGCCGCTGATGCGAGTGCACGGCTATATGAGTGACACCGAGCCGTGGCGATACGGCAAGGAAGCACAGACGATAATAGCACAGTGTCTGCACGAGCGCTACCGGCTGTTGCCATACACATACAGCAATGCTGCCGACGTGGCATTTAACGGAGCTACGCTGATGCGTCCGCTCGTATTCGACTTTCCAAACGACAGCGAGGCATTGAGCCAGAACCATGAATATATGTTCGGACGGGCAATGCTGATAAGCCCGGTAACCGAGCCTGGCGTCAGCCAATGGCACACATATCTGCCACAGACTACAGGCGGATGGTACGAATATCGCAGCGGAAAGCACCTCGACGGAGGGCAGACAGTATCAACAGCTATCGACCACTCGTTCATACCTGTTTTTGTACGTGCAGGAAGCATCATCCCAACAGCGTCGGAAGCTCAGAACACCAAAGACGGCCAGGCGTGCAGTATCATTAACATCTATCCAGGTGAAGATGCCGTTTTCACGCTCTATGAAGATGACGGTGAGACCAATGACTACCTCGATGGCAAATGCTGCCGCATACCTATCACATGGAACAATGGACGACAGCGTCTCACCGTGGGCAAACGCGAGGGAGCATATGAAGGAATGCTTAAAGAACGTACATTCACACTGCGGCTGCCAGATGGCAAAACGCGGACGATTGCTTATCAGGGAAAAGCGGTCAGCATATCATTCACGAAATAATCAAGAAACAAGTAATACACAATTAAAAATGAACACGACAACCAACAAATATATCGCCGTGGCATACAAACTTTATGCCAACGATGGTAAAGGGATAATAGAGGAGGCCACCGATGAGCAGCCTTTCATATTCATCAGCGGACTGGGATTCGCACTCGACGAGTTTGAAAACCGGCTTACTGACCTGAAAAAAGGCGATACATTCGACTTCACGCTCACTAAAGAACAAGCATACGGTTGCATAGATGCCGGACGTATAGTGGATATTGATAAACAGATATTCTTCGTTGACGGAAAGTTTGACGACGAGAATGTCTATCCCGATGCTATCATACCTCTACAGAACGCCGAAGGCATGAGATTCAACGGCAGAGTGGCTGAAGTGGGCGACAACATAGTGAAAATAGACCTTAATCATCCGCTCGCAGGGAAGGCGCTGCACTTCACAGGACACATCGTTGAAAGCCGCAATGCTACCGGCGATGAGATACAGCAGACAATGGAGCAGATGGGCGGCAAACACCACTGCGGGGGATGCGGCGGACACTGCAATCACCACCACGAAGGCGAACACGAATGCTGTCACGGCAGCAATGACTGCTGCGGACACTGCAATGAACAGTAAACAGACTTTGAAAGATGAGAAATACGTTCGGAACACTTTTCACGCTTACCACCTTCGGCGAAAGCCACGGTGAAGCTGTTGGCGGTGTGGTTGACGGAATGCCTGCCGGCATTGACATCGATACAGCATTCATTCAGACAGAACTAAACCGCCGACGCCCCGGACAGAGTGCAATCACCACGAGCCGCAACGAAGCAGACCGGGTGGAACTGCTCAGCGGAATTTTTGAAGGACGCTCAACAGGAGCCCCCATCGGATTCATAGTGAGAAACACCAACCAGCACTCCAGCGACTACGAAAACATGCGAAACGTGTTCCGTCCGTCGCACGCCGACTTTACATATCAGAAGAAATACGGCATTCGCGACCATCGTGGCGGAGGGCGTTCGTCGGCACGCATCACCATTAGCCGAGTAGTGGGCGGAGCACTGGCAAAACTTGTGTTGAGACAAATGGGAATCTCCGTTCAGGCCTACACATCGCAGGTTGGGAACATCGCACTCGACCACCCCTACACATATTATAATATCAGCAATGCTGAGAAAAATGCAGTCAGATGCCCCGACGCAGAAAAAGCACTGCTGATGGAACGGCTGATAGCCGAGGTGAAGGCAGAAGGCGACACCATCGGTGGAATTATCACGGGCGTAGTCAAGGGATGTCCCGCTGGACTCGGAGAACCGGAGTTCGGTAAGTTGCACGCACAACTCGGGGCAGCAATGCTGGGCATTAATGCAGTCAAAGGATTCGAATACGGTGACGGATTTGCCAGCGTAACTCAAAGAGGCTCTCAGTTGAACGATTGCTTCATCAACAATGAAGGCCGTATCAGCACAACGACCAATCACAGCGGAGGCATACAGGGAGGCATTAGCAATGGCGAAGACATATACTTCAGAGTAGCTTTCAAGCCGGTTGCAACGATTCTAAGAGAACAGACGACAGTGGATAAAGATGGAAATCCCACGACACTGACAGTGCACGGACGCCACGACCCATGTGTGCTGCCAAGAGCTGTTCCTGTGGTAGAAGCAATGGCTGCAATGGTGGTTTTAGACAATCTGCTTGTAAACAAATCGGTAAATTTGGCAAAAACGTATTAAAATACTAAAAAAAAACAGTTTTTCCTTTGTGTATTAAAATATTTATCGTACCTTTGCAAATGTTTCACTCGGGTTTGTGAAAATACGCTGAAACATTTAGTTAAGTCTAGTTTAGTTTTTGTGTTGGTTGTGGGCAGTCCTTTTGGCTGCCCACAAATTTTGTCTTACCGGAAGTACCCTTCCTCCACATCCTCAATACCGGCATTTTCGAGAGCCTGGGCCGGGTCAATGTTGAAACGGGTTGACTCGCTCGTAAGAATGATATTGACCATTGATGTCAAATCGGTGCCGTTAACCTCGCCGTCGCCATTCAGGTCGGCAGCAGCGGTTTGCTCATTCTGACCGAGAATGATATTAACCAAAGCCGTCAGATCGGAACCGTTAACCGCGCCATCGCCGTTCAGGTCGCCCTTCAAGGCGGGAGCACTGCCGTAGTGATACTTCATCGTGATGATGATACACTGCTGCTCACCAGTGTTGGTGAAGGTAACAGCATTGAGCTCGGGAATCTTGAAAGTCACCTTGTTGGGATTGGAGCGAGTACGTGTGAGGTCGAGTATGGTGGCTGTGGCCTCGTCGTATGTATTTCCTGCAACCTCCTTCCAGTAGCTGGTACGGTCGGAACTATTTGTGCCTACCACGCTCCACAGCGTTAGTTCAGAACATTTTGCTCCTTCGGGCAGGAAGATGGTACACTGTGCACCGTTAGAAACCTTGATACCTGTGCGGTCTATGCCGTCGTAGTCGTATGTCATCTTTCCGCCGGTATCCTTCGACAGTTCCTTGTCGAGGTTGCCGGTGCATACAAGACGGAAACCAACGTTGTTGTTGGTGGCTACGTTCTCTGTTCCAGTAAGCATGTTGTTAACACCATTGTTGTTGTAAGAACCGGGAGTCATATTGCCGTATGCCAACGTAGAGTTCAACATCTCGCCTACAGGTTCTTTGGGCTCATCAATGCTACTGCCTGGCTTCTTCTCACCGCCCAGCACGCGCAGTATTCCGCTGGTGTAGAGGTCGGAGGTGTCCCACGTCTGTCCTTCGCCCGGCGTTGCGGGCGTTATAGAGGCAAACGTTCCGGTGATGCCAGCACCTGAGATATTGAATATCTTATACTCTGTGCTGTCGTATGGAGCCTTGGCTATAGTTCCATCATTAATCTGCAGCACAACATTGTCGCCAATCTTTGTGGTTCCCTTGACGGTGATGGTGTTGCTCTTCTCGTTGTCGGCAGGTGCATTCATCGTTGCTCCCTTTGCTAATGTAAGGCTTCCATTGAATGTCAGACCCTTACCATCAACAAGCGTGTCGCCAGCTTGAAGGATAGCTCCACTGTTGATTGTAGTAGCTGCCGCGAGCGAACCGATGCCGGCGAGCGTAGCACCAGAGCTTACGGTGATGGCTCCGGAACCTGAATGTGTACCATTGATAATGAGCTGTCCCTTCTGCACCTGAGTTGTGCCTGAATATGTGTTCTTGCCCGTCAGTCGCCAATCACCAGACCCCTGCTTCACAATCTTCGTAGTTCCAGGATGAGAGTGAGCCTGGTCGTAATCGTCGATTACTCCACGGAATTCCTCATTGGTATTGGCATTTCCAACAATCCAAGTACCCTCGCCCTTGGCCTTCACGTTGAAACCGGAGAGGAAAGTGCCTGCATCACCCGAAAGGCCGCCGAGATAATATGTCGATGCGTTCTTTGCGCCATTAATGGAAGCGTTGCCCTTGAGGTAGATTGAAGCATTCTGAATACCATTGCCATTGCGGATGGCAAACTGGCTCTGGTTGGTCTTTCCTGTACCTAAGATAACGAGCTGTCCGGTAAAACCGTCCCAGTTACCCTCGATATACTCACGCAGGTAGTGAACATTCCATTCGAGAGTACCATTGCCATAGACTCGGCATTTGTTAGTGTTCCAAAGGTCAAAGTTTACCTTCGAATATGTGCTGTCCTTAACCTCTATGGGGAAGTTATAGGTAACTGACGACTCGTTTTTACCAATGGTGACAAACGAACCACCCGCCATCACGAGCTTTCCGGCCGAGCCTATGCCTGCATCCGATACAATCTTGCTTGCCAGTTTCATTTCGCCGCCGTTGAGAACAATGTCGCCATCGAACTTGAAGAAATTGGCTGTATTTACGAGAGTCTGTCCCTTTCCGCCAATAACCAGATTGCCGCTTCCCTCGATACTTCCGTTCATAGTTACTACGGCATCACTGTTGTAAACGTCGAAACCAGTGTTGTTGTAGAGAGTTGCCGAACGGTTGGTGGCTGTGGAACCTCCTGTATATCGGTATGTGCCGCCATCCCATATCCAGTTCTGTGCAAACTCTTGACTCATGCCGAGACCACTGGACACACCACCATTCTTCAGCGCAGAAAATTCATACACACCTTTATGCAACACTGTTGCACCTGTATATTGCTGATTGGATACAATCTTCAGTGTGCCGTTGCCGGTCTTGTTCATAGAGGCCGTTCCGCTGATGTAGCCAGTGCCGCCGATTGTGACGTTAGCGTCGGAGCGCACTACTACGGCCGTTTTTTCTGTTGGCTCGCTGAGGGTTATCGTCTCGTCGGCCGTCGGGGCTATCAACCATTCGCCGTCGCCCGTGCCGGCAAAGTTCTCTGCATCGATGATATCCACTTGCTCTGGACGTGTCTTAACAGTCAGTTCTGCTGTATATTCCGATTTCTTATCGCCAGCAAATGCACACATTCTTACCACGTATGCCGAACCTGGCTTCAGCGTCTCGTCGTCGATAGTGAATGTAGTAACATTAGCACCCGTACGGCCAACCTCAACGAAGCCTTCGGCTTTCTTAACTTCTACAATGAATCCCTCTTCGTTGTCGCTGTAGTCTGCCCATGCGAGCGTCAGACTGTTTGTCGTGGCAGAAACGAGATTCAGCATATATGGAGTACGCAGAAAGAACTGACGGCTATCCTTGGCGATGTCGTTGATATACATCTCAATATTAGCATATCCGCTTACAGGATCGATGACCATAGCGTCGTTCTGCTGGGGGTTGCAGCCATTGTCCACTTCCCATTCGTCGGGCATGCCGTCACCGTCGCTGTCGGTGTGCTTCTCGCCGGCATATACGGACCACTTGTCGGGAGTGCCGTAAGGCAACTCATTCTCATTCGTGATAAGCTTACCCTGTGTTCCGAACGATTTCACTTCGTCAATCATATAGCAGTCGGCAATGTCGCGGTATGGAAGAGATGCTCCCACATCGGGCAGCAGATTGTCAATAAGCGAATTGCCAGGCCATTTCTCCAGCTCGGGGTAGTTGTATGGCGTTGACACCTTGTCGCCGCCTCCTGTTCCTGTGAACAGCGTGGGATTGAACACTCCGTCGCGGTTCTTGTCCTGCCAGTTGTCGTTGCCATAGAAATGAAAGTCGCTGTTTCCGCCAGTCAGTGCATCGCCTCCAACGGCAGGACCGTTGATGAAGAGATTGTTCTCGATGTTAACATAACTGGTGCCCTCAGAGTCGCCACCCATGTTATATGCGTAGTTCTTCCAGTTGTACACGATGTTGTTTACATACTGGTTTGTTCCTTTCACCTTGAAATTACGCGTAGAGTTGTCGCAGAGCAGAATTCTATAGAGAGTTATCTTGTCGGCCTGCATCAGTCCTCCCGCCGAGTGGGTCATCAGTCCCTGCCCCACGATGGAGTTCATGAGTGTGATGTTCTGCGGTGCAGTGCCCTTGTTGTCCCAGTTGATTGAGAAATTCTCATCCTGTCCCCACGCGAACGAGCAATGGTCGAAGATCATATTCTGTCCGTTAGCAATGCCTGCACAGTCCTTGTCCTTGCTTCCAACGGCTCCCATGCGGAATCGCATATAGCGCACAATGATATTGTCGGCTCCCGAAAAACTTACTCCGTCGCCATATACGGTGATTCCTTCGCCTGGAGCCGTCTGACCTGCCACATAGAGATTCTTACTGAATACTATTCGCGAGTTGATGCGGATAACACCGGCAACGTCGAACACTACAATGCGGTTTGGCTGGCTGACAGCATCGCGCAATGAGCCACTACCAGAATCATTTAGGTTAGTTACGTGATAAACGGTTCCAGTGCGTCCGCCCGTGGCAAAACGTCCCCATCCCTGAGCTCCAGGGAATGCCAGCTGCTGGGCATTCATGCTCATCGTGCTTAGAATCAGCACCGCCATGAGCAAAATTTTCCTCTTTGTTTTCATAAATTTAGTTATAGTTTGTATGCTTGTTATCTTATCACACCTATTATCTCATCCACGCTGCTGCATCCATGGCTGTCTAGCCAGCTGTTGATGCCATCGATTACCTTAACGGTCACAGACGGATCGACAAAGTTCTGAGTACCTATTTCAATAGCCGTAGCACCAGCCATGATAAACTCGATGGCATCATGGGCATTGCTAATACCCCCAAGACCAACTACGGGAATCTGCACAGCCTTTGCTACCTGCCACACCATTCGCAGTGCCACGGGCTTCACAGCAGGTCCGCTGAGTCCGCCGGTAGCTATGCTTAGCACGGGGCGACGGCGCTCAATGTCGATAGCCATACCCATCAGCGTGTTTATCAGCGACACGCTGTCAGCTCCCTCTGCCTCGACGGCACGAGCTATGTCTGCAATGTTAGTGACGTTTGGCGAGAGCTTTACTATCAGGGTTTTGTGATAACGCTTGCGCACCGCCCTGACAACGCTTGAAGCCCCCTCGCACGTGACCCCGAAGGCCATGCCTCCGTCTTTGACGTTAGGGCATGAGATGTTCAGTTCAATAGCCGGAATATGCTCCAGTGCATCAATACGAGCGGCGCATTCAGCATAGTCGGCGGGCGACGAACCACTCACATTGACAATCATATTTGTATGAATGTCCTTTATCTCCGGATAGATGTGCTCACAGAAATAGTCCACTCCTTTGTTCTGCAGACCTACGCAGTTGAGCATTCCCTGCGCCGTCTCAGCCATTCGTGGATAGGCATTACCTTCACGTGGATTTAGGGTAGTTCCCTTGACGACGATGCCTCCGAGAGAGTCGAGTGGTACGAAATCTGCAAACTCCACTCCGTAGCCGAACGTTCCCGATGCCGTCATCACAGGGTTCTTCAGCTCCATGCTGCCAATGCTTACATTCAGTTTTGCCATAGAATCAGTTTTTTAGTATTGAACACCGGACCATCCTTGCACACACACAGGTTGCCGTCGGAGGTCTTCTCTACACAGCATAGACAGGCTCCCAGCCCGCACGCCATCATGTTCTCCAACGATGCCTCACAGTCGATACCAGCCTCAGCAGCATAGCGTGCCACGGCTATCATCATCGGCTTGGGCCCACAGGTGGCAATGCGGCTGAAACGCTCATGTTTCAATACAGAATGTGCTGTCACAAATCCCTTTTCCCCGTCACTTCCGTCTTCCGTGGTTACAAACACGCGTCCGAAGCTTTCAAACTGCGGCTTCAGCAATAAGTCGGCAGCCGTGCGTGCCCCGAGCAGAAACGTAGGCTCAATGCCTCTACGCTTCATCTCTGCGCCCATATAGAGCAGCGGTGCCACACCGACGCCTCCTCCAACAAGCAAAATACGTTCAACGTCGCATTGAGGCATGGTGAAGCCGTTGCCAAGCGGAAGCACGCAGTTAAGGCGCGCTCCTGCCTCAAGCTGAGCCAGATGTTTCGTGCCGCGCCCTATGGCAGCCACGAGCAACCACAGCTCATTGGCCTCACGATCCAGAAAATTAATTGATATCGGACGTCGCAGAAACACTCCTTCAGCTCCGTCAATCCTCACTTCCACAAACTGTCCAGGTAACATCTCGGGCAGCGGCCGACTGTCAGTGAGGCGCAGCAGCACATACTTTTCGTTGATATGTTCAACTGCCTTCACAGTCAAATCGATGATACTTTTCTTCATACTAATATATTAGGTCATACTCGCACACACATTAAATAATGTACGGGTATATTCGGTGCAAAGATAACATAAAAATAAATAATCTCCAAATCTTCAGCACTAAATAAGCCTCAGTATGAAATAAATTCCTTATCTAAAGGAACTACTTGCCTTTCTTCTCTGGCACGAAAACTTCGAAGGTCATATCATCGTAGCTAACCCGAATTTCTGTTATCCGGCGCTGCGTTTTGTTAACTATTTTCAAATTATCGACTTCTCGATTCCTATGTGTCTGATTTACACTTTCTCTTTCTGCGATATTCGAGATCTGATTTTGCGGAGCAATAGAGGAGGGAGTCTGAGCCGGAGCAAAATTGAGCATAGCTTCGGTGCTATTTCCGGGAGAATCATAACTGGTTCTGCTACTTTCAGCAGCATCCGGTAACTCTGAAAAGAGATCGCCTCGGGGTTTGTCTGACCTGTACATCTGCCCGTTACCCCATAGCAGCCATTCAGTGCTAATAGCAGGCAGCTTACGCTTTATCGTTTCAACTACATTTAAGGTTGGCTGCGTCTTACCATTGTAGATATTGCTAAGCGTAGCAGGCGACAATTCTAAGAACTGTGCGAACACTTGCTGACTCATGTGCTGAGCCTCTTGAATCTGTTTAATTCTGTCTTTCATTCTGTCATTACCATCAATTTTACCCTCAAAAGGGTGATTTGCTTTGATTTTACAAAGATAAATCAAAAAAATGACATACACAAGAAATCTAAAGAAAATTTAGATTTTTAAACTTTATCTTTAGATATTTAAAATCATAAATTATTAAATAAAAAAGTTTTTATTAGTATTTCGGCTTTATAAACATAAATTGACTATGATAAAACACATTCTATCCTTTAATATATAAATAAGTGCCTATACTGCTGGGTTTTATTCGATTATTATGGGACTTAGTCCTCAAAACGCCCATGTTCCCAGATTTTAATGCAATAAATGGAGAGTCTTTTCTAATTTTATTTTGCGATTAATAATAAAAATGATTGATTTTTAGATGTTTATTATTATACTTGCGTAGTTGTATAAATATTAGTTCAGTTTTTTGAAGTTGTCGGTTTACGTTTCTAAAAATAAATCTCTACTTCTGAATCATATTTATGAATTGTATTATTTATGTTTATAATCATAAATGTTTTATTGCTTAATAAACCATTTATTTGTTTAAATTCATAATTTTAAATCATAATAAATGTGAAAGATAAATCTTAGGTTTCTGAAAATCGGAAATTTCGTCATTTCTGGCTTCTTTTCTTCCGAGTGGTAACGAGGGTGAAAACACGCGAGTTTTGAGAGCATTTCATGTGACTTAACCTAATAGAAAATCAGCAAGTTAAGCATAAAAAAAAGAGTCGCCAAGACTCTTGATTCTGGAAAATCCAGGGTGCAAAACCCGGCATTTTTCAATGAAGAATGAAGAAAATCAGCTCTTTCATCAGCTCTCCTGCCGGGGTATTTGGGTTGTCAAGTCCCTTACTTTTCGCATCTGTCTCTCTAATTTTTCCAATTATCTGCATAACCTTCATTCCAGTGTAGTTTCTCATGCCGATCTGATAGTCGCGCACTCCCCACGCCGACCTGAGGTCGAGCCATTGTGCGAGAGCGTTATTATCGTTTTTCTGCGGACAATAGTATGCCACCATCAGATTCTGGAAGTAATTGAAGAGCAACGGGAGAAACATGTAGATGTTTCCAGCCTTAGGATTTTCGTCAAAATATTTGATTATCTGATTTGCCTTAAAAACATTGCGGTTGATGATGGCATCTTTCAGTTCGAAGCTGTTGAAATCTTTACTCACCCCTATCAGCTTCTCCACCACCTGCGGAGTCACCCTCCTATCATTGGCTGGCAATGCAATGAGCAGTTTTTCAAGTTCACCGGTAAGGCGGCTCAAGTCAGCACCTATGGATTCGGCGATAATCTGACACGACTTCGGGTCAATGCTTGTGTTGCGCTCGCGCATATACTTCTCGACGAAAGGTGGCAATTCGCGGTCATACAGTTTTTTGCTCTCGAAAAGCACTCCAGCCTCACGTATGCGCTTCACGTATTCGCGCTTCCGTCCGTCGATAGTACCGTTTTTGTGGCACATCACGAGTATGGTAGAGGTAAGTGGATTTTTCAGATAACTTTCCAGCGCATCTGTATTCTTGATCAGTTGTGCCTCCTTAACGATGAGAACCTGATACTCCGACATCATCGGATAGCGTTTGGCAGCATCAGCCACCTGTGCTGCTGTGACATCGCTACCGAAGAGCACCGTCTGGTTGAAATCGCGCTCTTCCTGCGGCAGCACGTTGTCGGCAATATAATTAGCAATTTGGTCGATATAATATGGCTCGTCGCCCATCAAATAGTATATGGGCATAAACTTTCTCGCCTTCAAATCTCTCATTATTGCGTCGAACGATGCTGATTTTGCCTCTGCCATTTTGCTGTTCTGATAACTTTTTGTAATTTTGCTGCAAAATTACAAAAATGTTTCGATTAAACCTACCTTCTTATGAAATAAAAATCAGAGGCACGTCAGAAAAGCCTGAGATTTTCGATTTTCTTCGACGCCGATACGTAGCCCTTACTCCAGAGGAATGGGTGCGACAGCACTTTGTTCACTATCTTGTAGAGCACAAAGGCTATCCTCAAGGTTTGATGTGCAATGAAAAGGAGCTAAAAATAGGCCAGAAGAAGCTACGCTGCGACACATTATTATATAATAAAGACATGCGTCCCCGGATGATTGTGGAATACAAGTCTCCTACCGTAGCCCTTACTCAGAAGGTTTTCGACCAGATTACAGCCTATAACCTTATTCTCCATGTCGATTATCTCATTGTAAGCAATGGCTTGCTGCATTTCTGCTGCCGCATGGACTACGCCAGCCATTCCTACTCGTTCATTGAAAAAATCCCCGACTACTCATCTCTGTAGCCGGGGAGATTATTGTTTATGTTTGTCTCTATTCCTCGTCTTCCTTCTTTGTCTTGCGTATTGCACGCTTGCGTGTCTTTTTCTTCTCCTCAGTTCCGGCTACAGTAACCTTTACTCCTGCCAGTTCTGGATCAACCATGATACGTCCGCAATACTCACAAACGATGATTTTCTTATGCATCTTGATGTCGAGCTGTCGCTGTGGCGGAATCTTATTGAAGCATCCACCGCAGGCGTCGCGCTGCACATAAACTACTCCGAGACCGTTTCTGGCGCTCTTACGTATGCGTTTGAACGATGCCAGCAGTCGCGGCTCGATTCTTGCCTCGAGCTCCTTCACCTTCTCTTTCAGCACTTCCTCTTCAGCGCGTGTCTCTTCCATAATCTCGTCGAGTTCGCTCTTCTTCACCTCAAGGTCGGCCTTGCGTTCTTCGAGGGTAGCCTTACTGGTCTCCAGTTCGGCATTCTTTGCGTCAATGCTTGCCTGTGCCTCGCGTATTTTCTTGTTGCAGAGTTCAATTTCGAGTGTCTGGAACTCTATCTCCTTGCTCAGAGTGTCATACTCACGGTTGTTTTTCACCTCGTCTAACTGCGACTTGTATCGCTCCACGCTCTTCTCAGCATCTGCAATCTCGCCTTTCTTAACAGTCACCGCCTTCTGGAATTCGGCAATGTCTGCCGAAATCTTCTCTATACGTATAGACAATCCCTCAATCTCGTCTTCCAGGTCTTGCACTTCCAACGGCAGTTCGCCGCGCAATGCTCTTTTCTCGTCGATTGCCGACAACGCACTCTGAAGCTGATACAGTGTTTTCAGCTTCTCTTCTACTGTCAAATCTGTGGATTCTTTCTTTGCCATAGCTATAAATAAATTAATCTTTCAATATTTCCAACACAGGAGACTCCGTCTCCTAATCAAACATAAACTATAGGGTTGGTGTTTGTCTCTGCCACTATAGTCCTCACGCCCGCACATTCGCGGTCTATTATATCACGGAAAATCTCAGCAGTAAACTGTTCACTCTGATAGTGTCCAATTACACAAATCTGTATCTGCTGCTCATGTCCAGCAAATACGTGGTAGTGCATCTCGCCCGTGATAAAAGCGTCGGCACCTTCTCTAACCGCCTCGCCAAGCATGAAGTCGCCCGCACCGCCACATATGGCAACGCGTCTCACCGGCCGTTTCAGCAGCTCATTACACATGGCACACTCCACGCCGAACGTCCTCTTCACGTTCATGATGAAATCATAGCTGCCCATCGCTTCGTCTAAATGGCCTATCACACCACTTCCGCAGTCGATGCCTGCTACATTTTTCTGCGCGAAGAACCCGACGTTCTGTAATCCCAGCCGCTCGGCTATCTTGAAGTTTACGCCGCCCCGGGCATTGTCCATATTTGTGTGCATCGAGATAATCGCAATATCGTGCTTTATGGCTTTTACCACCGAACGCTGCACATCATCGGCCGATACTATCTGCTTCAGCCCCCTGAATAGCAGCGGATGATGACTCACAATGAGATTGCACCCTTTGCTGATTGCTTCATCAACGATTTTCTCGCTGACGTCAAGACACAATAATGCCCCTGACACCTCCGCCTCTGTCAATCCCAATTGCAAACCGGCATTGTCCCAGTCTTCCTGCAAGGGCAGTGGCGCGAAACGTTCAAGGGCGTTCAAAACTTCCTTAACTTTCACACTAAAACACTATATTTCTGTTGCAAAGGTACTCATTTTCCACGTAATTACAGTATTCAATGCAAAATAATTAAGAATTATTTCACTCGCTACGACGAAAACAAAAATAATGTTAAGAAACGCCTGCATCGAAAGCCGTCAGATATCCACCACTTCTATGCCGCCATATGGCACGAGGTTGTCGAACGCAGCCTCGGGCGCGAACAGCCCTGCATAGATGCCTGCACATGCGAGGACTCCACCATGGGCAAAGACCGCCACATTCGAGAAATCCTTGGTGCGTAGCTCGTCGAGGAAGTCAGCCACACGCATATACTGGTCGGCGAAGCTTTCACCGCCGGGTGTAGGAAGATGGAGAAAGTCATTATACCATTTCTCCACATACGGATCGCTGATCTCGTCATACGCCTTCATCTCCCACTCGCCCATATTCAGTTCTTTCAGTCTCTCGTCGAGAACAGGGTTTTGATGACCGCAATATGAAGCCAGCAGACGAGCACGCGTCAGTGGCGATGAAAACACGGCGTCGAACGGCTCATAGCGTCGCAGTGCGGTCTGAGCCAGAGCCGCCTCTTCAATGAAACTGTCACTCACCGGCACGTCAGTCCATCCATAACATGTTCCCTTAGGAACTGCCACACTGGTATGCCTCACTAATACTACTCTCATCGGTTCTTTCTCTGTTGTTGTTCTGAAACAATGATAGAAACTGCTATTGATATGCCGCCACAGCACAATCCGCCAATGGCAATGAGCGCAAACACTAATGCTGCTCCGATAACGTCGGCACCGGCAAGAAGCAGTCCGGCCATCATTGCTGGAACAACCACCATTCCCATCGTGCTCAGCCTCCTGAAAGCCGGTACGAATGCGGAAAGCACAGCTTTTCTTGCAAACCGCTTCATGGCCTCGGCCGGCTTTGCCCCATTGCCAATGAGAAACTCAAACATCCCGTTGTGTGTACGACGGTTATAGTCGTAGGCCTGAAGCCCCTTGCTGCCAATCCATACGCCGTCAGCAGTCAGACATGCACAGACTGGGATGAGCCACCGAGCATCTAAAGCATTGCCAGTCCTGAAAACTACCAGGAGAATGTAACAAGCTATTACAGTAACGGCGACCGCCGTTCCTACGAGCAGCGGCACAAAATATTTTGCCTTCTTCGCATACATCACCACCGCCGTGATTATCATCACAATGACATAAACAATGTTCAGCCACGAACGATTAAACACAAAGACATATCTCAGCACTGCGGCTGTGAGAGCAACGAATACGAGCCATTGCACCAACTGTTTGACTGTCCTGACGAGACTCTTGCGGTCGAGCCAGTAAAGCAGACCCAACGGAAACGCCAACAACAGCACGCCAAGTAATACTCCCACAATAGATATATTCATTCCTGTCATAACATTACATTTACGTTTGCTACCTCCGCAATTCGGATTTCATTGCTTACGACAACCACAGCTGCACCCTTACGTGCAATTTCGCTGATAAGCGTCACCACATGCTCCGTATCTCTCTCACTTAGCTTAGCCGACGGTTCATCGATGAGCACAAGCGACTTTTCCTGGATGGCAGCCAGAATGATGAGTAGCAGATAGCGCTCAGCCATAGTCAGCTCAGTCCATCTCATCTCGGTAACGCCCTGCCGCAGCCCAAGGTTGGCAGCCGTCTCGCTGACTAAGCGCAACGCAGTGGCTGTCTTCTGCCGGTTCACTTCGAGCGAGAACAGAGTCGATACTATCGAGCTGAACACATCATCGCCATAGATGGCCGACAGATGCTGCGGCACATACGCTATCATCCGCCGGAAATACTCTGCCGACTCAGTGATAAGCAGCTCGCCGTCGAAGCTTACAAAGCCGTCGCTCACGGGCACAAGACCCATGAAAGCCTTCAGCAGCAGCGACTTCCCACTACCCTCACGCCCCGAAATGCACAATATCTGTCCATCTTCGACTGCGGTTGAAAGAGATGCAGTCAGCACCCTCCCTCCGGCCTCAAGTTTTACCCTCTTTGCTTCTAACATGACTGCAAAGATAGTGATATTTTTGCAAACTACGGCTATTTAATGGATATTTTTATAATCTGCGAGCATTATTCCATCTGCGTGGAACCATGATATTTCCGCCGTCAGGGAATTCGCGTCGCTCCAGACGACGGCATTTCCGCAATTCAGGAATTCGCGTCGCTCCTGACGACGGCATTTCCGCAATTCAGGAATTCGCGTCGCTCCTGACGACGGCATTTCCCCAAAAAAAATCACCAAATTGCGCCAAATCACGCCAAATCGCGCCTACGCTGCAACGAACAAAAACGAGTGAGAGCCGGGACTGCTTCTTAGCAATCCCGGCTCTCACTCTTGCGTCATTCATCTTCGTTCAGTCAGCGTTTGTCAGGGAAACCCACTTTCCCCGTTTCTGCATTGGTCAATGGTGTCTGTCGCCAGACAGGAAATCTATGGTCATCTTCTTCTGGCACCGTCCAACTGTGGTTGATAATATTGCCCATCATGTCAATAATAGTCACGTCAGGCAAGCCTGTCGATGCTGTTTTCACGTAGAACGAATCAAAGCCATACGACAAGATTCGTTGTGGGCGATAGCTGTCATCTTCCGTTGAGCCACTCTTGGAAATCAACCAGTCATCCATCCAGATGATATTTCTGTTATAATATATCTTCCTCTTGCTTGTCGGCTTAATCAAGGTAGGATGCTTGCGTAGCACATAGCCTACCTTCAGCTTGGTCATTTCGATGCCGCCAATACTTACAAATTCCGGTTTCTCGTGATAGTAATGATGATACATCCTGTCCCAATAGATGGGATTACCGTTAATGTCGCGCCCCTTCAAGATGGCTTTGTCTTCCCACTTCAGGCTACCATACATTCGTAGTCCCAGGTCGCGCCCGTCATTGTCGATGATGGTCACGCGACTCTTATACACAGGATAGGGATAGGTACAGTAGGCGAAATAGCCGTCGTCCGCCCTCCTGACGTGTTCAAACAGGGGCTGATGAATCATCCTGCCGTCCAATGCAATGCCATACAGTCCGCCCTTCATGAAGATTTCCAGTCCACGGTGCTCCTCGTCCTTCCGTTTGATATTCACCATGTGCGTGTTGATAAGCTCTTTTTCATAGCCGTCACCTCGTACATACAGCAGACCCTCACGCCCCATTCCCGCCTTGCCAGCCATCTGTCCAGTGAACATCAGCGGCCAGTTCCAGTCCTCCGTGGGCAGTCCGAACGATTGGTACATCCCCACATGGTCGAGAATGACCACCTTGTCCTTGCCCTCTGCGATACGCATACCTCGCCCCACCTGCTGCAGGTACTTCGAGAGCGACAGCGTAGGCCGGGCCAACTGTATAAACTCCACCTCAGGCACATCAAATCCCTCACCGAATATATCCACGTTCACCAGAATATCGACTTCCCCCTTCCTGTATTCTTCTACAGTTCTATCTCTCTCCTCCTTCGGAGTCTTAGCATCTATCATCGCGCACCTCACCCCCTGTCTCTGATAGTACTCCGTAATATGCCGCGCATGCTCACGGTCGATGGCATACACGATACCCTTCTTCCCGTTCACAAACTTCCGATACGCCTGATACAAATTCTCTATCGACTCCTCGCAGTCCATCACCATCGCCATCTCCTTCGTCTGGTAGTCCCCGTCCACGCCGCGTTTCTTCAGACCAGCCACCTGCTTCAGTATCGGATTATCAGGCTCCGCTGTCACATAGTCAAAATCGCTGAGCCACCCCATCTTGATAAACTCCTGTATAGTGTGCGACTGTATCAGCGTCTGAAACAAGCCCAAGAATCCCTCATTGTTCATTCTGCATGGTGTTGCCGTCAGTCCTAAGAACTTCGCCTTTGGCCACCTCTCCCACAGCATCCTGTACGTCTTCGCCAGCGCATGATGTGCCTCATCGATAATTACCAACGTTGGTTCAGAATTCGTGTAATTCGTGGTCGTAACTCTATCTGTGTTAGAAGTGTGACCTAAATCCCGTGACAGTTTCTGAATACTCTCCACCACAATACGGTTCTTCTCCATGTCGATCCCAAAGTACTTCACCGTTCCCCGTATCTGGTCCAGCAACTCCCTTCTATGCGCCACCACCAGCACATTTCTCATTTTTCCATTCTCATTCCTCATTTCCTTGCGGATTACCTCCGCCAGGATTACCGTCTTTCCCGTCCCCGTCGGCATCTGCACCATCACACTCCTATACTGCTTCCATGCGTCCTGCAATCTGTCCATCATCTCCTGCTGATAGCTCCTGAGGGCATCATTCTTCATGATTTCCTCCACTGCCACCTCCCACTGGTTCACCCGCTTCAGGCTCTCGCTCTTCGCCAACAAACTCTTGAACTTCTCCATCCTGTCAGGTTTCAGTTCACCCTTGTTCATCAGCTTCTTCTGGTGCTTTATCCAGTTCAGCATCAGATGGTCTTCCACGCGGTGCTTCGACGGATTCCTATGATAAGTATCCATATACCGAACCACCTCCGTATAGTTCTTCCTCCACTTATCTTCCTGCGTCATCTTATAATACTTCTTTGTATTTCATCCGTGAAATTCGTGTTCGTAAAACTGCTTGTACCACTCTGCGAACTTCCTCAGTCCTTCTCTTAACGTTATCTTTGGTGTAAACCCGAAGTCACGTTCAAGGGCTGTGGCATCGGCATACGTTGTTGGTACATCACCGGGCTGCATGGGAACAAGCTTCTTGTGGGCATCGAAGTCGAAATCTGGGGGAAGGACACCGGCACGTACCAACTCCTCTTGCAGAATCTGCACGAAGTCGAGCAGACTCTCTGGCTGACCACCACCGATATTATACACTGCGTATGGAGGGATGGGCAAGCCATCTTCACCCTTCTTACGTTTCGGTGCGCCTTGCATCACACGATACACGCCCTCTACGATGTCATCGACGTAAGTGAAGTCACGACGGCAGTTGCCGTAGTTGAATATCTGAATGGTCTCGCCCTTCAGTAGTTTGTTGGTAAAGCCGAAGTACGCCATATCAGGACGACCGGCAGGACCATACACCGTAAAGAAGCGCAAGCCTGTTGTGGGAATATCATACAGCTTCGAATAGCAGTGGGCAAACAGCTCATTGCTCTTCTTCGTAGCTGCATATAATGACACAGGATTATCCACACGGTCATCTGTACTGAATGGAACCTTCTTGTTGCCA
>CAMOEW010000033.1 GCA_946612625.1 uncultured Prevotella sp.
GCCGACGACGGCCGGGCCCTTGCCGCACAGTTCGGCATCGAGACCCGCATGGTGGATCTCACCGCCGTGCGGGAGGCAGAGCTGAAGGCCCTGGAGGGACAGTGTGAACGATACGAGCCGTTCCTACCCGGTCATTATTATTGGAGTCGTGAGCCGGGAATGAAGCGTTACTACCATCGTGACTGGATGGACTATGATGCCGTGAAAGACAATCCTGCCAGCAGTGAGGACATTCGTCAGGCACTGCGATCGGCAGTGAAGCGTCAGCTGATGAGCGATGTTCCCTATGGCGTGTTGCTATCTGGAGGCCTTGACAGTAGTGTGGTCTCTGCAATAGCAGAGCGTTTTTCAGAGAACAGAATCGAGGATGATGACAAATCACGTGCCTGGTGGCCACGTCTTCACTCGTTTGCTGTAGGGTTGAAGGGCGCTCCCGATCTTGCCAAGGCGCGCATTGTGGCTGACCACATCGGCACGGTTCACCATGAAATAAACTATACCATCCAGGAAGGACTTGACGCTATTCGCGACGTTATATATTTTATTGAGACCTATGACGTTACCACTGTCCGTGCCTCTGTGCCGATGTATCTTCTTGCACGCGTCATCAAGTCGATGGGCATAAAGATGGTGCTTTCGGGCGAAGGTGCCGACGAGATATTCGGCGGCTACCTGTATTTTCATAGGGCACCGTCGGCACGCGAGTTTCATGAAGAAACGGTTCGTAAACTGTCAAAACTGTACATGTACGACTGTCTTCGTGCCAATAAAAGTCTGTCGGCATGGGGCGTTGAGGGGCGCGTTCCATTGCTTGACAAGGAGTTTCTTGATGTGGCAATGCGCACCAACCCGTCTGCCAAGATGTGTCCAGGTGCTACGATGGAGAAGAAGATTCTTCGTGAGGCTTTTTCTGACATGCTTCCGTCGGAGGTGGCGTGGCGTCAGAAGGAACAGTTTTCCGACGGCGTAGGCTATTCATGGATTGACACACTGAAGAAGATAACGGCAGAAGCTGTTTCCGACGAACAGTTTGCACATGCCGCCGAGAGGTTTCCCGTCAATCCGCCACTATGCAAAGAGGAGTACTTTTACCGCAGTATATTCGAAGAGCATTTCCCCAGCCGTTCCGCTGCTTTGAGTGTTCCGCATGAGGCCAGTGTCGCTTGTTCTACTGCAATAGCCAGAGAATGGGATGAGTCGTTCAAGCGTCTTAACGACCCCAGCGGCCGTGCCGTATCCGGTATCCATGAGAGCGCATATTGAACATCTACTCAAAAAACACCTCCGTTTGAACGTAGGAAATGGTGTCGTCTGGAACGAAAGTAATTCTTAAATTTCGGAAATGGTGTCGTCTGGAACGAAGATAATTCTTCAATCTTGGAAATGATGTCGTCTGGAACGAAGATAATTCTTCAATCTTGGAAATGGCATCGTCTGGAACGACGCCATTTTCCTCATTTTAATATTTTTTCTGATGTGAAGATTTCCATTATTGGAGGAAAATGCTTAATTTTGCATGAAAGAAAGGCTTAAGACTATGCAGAAGTACGCAGACTACATCGAAAAAATAGAGATTGACTCACTGTGGAGCGGAAAGAAACACATAGTGTGGCAACTTGATCCTCATGTGAACGTTCTCAGCGGCATAAACGGGGTGGGCAAGTCAACCATATTGAACAAGATCGTAAAGAGTGTCAACAATAATGGTGATATTGCAAATCATCTAATGAAAGGTGTCCACATAACTGTTTCCCCCAAAAATGCCACACATATACGTTTCGACATCATTCGCAGTCTCGATTCGAATCTTACGCAGGTACTCTCCGATGGCGAAGGGTTCATCCGTCAGGCACTGTCGGCACTTGCCGGGGTAGGTGGAGGGTCGCTGCTCGACATTCAGTTGTATAATCTGCAGCGCAAATATCTTGACTATCAGGTGAATGTGGGCAATCGCATTATATCAGAACTGCAGGCCGGCAATACCGATGCAGCCCAACGGCTGTCGGAACCGAAGCGCCGTTTCCAGGATTTAGTGGATAACCTATTTGCCGAGACGGGAAAGAAGATTGTGCGCACAGAAAATGAGATACGTTTTGCTCAGATTGGCGAGACACTCTTGCCATACCAGTTGTCGAGTGGTGAGAAGCAGATGCTTGCAATCCTGCTGACTGTGCTGGTGGAAGACCGCCAACCGTATGTGCTGTTCATGGACGAGCCTGAAGTGAGCCTTCATATTGAGTGGCAGAAGCAGCTTATCGACATTATTCTTGAGATGAATCCGAATGTCCAGATAATACTCACCACCCATTCGCCGGCAGTAATCATGAACGGATGGATGGATGCGGTGACAGAGGTGACGGATATTGAGGTGTAGGATTAACGAAGTAAACGGTAGATGTCTTCCAGACTAAAAGACAACATCAATAGCCGGTACGTCGAGGCGGCGAATAGTCTTGCTTCGAAGTCTGCCCGGCGCAGAATTATAGCATACGTTGAGAGCTATGATGATATTTTCTTTTGGCGAACGGTATTGTCGCGTTTTGAAGACGACAAGCGTTTTTTTGAAGTGATGCTTCCCTCTCACAAGAAGCTTCAGCGCGGCAAGAAGTCGGTGCTCATGAACTTCATCCGAGACGGGCATGGAACCGATGGAGTGCTCGGACATGATATGATAGCATGTGTGGATGCCGACTACGATTATCTGCTTCAAGGCATTACGCCGCAATCAAAGAAGATTGTGGAAAGTCCCTATGTATTTCATACTTACTGCTATGCCATAGAGAATTTCCAATGCTATGCGCCCAGCCTGCATAACGTTTGCGTCATGGTGACGCTCAACGACCATGCCATTTTCGACTTTGTTGACTATCTCACCAAATACAGCGAGGCGTGCTTTCCTCTGTTTGTATGGTCTGTATGGGCATATCGTACGGGCAATTATTCACATTTCACGATGTCCGACTACAACCGTGTGGTTGATATCGGAGGCTTTACACTTCAGAATCCGTTGAAGTCGATCGAACACCTGCGCTCGAAAGTCGGAAAGAAAGTGAAACAGTTACAGATGCTTTTCCCCGATGAAAAGGCGTCCTATCTGAAAGTCAAAGCCGACCTTAAAACTTTAGGGGTGACTCCACAGACTACTTATTTATATATGCAGGGGCATCACGTTTTTGATACGGTGGTTGCTCCGATTGTCTCCAAGGTGTGCAACCGGCTGCGTCAGGAGCGAGAAAACGAAATCTACCATACAGCAATACATCACACTCAGCGTCGGAACGAGATGTCGTGCTATGAAAACAGTATTCAGGACATTAGGCAGATGATGAAGAAGAACGTGGGATATATGCAATGTCCTCTGTTCGTCCGCATACAGCAGGATGTGGAGGAATATCTGAAATAGCGCAGTTTTCAGCTGTCTTTCCAGAATCCTCTTGTAAAGATTACCAATACCCCGATAATCTCAAGTCGTCCCATCAGCATCAGGAACGAACAGCACCATTTCGTTATGTCGGGCAGTGAATTCCACGACATCGACGGGCCAATGTCGTTGGCAAGCGACGGTCCGACATTGCTCATGCAGCTAAGCGATATAACTATGGAATTGATAGTATCCACGCCTGACGCAATCATTATCGTAGCTGTAACAACTCCCATCAGAATCAGAGCCGTAAGAAATGCGAGCAGCGACGGTATCTTTGAACTGGGTATCGACTGCCCGTTGAGCTTTATCGGGAGCACGGCATTGGGATGAAGAATGTGGCGGAACTCATTCTTCAAAATTGTAAGCACCATGCTGAGTCTGATACACTTGAAACCTCCGCTGGTACTGCCTCCACATCCGCCGATAAACATCAGAATGCCAAGGATAATCCATGTGATGTGTGGCCACCGTGCTGGGTCGTCGTTGACCAGTCCGGTTGTGGTGATGAACGATATTACCTGGAAGAGTGATGAGCGCAGAGCGTGTTCCCAGTCGTAGCCGTTGCTGTCAATGAGCAGATACATTATCCATGCCGTTGAGAAGATGATAATGGTGAGATACAGCCTGAATTCGGAGTCGTTCAGCAAGTTGGAAACCCTGAACTTAAAGATGGAACTGTAGAGAAGCAGGAAGTTGATGCCTGAAAGAAATTGGAATATAATAGACGTATAGTCGATTGCTGCAGACTGGAAGAACGACGTGCTGTTGTTGTGGAGCGAGAAGCCGCCTGTAGCTGTTGTCGTCATAGCATAGTTGATGCTGTCGAAGACATCCATTCCGAAGAAGTCGAATGCAGTCATGCAGCCAATGGTCAATGCTATGTAGATGCTCCAAATCCATTTTGCACTCGTACTGAGCCGGGGATGCATCTTCGACTTTATCGGGCCGGTGGCTTCGGCAGAGAACACCTTCACGCTTCCTCCCACCATCGAAGGCAGGATGGCAATGGTGAAGAACACTATTCCAAGTCCTCCAATCCATTGTGTGAGCGACCGCCAGAACAATATTCCGTGCGGAAGGTTCTCTACGTTGTCAAGAATCGAACACCCTGTAGTGGTGAATCCGGAGATAGTCTCGAAGAATGCGTTGGTAATGTTGGGGATGTAACCTCCTGTTACGTATGGCAGCATTCCAAGGATAGAAAATATTATCCATGTCAGTGTTACGAGCAGATAGGCATCGCGTCGCCCGAGATTATTGTCCGACTTCCTGCCGAGGTACTTCAAAACAAGTCCCGATATGGTGGTAAGTATTATGGAAATCAGGAATGCCATCATGTCATCTTCCTCATACGATACCGCCATTGCAAAACATATTGCCATGAAGCTACTTTCGAGAAAGAGCAACGACCCCAAGATTCGGAAAATGATACTGATGTTTACCATAGTGTGCTTGTCTTGAAGTATTTCTCGACTTTCTTCAAGTTCTGTTCATGGCAGAACACAATGACTGAATCACCGGCCTGTATCTGAGTGTTTCCGTTGACAAGGATTCCTTCTTCGCCGCGCACCAGTCCTCCGATAGTTACTCCAAATGGCATGCCGAGATTTTTTACAGGTTTCTTGGTAACTCGCGAACCTTCGGCAGCGACAAATTCGACAACCGAACTGTCAACCATCATAAGCGACCGCATGTTGGTAACGTCGGCAGAAAGAAGCATCTGGAAAATGTGGCTTGCTGCTATGCTTTTCTTATTGATGATAGTGCCGATGTCGAGTTCTTCGGCCATATTGATATAGTCGAGGTTCTCAATCATGGCCACGGTCTTGCGTACTCCGAGCTTCTTTGCTGTCAGACAGGCGAGGATATTCGTCTCTGCATTGCCTGTCAGAGCCACGAAAGCCTGAGTGTTGCGGATGCCTTCTTCCTCAAGCAGGCTCAAGTCGCGACCGTCGCCGTGAATCACCATTGCGTCGGTCTCTGCAAGCAATTCGTTGAGGCGTTCGCAGCGTGACTCGTCTTGTTCTATAATCTTAAGACTCATATAGTCAGGCATGGTCAGAGCAGCTCTCACTGCTGTCTTGCCTCCGCCCATCATGATTACATTCTTTACGTCGGCATATTTCTCCTTTCCAACTATCTTGCGTATGTATGGAATATATTCCTTTGTCGTCATGAAGTATGCCAGGTCGAATGCGTGCAGCTCGTCGTTTCCTCCAGGTACGATGGTGTCGTTCCCCCTTTTGATGGCCACGATATGGTATGGGTCGTCGGGACCGCAGAGTGTGCGAAGTGGTTGGTTTAAAATCTCGCATGTCTCACGCAATTTTATGCCGAGCATGACGAGCACTCCGGAATATACATCCCAGCGTTGGCGCACCCAGCTTAGCTTCAAGCCGTTGATGATGTCTTTAGCCGCGAGCACTTCGGGATAGATGAGCGAGTCAATACCGATTTTACGGAAGAACTCTCCGAATTGTGGCGAAAGATATTCGTTGTTGTCTATGCGTGCCACTGTTTTTCGTGCTCCCAACGCATGGGCAATGATGCATGCATTCATGTTGCGGCTTTCGTCGCGGGTCACTCCTACGAAGAGGTCGGCACCCGATACTCCTGCATCTTTCAATGCCTTGATGCTTGTAGGCGATGCATTCGACACCATGATGTCGTAGTCGTTGCCAATATTGCCAAGGCGTTCCTCGTTATCGTCAATGAGTACGCAGTCAAGGTTCTCTTTAGAGAGAAGCTTGGCAAGGTGGGTTCCTACGGCTCCTGCACCGGCAATTATTATCTTCATAGTCCGGAAATGGTCTTTATGATACTATCCTTGTCTATTCCAACTATTTCGCGCAACTGCTGGACAGTGCCGTGCTCAACAAAGCTGTCTGGCAGTCCGAGACGTATAATCTGAGGGGCGTAGCCATGGTCGTTCATCCATTCCATTACAGCAGAGCCCATACCTCCGTTTCTCACACCGTCTTCCACGGTTATGATTTTCTTGAACTTTCTGCCAATCTCGTAAAGCATTTGCTCGTCGAGGGGTTTCAGAAAACGAAGGTCGTAGTGTGCCACCGACCGCTCACATTCGTCTATAGCATCTTTTGCAATGTTGCCTATCGGACCGATGGTTAGTAAGGCGATGTCATTGCCGTCGCGTAGTTTGCGGCCGGTTCCGGGCTTTATCTCCTCAAACGGGCATCGCCAATCTGTGCATACTCCTGAGCCTCGTGGATAGCGTATCACGAACGGTCCCTTGTCGGGTAGCTGTGCTGTGTACATCAAATGGCGCAGCTCATGCTCGTCCATTGGCGAACAGATGGTAAGGTTTGGTATGGGCCGTAAGGCTGCCATATCGAAAGCTCCATGATGTGTGGGACCGTCTTCGCCTACCAGTCCGGCACGGTCAAGGCATATCACTACATTGAGTCTCAGAATAGCTACATCATGGATTATGTTGTCGTAGGCACGTTGAGCAAATGCACTGTAGATGTTGCAGAAAGGAAGAAGTCCTTGCTTTGCCATTCCTGCCGAAAAAGTGACGGCATGTCCTTCGGCTATTCCAACATCGAAAGTTCTGTCGGGCATCGCCTTCATCATGATGTTCAGCGAGCATCCAGTGGGCATGGCAGGTGTGACGCCTACTATCTTCGGGTTTTGTTGTGCCAGCTCGAGGAGTGTCTCGCCGAATACCTTTTGGAATTTTGGGGGCTGCCCGGTAGTGTCTTTGATAATACGTTCGCCGGTATCCACGTCGAATTTACCGGGTGCATGCCATATTGTGGCATGTTCCTCGGCTGGAGCATAGCCATGCCCTTTCTGTGTATGCAGATGCAGCAGCTTTGGACCTTTCATTTCTTTCACCTGACGCAATATCCTGACCAACTCTTTCACATTATGCCCGTCGTAGGGACCGAAATAGCGTATGTCGAGACCCTCAAAGATGTTCTGTTGGTGGCTGATGGCACTCTTGATGGCATTGGAAAGCCGAATCAGACCTTTACGGCGCTCTTCTTCGAGATAGCCCTTGCGGTGCAGCCATTGTGACAGTCTAAAGCGTAGCGCGTTATATGTCTCGTTGGTGTTGAGGCTCAGCAGATATTGTTTCATGCCTCCCACGCTGCGGTCTATCGACATGTTGTTGTCGTTCAGGATGATTAGCATGTCGTTGCGTGTGGATGACACATTGTTCAGCCCTTCGAAGGCAAGACCTCCGCTCATCGCTCCGTCGCCGATGACAGCCACGACATGTCTGCCGTTTTTTTCGTCGGCTTTTTGTGCAACAGCCATTCCAAGGGCTGCAGATATTGAATTGGAAGCATGGCCGCAGATAAACGTGTCGTATTCGCTTTCCTGAGGCGTAGGGAACGGACGTATGCCATGAAGCTTACGGTTAGTGCAGAATTGTTCGCGGCGTCCTGTCAGGATCTTATGACCGTAGGCCTGATGTCCCACGTCCCATACTATGAGGTCGTTGGGGGTGTCATAGACATAATGTAGGGCTACGGTGATTTCAACTACACCGAGGCTTGAAGCAAGATGTCCGGGATTGACCGACAACTCGTCAACAATGTCCTGACGCAGCTCGTCGCATACTTCAGGAAGTTGGTCAAGAGACAGTTGCCGCAGGTCGCGAGGATATTTTATATTGCCTAATAGGCTCAGTTTTTCTTGTTCCACGTCTGATTATATGTCAAAATAGCCTTGCAAAGATACGGCTTTTATTCGAGATTGCAAAGAAAAAGAGTAAATTTATAAATTGTCGCCTTAAAATTTGTATATGAGGAAGAAAAGTTATATATTTGCAGAAAATATTAATGACTCATAAAAACCGTGCTGAATATTTCTTTACCTGACAATCAAAATCGGCGGCTGTCGTTCTATCTTGCAATGGAGGAGTATGTTGCCCGTAAGTTTGGTGGCCGTGACTGCTTTTTTATATGGCAGGTGGAACCCAGCGTTATCTTCGGACGTAATCAGGTGATGGAAAACGAAGTGAACATCGACTATTGTATCGGACACAATATAAAGATGTACAGGCGTAAGAGCGGTGGAGGCTGTGTTTATGCCGACATGAACAATCTGATGTTCTCTTTAGTTTCACAATGCGAGAATGTTGGTTTCGCTTTCAACCGTTATATGCAGATGATGATACTGTTGTTTCGAAAGTTAGGAGTTGAGGCTGTGAGCAGTAAGAACAATGACATCATGATTGCCGGACATAAGGTGTGTGGCACGGCGTGCTACAAGACGGGCCGCCACTGTATCGTTCACGGAACAATGCTTTACGACACTGATATCGAGAATATGTCTCATGCTATTACACCCACCACTGCTAAGCTTGAGAAAAACGGCGTAAAGAGTGTTAGGCAGCGCATCTGTCTGCTTAAAGATTTCACAGATGTCGGCATCGACGAAATAAAGGATTTGGCAGTGAACCTGTTCTGCAACGAAGAATATGTGCTCACTGATGATGATATTGAGGCAATAGAAAAGAAAGGAGCCGCCGCTTTCAGCATAGGAATGATTGAAAACTAAAAAAAATAAAATATGGGATTACAACATCAACTTACAAAAAAGTCAAAATGCACCTGTCTTCACGACAAGCATCTGAAGATGGGCGCGATGATGGTGGAGTTTGGAGGATTTGACATGCCGCTACTTTACCAGAGCAGCATTATCCAGGAACATAAGGCCGTAAGAGAACATGTGGGAGTGTTTGATGTTTCTCACATGGGCGAGATGACGGTCGGCGGCAAGGATGCTGAGCGGTATATTCAGCATATATTCACGAACGATGTCGCAAACGCTCCTGTCGGAAAGATATATTATGGTATGATGTGCATGAACAATGGAGGTACGGTTGACGACCTGCTGATATATAAGATGGGCGAGTCGGATTTCTTCCTCGTTGTCAACGCCGCAAATATCGACAAGGATTGGGCGTGGATGCAGCAGCAAGCCGAAGGATTTGATATAGAGCTTGTCAATGCTTCTGACAGATACGGACAGCTTGCTGTCCAGGGGCCTGAAGCAGAGGAGATTATGGAGACGGTGCTGCAATTGCCATGCAAGGAGCTGAGTTTTTATGAATGCAAACGCCTCTCACAAGGCATCATCGTCAGCAGAACGGGATATACAGGTGAAGACGGTTTTGAAATATATGCTGAGCCAGATATCATCAGAGACTTCTGGGACAAACTTATCGGAGCCGGTGTGCAGGCATGTGGACTGGGATGTCGTGACACGCTGCGCTTTGAGGCGGGGCTGCCACTCTATGGCGAAGAGCTCTCCGAGGAGATTTCGCCGGTCATGGCTGGACTTACGATGTTTGTGAAATTTAACAAACCTGAGTTTGTTGGGCGCGAGGCATTGCTGCGGCAGAAGACCGAAGGCGTGGCACGCCGACTCGTAGGCATAGAACTTCATGATAAAGCAATACCACGCCATGGATACAGTGTGTTGAAAGACGGCAAAGTGATAGGCGAGGTGACAACCGGTTATCACACCATTTCTACAGATAAGAGCGTATGTATGGCTCTTGTTGACACCGAATTTGCAGCCATAGGCACTGAGGTTGAGATACAGATTCGCAAGAAGGTGTTCACAGGTGTTGTGGTGAAGAAAATTTTCTACGAGAAGAAATATAAGAAGAATTGAAGAATTAATAATCGAAAAATTAATATATTATGGCAAAAGTTATTGAAGGGCTCTATTACAGTGAGTCGCATGAGTATGTTAGGATAGAGGGTGAGTATGGCTACATCGGTATTACCGACTATGCACAACAACAGCTAGGTAATGTGGTGTATGTTGATATGCCTGAAGTTGACGATGAAGTAACAGCCGGTGATGAGTTCGGTGCAGTAGAGAGCGTCAAGGCCGCAAGCGACCTGATGTCGCCTGTCAGTGGAACCGTTGCAGAAATCAACGAGGCTCTTGAGGATCAGCCTGAGCTTGTAAACGAGGATGCTTATGCCAACTGGATTATCAAAGTGGCAATGAGTGATGCTGCTGAACTTGATAATTTGATGGATGCCGCCGCCTACGCGCAGTTCATCGCAAAGAATTAAAAATTTCAATTGTTAATTGAGTAATGAGCTATAAATATTTTCCTCATACGGATGAGGACATCCGCCAGATGCTTGACCGTTGTGGGGCAAAAAGCCTTGATGACCTTTATGAAAACGTGCCGGAGAGCATACGCTACAGAAGTGAATATGATCTGCCAAAGGCGATGAGCGAGATGGAGTTGCGACAGCTTTTTGCAAAGCTTGGCGAGCGTAATCGGCAGCTCACGTGTTTTGCCGGTGCCGGTGTATATGATCACTATACTCCTGCCGTCGTCCGGAATATCGTGGCTCGTTCTGAATTTCTCACCTCATACACTCCTTATCAGGCAGAGATTTCGCAAGGCACACTGCATTGTATCTTTGAATATCAGTCGATGATGACACGACTCACAGGCATGGATGTCTCAAATGCATCGATGTACGACGGCACAACAGCCACAGCAGAAGCAGTGCTGATGGCAGTGGCTGCCGGTAAAAAAGCGAATCGCGTACTCATCTCAGAAACCGTTGATCCAAAGACACTTGAAGTGGTAAAGACCTATGCCCATTGGCAGGACATAGATGTGGAAATGATACCTCAAGACTGTGGCGTTACTGATGTAAAAGCTATGGTAGCAAAACTCTCAGCTGGCGGCGTGGCAGGCGTAATAGTTCAGCAACCAAACTATTATGGTATCGTTGAAGACTATACCGGTTTTGCCGATGCTATACATGCGGCAAAGGCTTTGTTTGTCATCAACGGCATTGCCGCCGACCTTGCTGTACTGAAGACGCCGGGCGAATGTGGAGCCGACATAGCGGTGGGTGAAGCACAGTCGCTCGGCATTCCGATGTCGTATGGAGGACCATATGTCGGCTATATGTGTTGCACGGAGAAACTTATTCGCAAAATGCCAGGTCGCATTGTTGGACAGACTGTTGACAACAGCGGGCAGCGCTCGTTTGTTCTTACATTGCAAGCACGCGAGCAGCACATCCGCCGACAGAAGGCAACGTCGAACATTTGTTCAAACGAAAGCCTGATGGCACTCTTTGCTACGGTTTATATGTCGATAATGGGTAAGGAAGGCGTGAGAGAAGCAGCAGAACAGTCGTATGCCGCTGCTCATTACCTCTGCGACAAATTGATTGCCACGGGACATTTCACTTTGGTATATGACCGGCCGTTCTTCAACGAATTCCTTGTAGGCTACGACGGCGATACCGACGCTCTCTATAAGCGATGGATTGATAACGGACTGCTTGGTGGTGTGAGGGTTGGTGACAACGGCCTGCTTATTGCAGTTACTGAAAAACGTACAAAAGAGGAAATTGATAAACTTGTAAAGCTGGTATGAACAATAAACTATATGGTAATCTGATTTTCGAGTTGTCGCACAAAGGGCGGCGGGGCTATTCTTTGCCCAAGAACGTCTTTGCCGAATATGAAGTTCCCCATGCGATGCGTCGCGCTGAAGATGCACAGTTGCCGGAATGCGACGAACTGACGGTGGTGCGCCACTATACCAATCATTCGGCAAACAACTTCGGAGTTAATAATGGATTTTACCCTCTCGGCAGTTGCACGATGAAGTACAATCCCATCATCGACGAGGAAATGGCAAACATGCCGCAGTTTTCGTCGTTGCATCCACTGCAGCCGGAGTCAACGGTAGAAGGCGCACTCGAAGTATGTTCGATGCTTGAACGAGCATTGTGCTCACTCACGGGAATGCAGGCTTTCACTTTCCGTCCTTATGCAGGTGCTCATGGCGAGCTTACTGGGCTGATGATTATACGCAACTATCACGAAAGTCGTAGCGATACCGTTCGTAAGAAGGTGATTGTGCCTGATTCGGCCCATGGCACCAATCCTGCTTCTGCTGCCGTCTGCGGACTTGAAGTGGTCGAGGTTAAGTCGAATACAGACGGACTCGTTTCGCTCTGCGACCTTGAACGAATCGTAAGTGAAGAGGGTGATAGCATTGCTGCTATGATGATGACTAATCCCAACACTCTCGGATTGTTCGAGAAGAACATACCGTTAATTACAGAACTTATCCACGGCTGTGGAGGACTGATGTATTACGACGGCGCGAATTTCAATCCGATGTTTGGTGTGTGCCGTCCCGGCGATATGGGCTTCGACGTGTGCCATCTAAATCTGCATAAATCGTTCTCAACACCTCATGGTGGTGGCGGCCCTGGCAGCGGTCCTGTCGGCGTGCGTGAAGGTCTGCAGCAATACATCCCTGTAGTGAGTCCTTATCACGGAAATTTTGCAGTGATGATGCGTGCCTTGGCATATATTCTCTCGCTCGGACGTGAGAATGTTAAGATGGTTGGTCCACTTTCCACTCTTAATGCTAATTATGTTAAAGAATTGTTGAAGGACGTTTTTGAACTGCCCATAGATGACAGATGTATGCATGAGTTTGTATTCGATGGACTGAAAGACAAATCGACAGGCGTTACCACAATGGATGTGGCTAAGCGACTGCTCGACTATGGATATCATGCTCCTACAATCTACTTTCCGTTGCTCTTCCACGAGAGTATGATGATTGAACCCACGGAGAATGAATCTAAGGAAACTCTCGATGCATTTATCGATGTGATGCGAAAAATTGCTGCCGAAGCTGTTGCCGAAGCTGATGTCGTAAAGTCAGCTCCGCACAATACGCCCATTGGCCGTGTTGACGATGTGCTCGCAGCCAAACATCCAGTAGTTAAGTGTTAGGTTTCGATACCGTTTCCAAGCGTCGCATTTTTAAAAAGTGTGTTTAAGGATTATGAATTATGATTTATGTATTATAGGTAGCGGTCCTGGTGGTTATCGGGCCGCTGACTATGCCGCTAAGAACGGACTTAAGGTGCTGATATTCGAGGACCGCAATCCTGGTGGCACATGTCTTAACCGTGGCTGTATCCCAACTAAGACGCTCTGTCATGATGCCGACGTGGTCGATGTGCTTAGGAAGTCTGTGCCGTCAATCACGCCGGTAATCGGAAAGGTGTATGAACGCCTCAATGGTGTAGTGTCGCAGTTACGTACAGGTGTTGAGAGTATTATGTCGCATCAGAACATCACGTTCGTGCGTGCTCATGCTGCACTGAAAGAAGCTCATACCGTTGTTGCCAACGGCGAGGAATACTCTGCCGACAATATTATCATTGCTACCGGGGCATTGCCTAAACTCCCACCCATCGATGGTATCGACTCGCCCAAAGTAGTAACCTCCGACGACCTCTTGACTTCCAGTCTTACAGACCTTCCATCGCGGCTAATCATAATCGGTGCGGGTGTGGTAGGTATGGAGTTCGCATCGGTCTTCAGCCGTTTCGGATGCAAAGTGACAGTAGTGGAGTTTTTGAAAGAATGTCTTCCTGCCGTTGACAGCGATATTGCCAAACGTATGCGCAGGCAGATGGAGAAGCAGGGTGTGGAGTTCTTTATGCAGGCTGCGGTGAAAAGTATCGATGGTAGCAAGGTGAATTTCGAGCGTAAGGGCAAGGAGAATACAATAGAGGCCGATAAGATTCTGGTTGCAACCGGACGACGCCCGAATATCGAGGGCTTGAACCTCGAAACTCTTGGTGTTGATACTGAGCGTGGTTTTGTCGTTGTAGATGATAACTATATGACAGGTGTTGCCGGCATTTATGCCATCGGCGATGTCAATGGTCGGCAGATGCTTGCACATGCTGCTACTATGCAGGGCATACATGTTGTCAATAAGATACTCGGTAAGACTGACAGTATTCGCTTCGACGTCATGCCTGCTGCCGTTTTTAGTTATCCTGAAGTTGCTTTTGTGGGAAAGAGCGAGGACGATTGCCGGGCTGAAGATTTAGAGTGTCGTTGCCGGAAGGCTTTTTATCGAGCCAATGGCAAAGCTTTGGCAATGGACGAGACTGAGGGTTTGCTTAAATTGCTTTCCGATAGCTCCGACCGTATCATCGGATGTCATGTCTATGGTGTTCATGCCGCAGATATTGTGCAGGAGGTGGCCGTACTGATGAATTATAATGCCACCGTTGCGCAGCTACGTGACATAGTGCATATTCATCCTACATTGTCAGAGATTCTTCAGTCGGCGGCAGAGATGCCATGAAATCCTAAAACACAAGGATTGATAAAGATGAAAATACAGATGAATATCTTTTAGTTGTATTTCAGTATCTGGCCCGGCATCAGTCGAATTTTCTTGCCTATGTGATTGAGCTTGCAGAGAGCATCAACGGTGGTGTTGCGCTTACGGGCGATGCTGTACAGTGTTTCACCGGCACTGACTTTGTGAAAGCGAACGTCGGTAGTATATGTTGCTGCAGGAGCTGCGGTTTCAAGCTCTATGTTATCGTCACTGTCTGTCCTGCTGATACCATTGCCCACACCGCGAAGGCGTGTGGCAAGTACCGACTCGTTGTTGTAGCTGTCTTTGTGGAATGTATAAAAGTCGCCGATAACATCCTGATTACGGAAGTCGAACATTAGCGCGGGGTTCAGTGCCACTCCACATAGACGTGTTTCGAAATGCAGGTGCGAACCTGTACTGCGTCCTGTGTTGCCGCCAAGACCGATGGGGTCGCCGGCGCGTACTTCATCGTTCTCGCTTACGAGTTGTTTCGACATGTGTCCGTAGATAGTCTCAAGACCATTATTGTGGCGAATGACAACATACTTGCCGTAGCCTCGGGCCTCATAGCGAACGATGCGTACCTTGCCACTGAAGGCCGCACGGATTGTGTCGCCAATATATACCTTTATGTCGAGTCCCTTATGCTGGCGTCCCCAACGTGCTCCGAAATTGCTTGTGATAAGACGGCTGTCGGTAGGCATACAAAAGTCGCGTAGGTCGATGCGGAAACTGTCGGGAAGCGCGGTGGCCCGATGAGCATATTTGTTGTCCCATTCATCGTAGAGATCAGATGAGGGGTTGTCGAACGATTCACTGAGTATGAGGTGATGAAGAGCAACAGAGTCGATTGCTTTCATCTTGCGGTCTAATGGAGCTTGCCGTGCCAGAAGGTCTTGTCCCATAGTGGGAAGAGTGCAAATAGAACTAATGGCAATAATGGCTAATGTTTTTATTTTATTCAATATCATAATCGTTTTTAGAATATCTTTTCTCCGAAAAAGGAGTGATTTTAGTTCGTTTCTGGAAATAAAACGATGCAAAGATATAAATTATTTTTTAAAAAGCTGTACCGTTAACACTATTTTGTGGTTATTTAACACTTTATAATGCAGGTTTATGATATTGCTGACCAGTTGATGTTCGACTTGCGTATGTCTTTTAAGTGTCGCCACAATATGGCGTATTCTGCTTTAATGCATGTGGGGTCTTCATCGATAATATGCTGTGCTTCGTCGCGGGCTATCTGGACGAGTTGACCGTCGCGTGCAATGTCGGCAATTTTCAGGTCGAAAGCCATGCCGCTCTGCTGTGTGCCCTCAAGGTCGCCCGGACCGCGCAGCTTGAGGTCGGCCTCGGCGATGCGGAAGCCGTCGTTGGTTTCACACATAATGTCTATTCGTTTACGTGTGACTTCATTGAGCTTGGGCGAGGTTACGAGAATACAATACGACTGGTCGGCACCTCGTCCAACACGGCCGCGTAGCTGGTGGAGCTGTGACAGCCCGAAGCGTTGGGCTTCGAGTATCACCATAACGGAGGCATTAGGAACGTTGACACCTACTTCGATGACAGTGGTAGCTACAAGTATTTGTGTATCGCCGCTGACGAATTTCTGCATCTCGTCTTCCTTGTCCTTGGGCTTCATCTTGCCATGGACTTTGCTTAGACGGAATTCGGGAAATACTTGCTTAAGCACTTCAAATCCGTCTTCGAGATTTTTTAGGTCGCTTTTCTCACTCTCCTCAATTAGTGGAAAGACGATATACACTTGCCGTCCTTGATGTATCTGTTGACGGATACCGTCATAGAGCCTAATCATGTTTGAATCGAGGAAATGATGGGTAACGATGGGCTTGCGGCCAGGCGGCAATTCGTCGATGACGCTCACGTCGAGGTCGCCGTACAGGGTCATGGCAAGCGTTCGTGGAATCGGGGTAGCTGTCATGACGAGCACATGTGGCGGGTTCTGGCTCTTGTGCCACAGTTTGGCACGTTGTGCCACGCCAAAGCGATGCTGCTCGTCAACAACCACCATTCCAAGTCGGGCAAACTGCACCGTATCTTCGATGACGGCATGTGTTCCAACAAGTATTTGTATGCTGCCGTCGAGCAGACCCTCCATGACTTCCTGCCGCCGTTTTCCTTTGACTATGCCGGTGAGGAGGGCCACGCGTATTTCCATTCCTTTAAGAAAAGCGGCAATAGTCTGAAGATGCTGCTCTGCCAGAATCTCAGTAGGAGCCATGATACATGCCTGGTAGCCGTTGTCGATGGCAATGAGCATAGACATCAGAGCTACGAGCGTCTTTCCACTGCCTACATCGCCTTGAAGCAGACGGTTCATCTGCCGACCGCTGGCAACGTCTTTTCGTATTTCGCGTAGCACACGCTTTTGGGCTTCGGTGAGCGCGAATGGTAGGTTATTGTGATAAAATCCGTTGAATGTGTCGCCAATCTTCGAGAATACATATCCACGATATTTGCGGCGGTTGTCACTGACATAGCGCACGATATTCAGCTGCACGAAAAATAGTTCCTCGAACTTCATTCTGGCGCGTGCTCGCTCCAGTTGCCGGTGATCGTGCGGATAATGGATGGCACGCAAAGCTTCGTCGCGCTCGATGAGATGTAGTCGATTGAGCATTTCAGCTGTGAGCGTCTCGGGAATGGGCTCTTTCAGGCGGTCGAGCATCGTTCTAGTGAGTTTCTCGATGGCACGTGAGTTAAGCCCTGATTTTTTCATCTTCTCGGTTGTGTTGTAGTAAGGCTGAAGTCCCATGCCGCTTACGTCAACCTTGTCGGCCTCGTCTATGTCGGGATGCGTCACCTGAATGCGGTTGTTGAAGATTCCTGGCTTTCCGAAAACGAGATAATCCTTGCCAATGCGATAGTTCTGCTTAGCATATTTTCCGCCGTTGAACCACACGAGATCCATGATTCCTGTGCCGTCGGTGAAGTGGGCTACGACTCGTTCGCGGCGTAGTCCCATCTCGAATGTCTCGAAGCTTAGGATATGTCCGACCACCTGTACGAAAGGCATGTCGCCGCTAAGTTCGTGAATAGTATATATCTTGCTGCGGTCAACATACTTGTAAGGATAGAATTCCAGAAGGTCGCCATAGGTATTAAGTCCTAACTCGTCAGAAAGAATCTTCTTACGATGAGGACCGACACCCGGCAGGTACATTATGTCTTGCTGGAGAATATCCACTGTCTATTTGAGTATTGATTCCGCGATGAGAAGGTCGAATGGAGTTGTTATCTTTATGTTCTCGCGATTACCCTCTACCATTGTGACTTTATGACCAAAAGCTTCTACTACAGAGGCATCATCGGTAAAGGCTTCGCTGTAAGGTTGCATGTTGGCTGCCTTTATCAGTTGTATGTCGAATGTTTGCGGAGTTTGAACCAGACAATAGTCTGAACGCAGGACATTATGCGATGTAGGTATATGTCTGAGTGTCTCCACAACAGGAACAACGGGTATGACAGCTTTCTCCTTGCGGGCAGTCGCGTAGCAGTTGCGTATTACGTCTAATGAAGGAAATGGCCTCACCCCGTCGTGAATTCCTACCACCCCGTCGGCATCGTCGGGAATTATGGCAAGACCATGCTGGACGGAGTGGAACCGAGTGTCACCGCCGTTGGTCATCGTGTAGTCAACGGTGAAATTGTATTGGCAGCAGAGCTGTTGCCAATAGTCGTGTTGCGATTGTGGAAGCACAAGAATAATCTGCAGATTAGCGGAATAATCCCTGAAGCGTTCGATGGTGTGCATCAGCACAGGTTTGCCTCCGATAGGCAGGAACTGCTTTGGTCTGTCGCTGCCCATACGCAGGCCTTTGCCTCCTGCTACGATTACGACATAGTCCATTTTATCCTTGCATGAGGTGAACGAACCGCATTCCTTCGGCAACCTGGTCGGCTGTGGCTTGGTCGGTGAGCTGCGACAGAAGCGAATATGCATAGGGGAAGGCTGCTGCCGGCCCTTCGCCTGTGGTGATGTTTCCATCTACGGTTACAAGGTCGGCGGTATAGGTGGCACCGTCGAGACCTTCCTGCATTCCGGGATAGCAGGTGGCTTTTTTGCCTTTGAGCAATCCCATTTGTCCGAGCACAACTGCAGGAGCAGCGCAGATGGCGGCAATCATTTTTCCCTTCGCTGCCTGATCCTTTACAGCCTCGCGCACTCCGCGGTGAGCATAGAGATTGCTGGCACCGGGCATTCCGCCAGGCAGCATCAGAAGGTCGGCATCTTTAAAGTCAATCTCGTCGAACATCATGTCGGCTTGAAGAGTAACGCCGTGAGCAGACTCTACCCAGAACGACCCCATGATACTGACTGTCTGAACATCAACACCTCCGCGACGAAGTACATCGACGGGGATGAGAGCCTCGACATCCTCGAAGCCGTCGGCCATAAACATATAAACTTTTTTCATAATACGTTATATTATTGTAATGCGAGTAAGTATTTCTTTATAGTCTCTTTCAGTCCCATATAAAGGGCATCGCAGATGAGGGCATGGCCTATGCTCGTCTCGTCGGTCCATGGAATCATCTGATGGTAGTAATGCAGGTTGATCAGGCTAAGGTCGTGGCCGGCATTGAGCCCAAGTCCGATACGACGGGCTTCCTCTGCTGCTGCGATGAACGGTCTGATGGCTGTCGCACGGTCGTTGAGGTAACCCGATGCGTACGGCTCAGTATATAGCTCAACACGGTCGGCACCGCACGCCTTAGCTCCTTCCACCATTATAGGGTCGGCATCGACAAAGATGCTCGAACGGATACCGTTGGAGCGTAGGGTAGAGCAGATGTCAGTAAGGAAGTCGCGGTCGCTGATGGTGTCGTAGCCGTGGTTTGACGTAATCTGGTCGTTGGCATCCGGAACAAGCGTCACTTGGGTGGGTTTTACCTCGGTTACGAGTTGCATGAACGAGTCGATGGGATTTCCCTCGATATTGAACTCGGTGGTGATTATCGGACGTATGTCACGAACGTCTTGATAGCGTATGTGGCGCTCGTCGGGGCGTGGGTGGACGGTGATTCCCTGGGCTCCGAAAGCCTCACAGTCGATAGCTACTTTTACTACGTCTGGATTGTTGGCGCCACGGGCATTGCGAATTGTTGCCACCTTATTGATATTTACGCTTAATTTGGTCATAATCTTCTGTCAGTTTGTTCTTTCAAAAAAGCAAAGTTACTGCTTTTTTCTGTAATTACCAAACATTTAGCCATTTTTAAACAAAAACCGCCATAACATTTGGGAGAAAAGAAAAAAAATAGTAATTTCGCGGCGTAAAGCAATAGTATAACGACAATGGACAAACGAAAGTTGCGCTTCGCCATTTTTGGCAATATATTTCAGACGAAGAAATCGGCATCGATTCAGAAGATGCTGGCATGTCTGAGTATGCGTGAGGCAGAGATATACGTAGAGGCTCAGTTCTACCGTTTCCTGATAAATGAACAGAAAATCAGTGTACCAGCAGACGGAACGTTTGAAGATGCTTGTTTCGAAGCTGACTTTGTAGTGTCTATGGGCGGCGATGGCACGTTTTTAAGGGCTGCGAGTATGGTGAGAGACAAACAGATACCAATCATAGGAGTTAATATGGGGCGTCTGGGATTTCTTGCTGATATATCAGCAGAGGAGATAGAACATTGTGTTGACTCGCTATATACCGGCGACTACAGTGTGGAACAGAGAGCAGTGATAACTGTAGAGACCGACGGTGAGCCTTTCTGTGAATACAACTGTGCTCTGAACGATGTTGCGGTGCTAAAGCGCGACAATGCTTCGATGATTACTATCCGCACGAAAATCAACGACGACTTTCTTACCACATATCAGGCAGACGGTGTGATAATAAGCACGCCAACAGGCAGTACAGCATATTCACTATCAAACGGCGGGCCTATTATCGTGCCTGGAACAAACGTGATGCTTATTACAGCCGTGGCTCCACACAGCTTGAATGTGCGTCCGATTGTAATCCCCGACAATGCCACCGTGGCGCTTACAGTTGAGAGCCGCTCGCATAACTTTCTCGTGGCTTTCGACGGACGGTCGGAAAACTGTAAAGAGGGTACGACTCTGCTGTTGAGGCGTGCTCCCTACAGCGTGAAGGTGGTGAAGCGAGCCGGACAGAAATACTTCCACACGCTGCGCGAGAAAATGATGTGGGGAGCGGATGTAAGATAAAAAAAGGGTTGCCGGAGCAACCCTTTTTTTGTGTGGAATTTACTTAATTATGACTTTCTTCGTCGTGCCGTCGCTCATCTTGATGATGTTCAGACCCTTGCCCGCGGTGCTTATGCGCATACCGTTGAGATTGTATATCTCTGTGGCAACGGCGTTGGTCGATTTGCGGAAGGCAACATCCTCAATACCTGTTAGCCAGTTCTGATAGATGGCATCGTTGGCTGTCTTCAGCTCAGCACTCTTTTCGCCGTTATTAGCGATGTAGATGTCGAAGAACTGAGCCTTTGAGTTCTTGTCGGCCAGATAAGCGCGAACATATACATTGTCTGTTCCGTTGTAGCTACGGGTGTATTTCTTCACCAGGCGTCCGCCGTTGATGATGTGGATGCTGTCGCCTAATACTTCCCATGTATTCTCCCATGCGTTGCCGTCCTTTGATGTCTGAAGTACGACTACCAGGTGCGATTCGTTCTCCGGCTTGGTACCGTTACCGATATATGCCACAATGTCGAACGGACCCTGGAATGCCTGTGTGCTTACGATGTAGGCATTATATGGGAAGGAGGCATTGGCTGGAGTGGTGTTCTTGTCGGCAAGGTTCACCTGATTCTTCGTAATGGGGAAGTTTGCATCGTCGTCGTCAACGCTTGCAAGGTTAGATGCACTCGTGTCACCAAAGGCTCTGCCCGGGCTTGTATTCTCCCACATTGAAAGCTGACCGCGTGAGCGTACTGCCCAGCCGTTTTCAAAGTTTGTCTCTTCCTCGGTATTGAGCTCGGAATATACTACACTTACTTCACCCGTCAAGGGATCAATGTTCTCGGTGGGTTCGCCAATGTAGTATGGATAGACAGATTTGTCCTTACCCCATGAGAAGTAGTAGCTGACCTTTGAGCTGCTCTTGTTGCCTTTCTCGAAATACACTTCTTCTGTCGGATCCATGTGGGCGATGATGTCAACACGTGGCTCGGCATTCTTGATGGCGATGAGGCAGGAGTCTATTTCCGACTGTACAAGTGTCTCGCTGGTGGCAAAGGCGTAAATCGTCTTGCTCAGAGTGAAGCTCAGAGGTTCTGTATATTCAGAGCTTTCTGCTTTCTTGTTGCTTCCGGTGTAGTTGTACCATATCTGAGTGCCTTCGCTTGCGCATGTGATAGTTACCGTGGTGTTGTTGTCGCCTGGTACCATTGCAATCTGCGGAGTAGCTGCCTGCGCCTTCAAATCGACGGTTATCTCTGCAACGTCACTGAGCGTGTAGCCTTCAGCAATGGCTACGGCTTTCACCGTGGTCTCTGAGGTTACATTGAACGTGCCGTCGTACTTGGTGCTCTCCTGCGTAGGAGTACTGCCGTCGAGGGTGTAGAATATCTCGGCATCGGTTGCCGGTGCCTTAATGGTAACGTCGGTGTTCATGTTGTGATAGGTAAGCTCAAAAGTAGGAGCCTTTAGCGGAGTGATTTCCGACTTGCCGTTGACAAGTGCCTTGATAGAACTGATTATCAGCTGGATGTTTGCAACATCGGCAGCCTTGAAGGGAAGGTATAGATATCCGTTGTGGTTGATGTTGTGAGCATGAATGGCAGGAGTCTCAGTATCCATGATAAGTGCCATGACATCGTCTTTGGCAAAAATACCATCAAGGTTGACACCGTCGCCGGTGAGCTGGAGGGCCAGTGTCCCCTCGCCGTCGTCGATGAATTCAACTCCAGAGAAAATGGAATTGCCCTTCTGCGTAATCTTCACAAAGCCCATCTCGTTGGTTACGGTAGTTCCCAAGCCCCACGCTGCATACATAGCTGAATTGAGGTTAAGCACGGGAACCCAAGGCATAACGTTCTTGAGAGCATCTGCATAATCGGTGCCGACACTCTCTGAAATAACCACTGCACCGTAGGTTGCAAGACCTTCCTGGGTTAATGATGCGCTGTTTGTCTGGACATCAATCGCATCAACGGTGAATTCGTCGCTTGCCGTGATAGCTCCATAGATTACGTCGGCTGCGATGTCGCCATTGTAGAGATAAGCTATCTTCGATTTCTCGGCCGGAGTGCCTACTTCGATGCTGTAGATATGGCATCCGTTGGTGTTATATACTACAATGTCAACATATCCGTCTTCGTCCTCGTCGGTGACTCCTTCTGGCAGTGTCCATCCGGCTTCCCATGTATATGTATCAAGGGTTGTCGGCTTGAACGACTCACCAATCTGGTTTGCATCATCGTTGCAGGAACCTACGAATAGAGAGACTCCGCGGGCATCGCTTGGTTTGTGTGACTCTACCGTCATGCTGATTCTTTGGCCAATCTTCACTTTGGGGATGGTGAAACAGGCAATGCGTGCACCTACTGATTTTGCATTACCGCCGCCGAGCCAGAGATACTGGCTTCCGCCGTAATCGCCAAGCGATGTGCTTGGATAATTCACTGCGATGGCAAGACTGCGGCGTTCT
>CAMOEW010000034.1 GCA_946612625.1 uncultured Prevotella sp.
TTCCGCCCACCTCACCATGCAGCACCTTAGCCAACTGGAACAGCATGTCGAAGTTTTCCTTTGAGCCCATTCCGTATCCACCTGCTACAACGATGGGGGCGCCCTTCAGGTTGTGCTTGGCAGCCTCTACGTGGTGGTCGAGCACCTTTACGACGAAAGCCTCGGGGCTTACATACTTGCTTACCTCTGGATAAACCACCTCATTCTTGCATTCACCTTCATAGATTGCCTTCTGCATCACTCCGCTGCGGACAGTAGCCATCTGGGGACGGTGCTCAGGATTTACGATTGTAGCCACAATGTTGCCACCGAAAGCAGGACGGATTTGGTAGAGCAAGTTGGTGAACATCTTGCCACTCTTCTTGTCCTCAAAATCCCCAATCTCCAGTTCTGTGCAGTCGGCGGTAAGACCGCTGGTCAGCGATGACGACACACGAGGACCGAGGTCACGGCCAATCACGGTTGCTCCCATTAGGCAGATTTGTGGTTTCTCCTCCTTGAAGAGGTTCACGAGAATGTCTGTGTGCGGAGCCGAAGTGTAGGGGAAAAGCCCCTCGCCGTCGAACACAAACAGTTTATCTACTCCGTATGGAAGAATCTGGTCTTCCACTTTACCTTTGATGCCAGTACCGGCAACAACGGCATGTAGTTCAACACCCAATTGATTGGCCAACTTGCGGCCCTTGGTCAGCAGCTCCTGTGATACTTCCTGTACCAGGGCGTCTTCAATCTCGCAATATACAAATACGTTGTTCATATCTTTATCAGCCAATGATTTTCTCTTCCAACAATTCCTTTATCAATCCCTCTACATCAGCGTCGCTTGCGGTGAGTGTCTTCGATTCCTTTGCCTGGAATACGATGTTTTTCACAGTCTTCACCTTCGTGGGTGAACCAGCCAGGCCACACTGGGTGGCATCGCCGTCAACATCGGCCACGCTCCACTGGTTCAGTGTCAGATAGGGACGCTCCTCATAGAAGTTTTCTTCCATTCCGTCCAAAGGCAGTGGCGTTGTACGCTCCATAGGACAAGATGCCCATTTGTACTTCATCACCAGCTTGGCGTTCTGCGGACGGCAGGGGGCAGCGCTTCCGTTCACCGTGAGCACTACCGGCAGCGGAGCTTCTACAGTCTCCACGCCACCGTCGATGACGCGGCGCACAGTGGTTTTGCCATCGTGTACGTCAAGAATCTCTTCAACGTATGTCACTTGGTTCAGTCCCAGTTTCTGAGCCACCTGAGGTCCCACTTGGGCTGTGTCGCCGTCGATAGCCTGTCGGCCGCCAATCACGATATCTACATTGCCAATCTTTTTGATGGCTGTCGCAAGGGCATAGCTGGTAGCCAGTGTGTCGGCACCTGCGAACAGACGGTCTGTCAGTAGCCAGCCGGTATCGGCACCGCGATAAAGTCCTTGACGGATAATCTCACCTGCACGCGGAGGACCCATCGTGAGGATTCCTACAGTAGAACCCGGATTTTGTTCCTTCAGTCGGAGGGCCTGCTCCAGGGCATTAAGATCTTCTGGGTTGAAGATAGCGGGAAGGGCTGCACGGTTTACGGTTCCTTCGGCCGTCATTGCATCCTTGCCCACATTTCTCGTGTCGGGCACTTGCTTTGCAAGTACTACAATCTTTAATTTCATACTTAATAAATAATATAATGTATATATACTTTTTCAAAATCGGGTGCAAAGGTAGTCATTTTTTATCGTGCAACAAAATAAAATGCACAAAAACAGTCTTTTTGTGCACACTTGCCTGATTTTGTGCATGAAAGAATGCTTATACGTTGTTTTTTTTATTGATATATTTACGCTTTTCTTTTATCAGTGTATTTATATCCTTTGAATTTGTCTTTCGGAAATACAAATATATCGTCGTCGATTCCGCCCGCCTTGAAGTTTGTTACTTTGATTTTTGCCCAAAGCATCAGAACCTTTGCGCTGATGGTTTTGGGAACATGCGTTGTGCGGTCAACCACAGTCTTGATTTCTTTTATGCCCTTGGCACCCTTCTTTGCCTTCAGTGTTATCAGAAGCCCTTGCGGGTGTTCTTCTATATGGTATATGAAGTTTTCGGGATGGAACTTGAATTTCTCTGCATATTTGTCGCTGTTGTTTGCTTGTGCACTGTATATCTCCACGGTTTTTTTCTTGTCTCTTACAACGAAGACATTATTGCCGTCGTTCCACGAGCAGCTGCGCTTAGAGATGTATTTGCTCTTTTTCCCCTTGCTCCAGATGGTGCCCGAAGTGGAAAACAGTCCGGCTATCTTCACGTCGTAGTGCAGTGAGGAGCCTTGCTCGCCGAACACCATGTCATATGCGTGGTTGAATATCCTTTTTGCCTGCATCTCGTTGGGGGTCTCTGCTGCAGAATTTACCGATGCCAACAGCATCAAGGCAACGAAAACAATCTTGTTTATCATCCTTTTTTTTTCATAATTTGGCTGCAAAGGTACAATTTTTTTTTCGATATCGGCAACTTTCACGTTCATTATTTTATTGCGGTAGAAAAATACCTATGGCAGTGTTGAATAGTCTTTCCTTAACTTGAGGAGCTGATAAGAGAGCAAAAAAACAAAATAAATCATAAATAATTTACGTATTTCAGCAAAAATACATACCTTTGCAGGCTGAAAATTCAATTCAAGGTAAAAGATAATGGATAAAGTAAGTTATGCTTTGGGTTTGGGTATAGGCAACCAGCTGGTAAGCATGGGGGCTTCCGACCTGAATATCGATGATTTTGCGACAGCCATCAAGGACGTGCTCGCAGGTAAAGAACTGAAGATTTCTCATCGTGATGCACAGGGAATTGTTCAGGAATTTTTTGCAAAGAAAGAACAAGAGATTAATGCTCAGCGTGCAGAGGCTGGCAAGGCTCATAAGGAAGCTGGCGAAAAGTATCTTGCCGACAACGCCAAGAAAGCAGGCGTTGTGACATTGCCAAGCGGCCTGCAGTATCAGGTGCTCAAAGAAGGAAATGGCAGGAAGCCGTCGGCAAAAGACTCTGTGAAGTGCCATTACGAAGGTTTCCTCATCGACGGAACAGTGTTCGACTCGAGCGTACAGCGTGGCGAGCCGGCGGTATTCGGACTGCAGCAGGTGATTGCTGGATGGACTGAAGGTCTTCAGCTGATGCAGGAGGGTGCCAAGTACCGTTTCTTCATCCCATATCGTCTTGCATACGGCGAGGGTGGTGCCGGACAGAGCATACCTCCTTTCGCAGCTCTTATTTTCGATGTCGAATTGATTCAAGTAATGTAATATGAAAAAGTTAACATTCGTAGCAGCAATTGCTATTGCAGCCGCAGCATTTACGTCGTGCGGCAACGGTACTCCGAAGGCAAACCTGAAGAGTGATGTGGATTCTATGAGCTATGCCATCGGTATGGCACAGACCCAGGGTCTGAAGGAATATCTTATCGAGCGCATGGGCGTTGACAGTGCATACATGGGCGAGTTTATCAAGGGTCTCAACGAGGGTGCCAATGCCGGCGACGACAAGAGGAAGGCAGCTTATTATGCAGGTATCCAGATTGGCCAGCAGATTTCTAATCAGATGGTGAAAGGTATCAACCACGAGATTTTTGGTAACGACTCTACCAAGAGCATCTCCCTGAAGAACTTCATGGCCGGATTTGTCAGCGGAACAACAGGTAAGGATGGTCTCATGACTGTTGAACAGGCATCAACATTCGCACAGAAGAAAATGCAGGAAGTTAAGGCAAAGGAGATGGAGAAGACCTACGGCCCCAACAAAAAGAAGGGTGAGGAGTTCCTCGCAGCCAACGCAAAGAAAGAGGGCGTCGTAGTGCTTCCCAGCGGAGTACAGTATAAGGTAATCAAGGAAGGCACCGGAGCTATCCCTGCCGACACATCGCTTGTAAAGGTACACTACGAGGGTCGTACCATCGATGGCAAGGTGTTCGACAGCTCTTACAAGCGCAATGAGCCGCTTCAGCTCCGATGCAACCAGACCATCAAGGGATGGACAGATGCAATCGTGCACATGCCTGCGGGCTCTGTATGGGAGGTTTATATTCCGCAGAATCTTGCCTATGGCGAGCGTGAGCAGGGCGACATCAAGCCTTTCTCTGTTCTTATTTTCAAGATTGAGCTTATTTCGGTAAACGGAAAATAAGTAAAAGGTTGAAAAATTGAAAACCCAAAAAGCAGATATGTATAAACGCATGTTTATAATTGCACTCGCTGTCATGGCGGGTGCAACTTTCAATACGGTAAATGCCGGTAAGAAAAAGAAAGGCGAACCGAAACAGGAGGTGAAGGTACCCGTGGTGTTGTCTAATGGAAGTGATTCTGTCAGCTATGCAGCAGGACAGGCACTTACCAAGGGCTTGCTGCCGTATCTGATGCAGCAGCTTCATGTTGATACGGCTTATATGGCCGACTTTGTAAAAGGATTCACCGAGAGCGTCACCAACGAGAGCAAGCAGTTTGTGGCTTATAATGCCGGCGCGAACATCGCTTCCCAGGTAAAAGGTGGCATGATTCCTCAGATGATAAAGGAGTTCACCGACACTCCCGACAGCGTTGTGACTGCTCTCGTATATCGTGGCTTTACCGATGCACTTAGCGGTGATACAGCCGTGATGAAGTTCGACGCTGCCGACAAACTTTTCCAGGCTAAGCGTGCTTCCAACAAGGCTGCCAAGGAGGAGAAACTCTACGGAGCCAACCGCAAGGCAGGTGAGAAGTTTCTTGCCGAGAATGCCACGAAAGAGGGTGTTGTCGTGCTTCCCAGCGGCCTGCAGTACAAGGTTCTCGTAAAGGGCGATGGCAAGGTGCCTACTGCTTCCGACAAGGTACAGGTGCACTACGAAGGCCGTCTCATCGACGGCACCGTCTTTGATGCTTCAAAGAAACATGGCGACAAGCCGGCCGAGTTCGTTCCCACACAGGTGATTAAAGGTTGGACTGAAGCACTGACGATGATGCCGGTGGGCAGTAAGTGGCAATTGTATATACCACATAATTTGGCCTACGGTGACCGCGCGGCAGGGCAGATACCTCCATACAGCACTCTTATTTTCGATGTAGAGCTTGTGGGTATCAATCACTAAAACTGATATGGAGAAAATAGACAATCTTGACAAGAAAATACTGAAGATACTGGCACAGAATGCGCGTATTGCCTTTAAGGACGTCGCTAACGAGTGTAATGTGTCTCGTGCCGCTATCCATCAGCGCGTTCAGCACCTTATCGAGGGAAATGTCATCATGGGCAGCGGATTCGATGTCAATCCAAAGAGCCTCGGTTATTCCACATGTACCTATGTTGGAATAACGCTTGAGCGCGGCAATATGTACAAGACTGTAGTGGAAGAGCTGACAAAGATACCTGAAGTGGTAGAATGCCATTTCACCACCGGCCCTTACACCATGCTCGTGAAGCTCTATGCCCGCGACAATGAACAGCTGATGGAACTGCTTAATGGTAAGCTTCAGAGCATCCCGGGTGTGGTTGCCACCGAAACTCTCATATCACTCGAACAGAGCATCAAACGCGAGATACCGGTACACGTTGATGAGGAATGAACAAATTCGACTGGAAATCACAACTTGATGAGATTTACGCCCGGTTCCCGGAGGGAACGCGTAAACCGATAGTCGGCATTACCGGCAACTATGGCGATGCCACCTGTAAGATAGGCGAGGGGTATTATGAGAGTATTGTCAGCGCGGGAGGTGTGCCTGTAGTTATTCCGCCCGTTGCCGACAAGGATGTTCTCGTGAATACCCTTGAACATATCGACGCACTCCTGCTCAGCGGAGGTGGCGACTACAATCCTCTCTATGCCGACGAAGAGCCGATACCTGCTCTTGGAGGAATCAACAGTCGGCGCGACCTGCCCGAGCTGCTCATCACTCGCCTTGCCTACAACCGCCAGATACCGATGCTTGGTATCTGCCGTGGCATCCAGACTCTCGCAATGGCTCTCGACGGCAGGGTGGCACAGGAGCTGCGTGACATCCTGCGAGCATCGCCAATGGATAATGGAGAGGGTATAAAAGACAAATCTGTCGAAGTGAAGCATTCTCAGGATGCCGACCGCTCAGAACCAACGCATAGTGTTGTACTCGCAGCAGACAGTATCCTCCGGGATATCTATGGAACAGACAAGATTTATGTTAACAGTTTCCACCATCAGGCGTTAAGCGATTCTGGCCGCCGCTTCAAGGTGACGGCATGTGCCTCAGATGGCATTATCGAGGCGATTGAGAGCAAGGAGTTCAAGTCTGTCCTTGGCGTACAGTGGCATCCTGAATGTCTTGGCGACGACGGACAGCCCATTTTTCGCTGGCTCGTCCGTGAGGCTGCAGCCTATCGCAAGGCTCACGACGTCCACGACCGCATCCTGACTCTCGACACTCATTGCGACACTCCGATGTTCTTTCCGCAAGGGATAGACTTCGGAATGCGCGACCCCAGAATTCTTGTCGATCTTCATAAGATGACCGAGGGGCATCAGGATGCAACAATTATGGTGTCCTATATCCCTCAGGATATGACCGGCAATGCGTTCGACTATGCCAATTCTGTCTTCGACAAGATAGAGATTATCGCTGCTGAACATTCCGACTATCTCGGTATCGCCCGTACGCCTGCCGATCTGTATGCTAACAAGCGCATGGGTCGCAAGTCGATAATGCTTGGCATAGAGAATGGAAAAGCCCTCATGGGCGACATTAATAATGTAGAGTTTTTCGCACGACGTGGAGTAGTGTATATTACGCTTTGTCATAACGGCGATAACGACATCTGCGACAGTGCGCGTGGTGAGAATACCTTCGGGGGGCTGTCGCCGTTCGGTGAGCAGGTGGTTCGTGAGATGAATCGGTTGGGCATAATGGTTGATTTGAGCCATGCTGCAGAAAAGAGTTTCTACGATGCTCTTGAGCTTAGTTCCACGCCTATTGTCTGTTCCCACAGCAGCGCAAGGGCTTTATGCGACCATCCGCGTAACCTTGACGACGACCAGATGCGTGCCTTGGCTGCCAAGGGAGGTGTGTGCCAGATAACGCTTTATCACGGATTTCTTCGCAAGGACGGCGAAGCTGATATTAACGATGCCCTTGCCCACCTCGACCATGCCGTTAGCATCATGGGTATCGACCATGTAGGACTGGGAACCGACTTCGACGGCGATGGGGGCGTTCTTGGGCTTGCCGACTCTTCCGAGCTGCTTAATTTCACTCGTCAGTTGCTGGCTCGCAGATACAGCGAGGCTGATATTCAGAAAATATGGGGTGGCAACTTCCTTCGTGTGATGGAGCAGGTGCAGACAAAACGATAAATACGTTACGGCAAATAATATTCGACAGAAAATTTAAATTGAAAGAGTTGAAGGTATATACATTATTATTATGCTTGCTGTTGGTTTGGGGATGTAAGACTAAACAGTCGCAGGCTGAGAGTGAACACAAAATGGTCACGGTTGAGTTTAATGCCGACAGTGCATACGCCTTCTGCAGTCGTCAGTGCGACTTTGGTCCCCGGACGATGAACAGCGATGCCCATGAACGTTGTGCCGAATGGATAGCCGATAAGTTCAGCAGCTACGGCATGACGGTGGAGAAACAGAAGGCAGTGCTTCGTGGTTACAACGGCACCGAACTGCAGGCCACTAACATCATTGCGACGTTCCGGCCTGAGGCATCGCGCCGTGTTCTGCTCTGTGCCCACTGGGATAGTCGCCCCTGGGCTGACAACGACCCCGACAGTACCAACTGGCATAAACCCGTGATGGCAGCCAACGATGGTGCCAGCGGAGTGGCTGTGATGCTGGAGATAGCGCGCTTGCTACAGAGTGACTCTACAGTAAATGTAGGCATCGACTTCGTGTGCTTCGACGCAGAAGACTGGGGCACTCCACAATGGGAGAAAACATCTTTCGACGACGACCGTTGGGCATTGGGTTCCGAATACTGGGCTCGGCATAATACCCGCAAGTATGACTACGGAATCCTCCTCGACATGGTTGGCGGCCAGGGTGCCGTGTTCTATAAGGAGCGTATGTCGAAGATGTATGCCTCCGAACTCCTGCATAAGGTGTGGGTGGCGGCAAAGACAGCCGGCTACGGTAGCACCTTCACCGACGACGACGGCGGTCGCATTACCGATGATCATGTCAACGTGAATGAGATTGCGGGCATTCCGTGTATCGACATTATTCCGTATTATCCTGCCTGCGAACAAAGCAGCTTCGGCCCTACGTGGCACACTGTAAGCGATGATATGAACCACATCGACCGGAACACGCTCAAAGCCGTAGGCCAGACTCTCATACAGATGATTTATGAGAATTGAAGTTTGCTTCCTTGCAGCCCTAATTCTCGGTAGCGTCAATGCCGCTGCTCAGAAGGATGCTCCCCTCGGCACTGATGTCGATATCGACAGTCCTACCTTCGTGCCGACGGTGAAGGTGGGAAAGGTGTTCGACCGTGGCGACAGCATCCTTTATATGCAGATGAACAATGTATATGTCTATCCGCGGATTATGTTCACCAGTAAGCGGCAGCAGCAGGCCTACATGCGGCTTGTCAACAACGTGAAGAAGGTGCTGCCTATAGCCAAGGAGGCCAAAATGATTATCTTAGAGACCGGTGCATATCTTGAGACACTCCCCGACGACAAGGCACGTGCCGAGCATATGAAGCTTGTGGAGAAAAGCATCCTGCAGTCGTATAAGCCACGGATGAAAAAACTCACCTATTCCCAGGGCAAGCTGCTCATCAAGTTGGTGTATCGCGAGTGCAATTCCACGGGCTATGAACTTGTTCAGGCGTTCCTCGGTCCTCTCAAAGCCGGCTTCTATCAGGCTTTTGCCTGGGCTTTCGGTGCTTCGCTGAAGAAGGGATACGACCCCAATGGTGCCGACCGGCTCACCGAGCGTGTCGTGCGCATGGTTGAGGCCGGACAGATTTAGCGGTGTGCTCATAGACGTTCATGAGCTCCTGGCATAGAGCTTCGTCGTTGAAACGTCTGCTGTATTTCCTTCCATTATCAATCATCTTTTTACGCAAAGCTTCGTCGTTCATCACCCGACCGATGGCATCCGCCATTCCCTTCACGTCGTCTGGATCTACATAGATGCAATCAGGCCCTCCTGCCTCCTCAAGGCACGAGCCTGTACATCCGATGGCAGGTACGCCGCTGCTGATGGCTTCGAGCATTGGTATTCCGAATCCTTCTATGCGCGATGGATATACAAAGAGCGATGCCAGTCTATAGAATGCCGGCAGGTCGCTGAAAGGCACACCGTGAACGAAGCGGATGTTGTCGTCGCGGCCGTTGTCGTGCAGATAACGTCTGATTTCGTTGGTGTACGGAGTGTGCTTGCCTACAGCAATAACCTGCGTGTCGTTGCCCGATTCTGTCATTGCCTTCGCTACAAGCATTAGGTTCTTGCGCTTTTCAATGCTGCCTACATACAGGATGAACCTGTCGGGCAGCGAATATCTTGCCTTCACCTCGGCCAGTTTGTCTTCTGATATGGGTGCCGCGAATGCCGGGTCGCATCCCTGATACACCACGTCGATTTTGTCGGGACTGATACCATAGTGCCTGATGATGTCCTGACGTGTATATTCGCTCACGGCAATCACGCGGTCGGCATTAATGCATGCACGGCGGAACTTGTAGTTGTATATCCACCTGTCGATGGGCTTGTAATACTCCGGCGTATGCAGGAAGATAAGGTCGTGAATGGTCACCACGCTCCGGCATCCGCTCCGACCGATGTTTAGCGGCAGCTCGTTGCTCAGTCCGTGGAAGATGTCAATATTCTGACGACCGATATCTTTGGTGATGCCCCATACGCGCCACAGCGAGCGCAGACGCTTCCACAGTCCCCCTTCGGGATAGTGCGTTTTCATGACGTCTGTCTTTGGAATCTCACTTAAGAAGTCAGTCTTCCTCGGGTTGGGTATAAACAGATGCAGCTCCTCTTCGGGCATGTGCTCCGAAAGGATGCGCAGAACATATCGGCTGTAGTTTCCCAGTCCTGTGCGGTTTTGTGCTGCCCTTTTTGCGTCGAAACCTATTTTCATAGTGCAAAAATACAAAACTTTTTTGTCATTTCCTTGCAGAAAAGAAAAAAATAGCGTAATTTTACACACTGAAACGTAAAGAGCCTGTAATGGGCACGTAAAGATATGAAGATGTAAGCATTTAATTATATAGTATTAAATCAATTTAAAACGTAACATTTATGAAAAAGTATTTAGCAGAGATGGTAGGTACGTTCGTACTTACATTTTTGGGATGCGGCACAGCAGTCGCATTGGGTTGTGGTTCTGACACAGCGTCTATCGTGGGCACTGCAGTGGCTTTCGGTCTGTCGGTTGTAGCAATGGCCTACACCATTGGCGGCATCAGTGGCTGCCATATCAATCCTGCTATCACCCTTGGCGTTTTCATCAATGGCGGCATAAGTGCAAAGGATTGCGTGATGTACATGATTTTCCAGGTTATCGGAGCATTCATTGCTGCTGCATGCCTTGCCGGAATCGTTGCCACCGACCCGTCGGCTGTCATCACTACTGCTACGGGAGCCAATGCTTGCAGTTTCGGAACCACCAACGGACTGATTGTTGAGATTGTGCTCACGGCACTTTTTGTGCTCGTCGTTCTCGGTACTACATCGAAGACCAACGGTGCAACCAACAATTTCGCAGGTCTTGCCATCGGTCTGTCGCTTATTCTCATCCACCTTGTGGGCATCCACTTCACCGGCACGAGCGTCAATCCTGCGCGCAGCATCGGTCCGGCATTCTTCGAGGGTGGCAAGGCTCTTGCCGATCTCTGGGTGTTCATCGTGGGTCCGTTCATTGGCGGAGCCATTGCTGCCTGCATCTGGAAGGTTATCGAGCCTAAGGAAGCGTGATTTTTTATCTTTTTATGTTTTTTTATATCATAAATAACCTTGCACTCATTCGGTTTTCCGAATTATTGTGTTAACTTTGCAGACGGAAAATTTTTTTGTCAATATAAAAACATTCAATTATGGTAAACTACAAGGATTTAGGTCTCGTAAATACACGCGAGATGTTCAAGAGAGCCGTTGCCGGCGGCTATGCTATTCCGGCATTCAACTTCAACACGATGGAGCAGATGCAGGCCATCGTTCAGGCTGCCGTAGAGACAAAGTCGCCTGTAATCATGCAGGTGTCTAAGGGTGCCCGTAACTACGCCAATGCTACTATTCTCCGCTATATGGCCGAGGGTGCTGTTGCATACGCCAAGGAGCTTGGCTGTGAGCATCCGGAGATTGTTCTCCATCTCGACCATGGTGACAGCTTCGAGCTTTGCAAAGATTGTATCGACATGGGCTTCTCAAGCGTGATGTACGACGGTAGTGCTCTTCCCTACGAGGAGAATATCAAGATTTCACGTCAGGTTGTTGAGTATGCTCATAAGTACGACGTTACTGTTGAGTGCGAGCTTGGTGTGTTGGCAGGTGTTGAGGATGAAGTTGCTTCCGAGGTGAGCCACTACACCAAGCCTGAGGAGGTTATCGACTTTGCTACGCGTACCGGCTGCGACTCACTGGCTATCTCTATCGGTACCAGCCACGGTGCTTACAAGTTCAAGCCTGAGCAGTGCACTCGCGACCCGAAGACGGGCAAGCTCGTTCCCCCGCCACTTGCATTCGACGTGCTTCATGAGATTGAGAAGAAGCTCCCCGGATTCCCCATCGTGCTCCACGGCTCTTCATCGGTTCCTCAGGAAGAGGTTGACACTATCAACAAGTATGGTGGTAATCTGCCTGATGCCATTGGTATTCCCGAGGACCAGCTCCGCGAGGCATCGAAGAGTGCTGTATGCAAGATTAACATCGACTCCGACTCGCGTCTTGCCATGACAGCCGCTATCCGTAAGTATCTTACCGAGCATCCCGACCACTTCGACCCGCGCCAGTATCTGAAGCCTGCACGCGAGAACATGAAGAAGATGTATATTCATAAGATCAAGGAAGTGCTTGGCAGCGACGGCAAGCTCGCTGAATAAGTGTTCTTACAATAAATGTAAAAAGTCCGGAGCGTGAAGTTCCGGACTTTTTTTTCGTCATACGTTTTACCCGTTGTTCTACTTCGGCAGTGTGAAGATGAATTTTGCACCGTTAGTGAATGTAGTGTCGAGCGTTACGTTGCCTTCGAGCCTCTGTGCGATGCTTCGTGCCACGGTAAGTCCGATGCCGGTGCCTTCTCTGTAGTTGTCGAGCTGCACGAATTCCTCGAAAATATGTTCTGCCTCGGTCGCCGGAATGCTTATGCCGCTGTTCTCCACTGTGAAACGGATGTTCTCATTGTCGCTGTCTATCCGTAGCACTGCGCTGTCGCCTTCTTTGGTGAATTTCTTTGCATTGTCGAGCAGCAGCGACAATACGCGCACTGTGCAATGGCGGTTTGTATGCAGCATCACGGTCTCTGCCTCCGGCTCTGCGTTCATTGAGAATGTCAGGTGTGGCGTCTGTGCGATAAGACTGTCTTCCACTGCCTGTGCCGCAATCTCTAGTGCTGTCACGTCATCGTTCTGTTCTATTGCTTTCTGGCTGTTGATGTCTGCCAGTTCCAGCATTTTGTTCACGAGTTCTGTGATACGGTCGGTGTTGGTCATAATCTGCTTGGAGATGTCGTGTCGCATTTCGCTGTCAAGATGTATGTCGTTCGCCGTGATTATCTGTGTGAATCCCGAGAGAATGTTCAGTGGCGTGCGTATTTCGTGTGAAATCTGTTGTATGAAAGAGGTTTTCATGCGCGACGACTCCTCTGCCTTGCTGTTGGCTATCTGCAGGTCGTGGTAGGCTTTCTTCAGTCGCTTCGACGCACGGTAGCGGAAATACAATATCAGTAGCAGTGCCACCGCCACGAGTGCGATGGTTCCTGCGATGAAGCGTGCTCGCTGTATGTTGCTTTCCATCCTCAGTTCGTCGAGTCGGAATATTGTGTTCATTTCCGTCAGCTCATGCTGCATGTCGGCGTTGTTGCTCTCTATGGTGTGCTTGTGCAGTTTCTGCAGTAGCCGTGCAGCTTCTTCATAGCGTCCTGCGCTCATGAGTATATCCACCCGTTCCGACTCAGCCCCGTGGATTAGCATTTCGTCGCCAATGTCGTTTGCCGTCTTTAACATACGGTCGTTGTAGGCTATGGCTTTGGCAGTCTCTTTGGTCTGAAGAGCCTGGCCGGCAGCTGCCGATAGCAGGTGGTGCAGAGCGTATGCTTTCATGTTGTCGCTCCTCTGCATCATGTCGTCAATCAGCGCCTGTGCTTCTTTGTATCGCTTCAGTCCTGTCAGTGCCTGTGCGCGGTATATGTTGCATTCTGTCCAGTCGGCGTTGTTGCGTAATTCCTCGCCACTCTTCTTCCCGTGCCTGTTGTGTTCATTTATTGCCGCCATGTATTTGTCGGTGGCTCTCAGCAGCTTCTGGTAGTCGCCGATGTTGTTCAGTGCACTGCAGTAGTAGAAATAAATCTGTGATATTGTCTGGTAGTCGTCGATGGTATGCTTTAAGCAGCGTTCGAATGCCTTTGCAGCCTCTTCGTTGTTTCGGATGTTCATATATGTCATACCGAGCGTGTAGTTGCTTTTCGTCATTCCGAACACGTTGTCGCGTTTCTGTGCGTCGCGGTACATCTTTTCCGTCTCGCGTATAGCCCTGGTGACATGGTTGCTGAACGAGTATGTGTTTACCACCATTGTCCATGTCTCATAGTATCTGTTCCATTCTTTGCGCGCCTTGTAGAATTCCATTTGTGCCGGAGCCTCGATTATCACCGAGTCGTTGTGGGCATGGTTGTAGTGGAACACCATCAGCTGCCAGCGTGCGCGGCTTTCGTCGTATTTGCTGTTCAGCCGTTGCGACTCGCTGATGAGCTTTGCTATTATTCTGCGTTCGCGAGCTTCGTCGCTTCCGTCGTCGTCATAGTATTGCTGCCACAGCTGCTCGAGCTGTTTCGAAGGTTTCTCTTCCGTAGCTACTCCGTCGGCTGTGCCGGCGAGTGCAAGTATCATTATCAGAAAATAGTGGCGTAAGGCTGGTATGGTCATTAGTGTTGTTTTGTTTATGGTAGGTCTATACGTTCCACCTCCACTGGTTCGTGCAGGAAGAGCTGTGCCGACTCTCGGAACTTGTCGGGGTTTTCTGTAGTGAAATATTTCACTGTGCCGCCTTTCGAACATTTTCTGTCTATTTCCGGGTGGCGTTCAAAGTAGTCTTTCAGGCTGTCGGCAACATATTCCCCTTGCGCGACGATGCGCACTCCGCGAGGTATGTATTTGTGAATCTTTGGTAGTAGGATAGGGTAGTGTGTGCATCCCAGGATTACGGTGTCGATTTCCGGGTCGAGGCGCATCAGTTGGTCGATGCGTTTCTTCACGAAATAGTCGGCACCGGGAGAGTCGGCCTCGTTGTATTCCACCAATGGCACCCAGAACGGACATGCCACTCCGCTCACGTGGATGTCGGGCCACAGCTTTTGTATCTCTAAGTTGTAGCTCTCGCTCTTAATCGTGCCCTCGGTGGCGAATATTCCCACGTGGCGTGTCTTCGTCAGGTTGCCTATCACCTCGGCCGTGGGACGTATGATTCCGAGCACTCGCCGCTCCGGGTCGATGCGCGGCAGGTCGTTCTGTTGTATCGTGCGCAGTGCCTTTGCCGATGCTGTGTTGCATCCTAATATCACGAGATGGCATCCCATGCCGAAGAGTTTCTCCACTGCCTGCAGCGTAAACTCATATACTACATCAAAAGAGCGCGTGCCGTAGGGCGCACGCGCATTGTCGCCAAGGTACATGAAGTCGTACTGTGGCAGTAGCTGGCGAATGCCATGCAGTATGGTCAGTCCGCCGTAGCCGGAGTCAAAGATGCCTATCGGACTCACTTTGCTATTCTTGTCTTTACCTCGTCGGTGATGTCGTCGCCGAGAGCTGGGTTGATGAATGGCGTGGAGTTGTTGTCGGTGTTGATGATAAACGCATATCCACGTTCCACACCTATCAGATGCAGAGTGTTGTGCAGCTTCTGGTGCAATGGGGCGAAGATTTCGTCCTTGGCTTTCTTCAGCAGCTTGCGGCTCTCCTCCTTGAATGCGATGTTCTTCTCCATCAGTTCCTGTAGCTCGCTCTGGCGCTTTTGGAGTATGCTCTGGGGGAAGTCGCGCATCCCGTCGAGAAACTCTTCATATTTGGAGTTGAAGTCTTGCTCCACGCGTTTGCCCTCGGCATCGTATTGCACACGGATTTTTTCGAAGTTCTCCGTGGCTATGGCGTAGTCGGGCATCGACGTAAACACGCTGTCGTAGCTCAGGTAGGCGAACTTCTGCGCGGCTGCGCTGCTAATGGATAGTGCGTAGATGACAAGCGATAAGCTTGCCATCCTTGCTATCCGATTGTTTAGAATGTTTATCTTCATATCTTCTTATTTATTTCAGCCCAAGCTTTGCCTTCACCTGGTCGGTGACGTCGGTGCTCAGCGTGGTGCTTATATAGGGGATGCCGCTGGCGATGTCCATGATATAGACGTAACCGCCGGCCTGTCCCACGCTCTTGATGGCGTCAACGACCTTGGTTGTGATGGCCTGCATCTTCTCGCCCGATGCTTTCTGCAGAGCCTGCTGGTTGTCGGCAGCGCTCTGCTGCAGCTTCTGGTACATGTCCTGAAGTTCCTTCTCTCTGCGCTCCTTGATGTTTGCGGGCAGTGAGGCCTGCTCTTTCTCGTATGCCTCGGCTTTCTTCTGCATTTCTTCCTGCATACTCTTCAGGTCGTCCTCATACTGCTTCTGGAGTGCTTCAATCTCTGTCTTTGCCTTGGTGTATTCAGGCATTACCTGAATGATGTCCTGTGCATTGACATGTCCGAACTTCTGTGCGAATGCTGCAACTGGTGCCAGCATCATTACTGCTAAAAATAACTTTTTCATTTTCTTGTATTATAAAATTATAAATAATCAATTGTATCCAAGTTTCCTCAGCACTTCATTGCTGATGTCGGCCTTCGGCGAACCGAAGATGATGCCGCGGTCGGAAGCCCGGTCGAGGATGAGCTGGTAGCCGCGTGCCTCGGCAATCTCCTTCACGGCGGCATATATCTCCTCCTGAATGGGGCTCATCAGTGCCGTGCGCTTCTTGAAGAGCTCACCGTCCGGACCGAAGTATTTCTTTTTCAGTTCGGCAGCCTGCTTCTCCTTTTCCAGTATTTCGTCTTGCTTGGCCTTCTTCTGTTCCTGCGACAGGAACACCACCTCGTTTTGGTAGTTGCGGTACATCGTCTGGGCTTCGGTCTGCAGTGCCTCTACCTCCTGCTGCCATTTCTTCGATACCTGGTTCAGCTGTTCGTTTGCACGCTCGTAGGCTGCGATGTTCTTCAGTATGAAGTCCATATCCACCAGTGCAAACTTCTGTGCAGCTGCGCTGCTGATGGATAGTGCGTAGATGATAAACGACAGGCTTATCACCCTTCCTATCCGTTTTTTAAAAATATCCTTTTTCATATCTTCTTATTTTCTTTTGATTCTTTCGCCGCTGTCGTGCTTAGAACTCTTGTCCGAGGATGAAGTGGAACTGGCTTCCGCCCTTAGTTCCTGTTGAGAGCTGATTGTCGAAGCCGTAGGCCCAGTCGATACCCATCAGGCCCACCATTGGCAGGAACACGCGTACTCCGATACCGGCAGAGCGTTTCATGTCGAATGGGTTGAAGTTCTTTGTCTCCGACCAAGCGTTGCCTGCCTCCACGAATCCGAGTCCGTAGATGGTGGTGTTGCCGAGCAGGAACGGATAGCGCAGTTCGAGTGTGAAGCGGTCGTAGGCATATCCCGGTGCTGAATACGGTGTCAGCGAGCCGTTCTCGTAGCCTCTCAGTCCGATGGTCTCCTGTGCATAGCCGGTGGAATATCCGCTCATGCCGTCGCCGCCGACGTAGAATGTCTCAAACGGCGAGCGCTTGTTCTTGTTGTATGCCCCGAGGATTCCTAACTCCACACGTGTCATGAGCACCAGGCACTTCTGTCCGCTTGTGAGGGCGGTGAAGTTGCGGAACTTCAGCTTCCACTTGTGGTATTCTATCCACCGGTATTTGTCTTGCTGCTCCTGGTCGTAGGTGGCCGAGTTTGGGTCGGTGGCAAGGGTGGCATAGTCTTTCTTGTCGAACAGCGACCAAGGTGGTGTCAGCGTCACCGATGCGGTGAACTCCGAGCCGCGTCGTGGGAAGAGCTGGTTGTCGGTCGATGTGCGCGACAGTGTCAGGCCGAGGTTGATGTTGTTGCAGTTTCCGTTGGTGATAAGGAAGTAGCGCCAGTCTTTCAGCATGTAGCGCGTATATGACAGCGTGGCCATCAGCTGGAAGTAGTCGTCGGGCCAGCGCAGACGCTTTCCCCATCCTACCGAGAGTCCGAGCATCCGCACCGACTTGTCGTCGTCGTAGAAGCTCTCGTAGTTGTTATAGTAGTTGTTGTTATAGTATCCGTAGCCGCTCATGTAGTAGTTGTTATACCAACTGGAATTGTAGTAGCTGCTGTTCACGTCGGTCTGCTTCGAATAGAACATTCCCACGTTGAACATATTCGGGCGTTTGCGTCCGAACCACGGAGCGGTGTAGTTGATGCTGTACGATTGATAATACGTACCGTTGGTCTGTGCCGAGATTGCCATCTGCTCGCCGTCGCCGATAGGCATTATCGAGCGGCGCATTTTGTTCTTCCCGAACAGGTTGCGCATCGAGAAGTTGTTCAGCTTCAGTGAGATGCGCCCGATTACTCCCGTCTGTCCCCATCCGAGCGAGAATTCCACTTGGTCGTTGCTCTTCTGCTCCAGGCGCCAGTTGATATCCACGGTGCCGTCTTCGTAGTTGGGTTTCACGTCGGGGTTCACCTTTTCGGGGTCGAAGAATCCCATCGAGGCGATGTCGCGCGCTGACCGTTGCAGTGCATCCTTCGAGAACAGGTCGCCTGGCTTTGTGCGCAACTCGCGGCGCACCACTTCTTCATACAGGCGGTCGTTGCCGAAGATACGCACGTGCGAGATATGTGCCTGCTGTCCTTCGAAGATTCTCATCTCCAGGTCTATCGAGTCGCCCACGATGTTCACCTCAGTTGGTGTGAGGTTGTAGAACAGGTAGCCGTTGTTCCAGTAGTAGTTGCCCACGGCATCCTCGTCTTCCGTCAGTCGCTTGCGCAGCTGTTTCTGGTTATATACGTCGCCTTTCTTCATTCCTAACAGCCGGTTGAGGTATTCGGTCGAGGCAACGGTGTTGCCCACCCACGTGATGTCGCGGATAAAGTATTTCTGGCCCTCTTCCACCTCGAAGAGCACGTTCACGTGCTTCTCGTCTATTTTCCATACGCTGTCCTTGACGATAATCATGTCGCGGTAGCCCAGCTCGTTGTATTTCTCGATGAGTCCCTTGCGTGCTTCCTCAAAGCGTTCCGGAGTGTATTTCTTCGAGCGGAACCACGATGCCAGCCGTCCGCTCTCGTTCAGCTTGCCGAGGGCTCCCTTGCGTATGAGGCCGTTCTTCAGCTTCGAGTCTTTCAGCTGCTCGTTGCCTTCGATGAAGATATGCTTCACCTTGGTCTTTGTCTTTTTGTCGATGTTCACGTCGAGAATCACCTGGTTGGCGTTGTTTACGTCGTTGCGCTCCACTATCTCTATCTCGGCGTTGCTGTAGCCCTTGTCGTCGAAGTATCTCTTGGCGAGTATCTTCGCACGGTCTATCATGTTGGGGGTTATCTGGCTGCCCTTCATGATGCCCAGCTTCGACTCCATGTCTTCACGTTCCGATTTCTTCAGTCCGTTGTAGAAGATGTCGCTGATACGGGGGCGCAGTGCCAGGTTTATCGACAGGTATATCTTCGAGCCTACGATAGAGTCGGCAGTAATCGATACCTTCGAGAACAGACCATGACGCCAGTAGCGCTTCACTGCCTCTGTAATTTCCTTGCCCGGCACGTCGATTACCTGGCCCACCTGCAGGCCCGATAGCCCTGTGAGCACATAGTCTTCGTAGCCCTCTATTCCTTTTGATGTGATGCCTCCGATCTCGCATTGGCGCGGTGTTCCGGCATACGATATGTCGGGATTGACGATGACGTCCTGCGCTGCAGCGGATATGAAAAAAGAAGAATTAAGAAGTAAGAATGCTGCACATAGCATCCCCCTACATGCCATCTTGCTCATTCTCTCATTTCCATCTGCTGTCGGAGCGAAAGCTAATTCATCATTCTCCATTTTATTGCCTATTTCTAAACTCTTAACTCTTAATTCTAAACTCTTCACTCTTCGCCCTTCATTTCCTCGCTCTCCACCTGTGCCTCGGTCTTTCCGAAGCGGCGCTGGCGGCTCTGGTAGCTAGCAATAGCCTTGTGCAGGCACTCCTCGTCGAAGTCGGGCCAGTAGGTGTCGCAGAAGTACAGCTCCGAATAAGCTATCTGCCACAGCAGGTAGTTGCTTATCCTCAGCTCGCCGCCGGTGCGGATGAGCAGCTCCGGGTCGGGCATGAAGTTTGTTTCCAGATGCTCGCTGATGGTGCTCTCGTCGATCTGCGACAGGCGCACGATACCGTCTTTCACGTCGGCAGCAATCTCGCGCACTGCTTTCGTAATCTCCCATTTCGAAGAGTACGACAATGCTACCACCATCGTCATTTTGGTGTTGCCGGCGGTGTGCATCTCTGTTTCGTGCAGCTTCTTGCGCACGTCGTCGGGAATACGGCTCATGTCGCCGATAACGCGGAACCTTACGTTGTTCTTCATGAAGATCTCGTCTTCGAGCGATGTGAGCACCAAGCCCATCAGTGCCGACACCTCGGCTGCCGGGCGGCTCCAGTTCTCGGTTGAGAACGTGTACAGCGTGAGGTACTTCACCCCGAGACGCGTGCATTCAGATGTTATCGTGCGCACGGCATCCACACCAGCCTTATGCCCCATGCTGCGGTCCAGGTTGCGCTCGTTGGCCCACCTGCCGTTGCCGTCCATGATGATGGCAATATGCTCGGGGATGCGTGTCATATCCAACTTTACTTCCATATATTCATTCTTTTCGGTTCTTATGTTTCTTCCGGCGCTGTGGCATCGCTTCCTGATGTGGATTGTCACCACTCGCTTGAGTTGTGGCATACCTTGCATTTCGCCCAGATATCGTAGGTCAGGGCCAGCTGTAGCATACTGTAGCAGTCGGTGTTCTTGAATATTCCCGAACTCTTGATGCCGTAGGGGTCTTCCACTCCGTCGAGCTTGTCGCTCAGCGAGAAGTGCATCACCCATTCCATCGACAGGTTCAGCCGCTTGGCAACCTTGTATCTCACGCCTATGCCTATCGGGAGATTGCCAGTAAACGTGCCTTTCTCTTCGCCTTTGGCGTAGGTGAGTCCGAAGCCTGCCGTCACGTATGGCACAATCTTCTTGGCTCCTCGGTATTCGTTGCCTGTGCCGTATGGCCAGAAGTTATACTCAAAGCGGAAGCTGACGTCGAGCAGCGGATTGCTGAAGGTGTAGGCGGTGTCACGATACTGCGGATAGTAGGTAACGACGTTTGCCGACGACCCTTTGATGGTGCCATACGAGGCGTTCATGGCGTATGCCCACCGTGGGTTGGGCTTGTAGCGCACCACGAGGCTGCCCATAGGCTGCATTTTCTTCAGCAGGCTGGCATTGAAGTCGCCCTGATAGCTCACCATTCCGGCTCCGGCACCTACCTCCATTCTGTATTCAGGCTCGTCCTGGGCATTGATGCCCAGAATGGTGAGGCTCGTCAGCAGGAGTGTTGCTACTATGCGAAGTGTCATGGCCGTATGCTTGTTTTATGTTTTCTTCCGGAGTTGTAGTTGTCATTTCGTCCAAGTGGCGCGGTTGGTGCACATGCGATACACCATGCCGTTGCTGCCCACAATCCAAAGGTAGCCGTTTGCCGTTGCCGTCATCGATATCTTGGCGGCGGAGAGGAGACCGTCGGCAATAGCGTATCTTGCCGACTTGTCCCATGTCAGCCCGTAGTCGCGGCTCTCATACATCGTTGAGCTCTTCGAGTCTAACAGCAGGAAACGTCCGTCGTAGAAGACCAGCGCGTAGTCGGCAGCGGCGTCGTAAGGAGCACCGCCAGCATAAGCATCGGTATTCATGCAGGTCCAGCTGCCACCAGCTGTCATCGTGCTGTAGTCGGTCATGCGCCGCCATACCATTGTGCGCTGCAGGCTGCTGCTCTTGCCCACCATCAGCAGGTAGTCGATAGAGTCGGCATAGCTGAACGGGCCGTAGGCTGTGGCGATGTCGCCGTCGGGCATGTAGTTTAGGTCGGTCGTGTTGTCGGCGTGCCATGTAGAGCCGTTGTCAGAGTACAGGATGTTCCTGTCTCCATCCACGGCATACAGCTGTTTGCTTGTCATGCCGATGATGCTGAGGTCGGCAAGGTCGTTGGCGACGGCATTCCATGTGTGCCCGTCGGCCGACTCATATATCGTGTCGCCGCTCTTGACGTAGAGCGAGCTGCCCAGGATTGCCACATTGTTATATGCCGAGGCATCGAGAGTGATGTCCGACGCAAGCGTCTGCCAGTTGCTGCCGTCGGATGCCGTCGATGTATATACGGTGGTCTTGGTGCCGTCGGTGGCAAACGTGTAGATGGTGTTGTCCACCGACAGCGTCCTTATGCCTGTGGCTCCGCTGAAGGGCAGGCCCGATGCCGTTAGGTGTGTCTGCACCTCGTCGGGGTTCATCTTGTGGGCAGCAAGGCTTACGTAGTAGTCGCGCTTGCCGTTGCCGCTGGTAGATACCACGCGCAGATGGCGCTTGTAGCTGAAGTCGATCGAGTCGGTCGTGGTCAGCATCACCATCGTCTCATCTGCACCGGGGTTTGTCTCGTCGTAGTTGGTACTGATATACAGCACGCCGTTGTTCACCGTTGTGTATGTGCAGAGCATCTTGTCGATAAGATAACCTTGGGGGAGGGAGTCGGGTAGGGTGATCTCTCCGGTGAACTGGTTGATCTTAAACTGAAATCGCGACATGTTGGAGTCGCCGCTGATGTAGGTGGAGTCGTTGCCCTGAGAGTCTGTCGTGTGTATCACCTTTTTGGCATAAGTAATGCTGAAACTGCTGAGGGCTGCATCGTCGTAGAATGCAACGATGGTGTCGTTTGTGTCTTTGTTCATGCACGAGCAAAGCAGCATCGCTACTGCCATCAATGCAGGCATGAAAGTTGTATATTTCTTCATCGAACGTCCGTTAAAATATAATTCGGCTGCAAATTTACTCACAATTCTGCAAAAAGAGGCATTTTTTATGTCAGAATTAAAGAATTTATGTGATTATCAATCTTTTTTATGCTTTTTTTAGACAATTGCTGTCGTTCGGAACACAGATGAAACTGAGAAAACAGAAATGGTGTCGTTCGGAACACAGACGAAACTGAAAAATCGGAAATCGTGTCGTTCGGAGCGACGGGAATTCCGAAATCGCGGAAATGGTGTCGTTCGGAGCAACGAGACTTCTGAAAAAAAAGATTAATTCATGCAAGAAACCCTGCATGAATTAATCTTTTGCATCATTTTTTTAATTTTGTAAAATCAATGTTCAATCTTTAGAGTTTCGGGCCTGCAGCGACGAGAGCCTTGCCGGCTTCGTTGCCCTCATACTTCTTGAAGTTCTTGATGAAGCGGCCTGCCAGATCCTCTGCCTTCTTGTTCCACTCGGCAACGTCGGCATAGGTATCGCGTGGGTCGAGGATATTGGTATCTACACCCTCCAGCTCTGTGGGCACCTCGAAGTCGAAGTAAGGAATCTTCTTCGTGGGAGCCTTCAGGATGGCACCGCCCAGGATGGCGTCGATGATGCCACGGGTGTCGCGGATAGAGATACGCTTGCCTGTGCCGTTCCAACCGGTGTTCACCAGGTAAGCCTTGGCACCGCTCTTCTCCATCTTCTTCACCAGCTCCTCAGCATACTTTGTGGGGTGCAGCTCGAGGAATGCCTGGCCGAAGCAAGCTGAGAATGTAGGAGTGGGCTCAGTGATGCCGCGCTCTGTACCAGCCAGCTTTGCGGTGAAACCAGAGAGGAAGTAGTACTTCGTCTGCTCAGGAGTCAGGATAGATACGGGAGGCAGCACGCCAAAAGCATCGGCAGAAAGGAAGATCACGTTCTGAGCATCGGGACCGGCGCTCTTGCCGTTCACCTTCTTGGCAATCTTCTCGATGTGCTCGATAG
>CAMOEW010000035.1 GCA_946612625.1 uncultured Prevotella sp.
TTGGTGTCCGGATACGCAGCGATCTTATCCGCTATCTTCTCGCCGTCCCAAATCATATCGGGGTTTGTGATGTCCACCGCACCGGCCTGCACGGCGGCTACAACCGCCAGAAATGCTGTCAATATAACGTTTTTCATTCTCTTAAACTCCTTAAACTTCTTAAACTTCTTAAACTCCTTAAACTCCTTCATCCTAGTATACAAACTTAACTGTTTCCTTACCTGATGACACGAGTCCCACACCGCTGTTATAAGTTACAGGGAAGATAACCTTACCGTCCTCACCAGCTTGTTTACGAGCAATCACAGTGCCGTTAGCCTGATAGAGCCGGACTTGTTCGTTAGCCTTCACTCCTGTTACCACCAGTTTGTTAGCTTCGCGGCTCACGTGTATCGTGGCTTTCGTGTCATTGTTGTTGTACACATGCTTCACAGCCACAACCTCTGATGAGGGATACAGTGTCACCACGCCGCTGTTGTCGCTGCCCGAGAAGGTTCTGGCCCGGATGCGAGCGTAGGTGTCGAAGCCAGGTACCCTATAGGCCAACGTCGCTCCGACGTACATTTTCTCTTTCTCGGTGACGCCGGGCACTTTCAGCGTGACGCATCCACCCCGGTAGCTGCCGTAGTCGTACATGTAGTTGCTGTCATCACTTTCGTCCGCCAGATTGCAGAGCAGTTTCTTGGTCTCATACTTGATATGGTCGTTGCCCTTCGTGGTGTAAACAATTGAGCCGTAGGAAGTCTCCTTCAGACCCACGATGATGGCAAAGCCTTTCGGCAGGCGGCGGCGGGCATAGTTGCGCACGCAGACGGTAATGTAGTTGTCGCCGTTCTTGTCCACCCTCTGCGCCACCACGAAGCACTCCAGTCGCGGCAGATACGGGAAGAAGCTGGGCGTCTCCCGCTCATGGATGTTCTGACCCCGCTCGTCTCCGTCAGCAGATGCCCTGAAGAAACTCCGGGCATTATTGGAGATTTCCTCCTCATCTTTGATACCGAGCACATCGTCGTACTCCACCTTCATCTTGGTGTTGATGCCGGAACCTAAGGTATAAGGTATGATGACACGCTCCTGGGCATATGCGCCGGCAGGTATGGTCATATCGAGTGGATAGGTTTTGGTGCTGTCCACCGTCAGCACACAGTTCTTGATGGTCGAGGTGCCATAGTTGGTGACGGTGACGAGCAGCGTGATTTCGTCCTTGTGGCACTGGAAGCCCTGATTTTCGTCAGGGTCAAACTGCACGGTGTAACCGAAGGCGTTGCCGAAGTAGGCCGCCTTGCGGTTGAGCTGAATGACGCCATCATTGTCGGCCCCGATATAGCACACGTCAATCTTCTCCTTGGTCATGTAGCCGTCGAAACTGTAGATGGTGGCGTTCCCGTCCAGCTGAACGGCAGTGATGGGAGAACCTAGATGGAAGCTGCCGTCCTTGTTGGGCACCAGACGCGAAGCGCGAAGACGCATCCGCGTAGTGTCGTTCTCAAAAGCCTGCTCACGCCACAGCAGCGCCACGTTGCTGAGCGACTTGGCCTCCATGTCGGGCACGATTGTGAACTCGTCGGCGGAGATATCTCTCAGGATGAGTGAAGAGTTGATGCCCTTCTTGTCCTTGCCGTCCATGCCGCAGCTCTTGACGCGGACGCACGTGGTGCTCGAGATGCTGTCGGCCACAGACATCCAGGCCATCAGGTTGTAGTCGCCAACGCGACGCAGACGCACGGGTTCGTCGGTGTAGTCGAGCGTCTGTGTCGTGACCGTATTGTTGCCGTCGACCATGAAGCCGACGTTCTCATCCGGAGCGCCTGAAATGCCTCTACGCGCCACGATAAAAGCCGAAGTGCCGTCGTAGACGACGCGGTAGTCCTTCAGGCAGAAGCCCTCGTTGACCTCCGCCAGCTGCACAGGCTCCGACCAGGTCTCGTTGCCGTCGAAGCGCGACATCATCAGATGACCGTTCATCAGCAGGTCAGTCAGCTGCACGGTGTCTCCTTCCTGCACCCAGCTGGCCTTCTCGAAGGTGCCCTCCTGCCATATAGCTACTGCCTTACCATCGTCGGCCATAGCCAGACGCGGTTTGAAGGAAGTGGTCTCAGGAGAGCCGTAGATGGGCTTGGGCTTGTACCACTTGGTGCCGGCGTTCTTCTTGGTGTAGTAGAGGTCGTAGAGGCGGCTGGCCTGGTTCACCGTAACGTCGAGCGTCAGCGAATCCTCGAGCTGCTCCTTGGGAATCGTCGCCGTGGCCTGCTCCATCACCGCCAGGTCGAGACCGGGAACGGAGGCTGCGTCGTAGTCGGTGCATCCGCCCGAACGCCAGTCGGAGATGATGAAGGGGTTGTCCAGAGAGGCCACCTCCACCGTCATCGTGTTGGGGTCGTCGGGACTGCCTTGGTTGCCCTGATAGATGATGCTGTCGCTGCCCGTGATGAACTTCACCGGCTGGTTGAAGTCGGCATATCTGCTGACTAAGTCTCCCGGAAGAGCGGCAGCTGCCAGCTTTTTGTTGGGATCGGCCTCATCGCTCAGGTAGTAGGCAAAATTCTTGTGGAAGGGATTCTCGTAGTTTTTCGGCCTGATCAGTTTCTCCTCAGCAGTCACATCGCCCAGAAGGTCCCAACTCTTGTGCTTGCTCCAACACAGGAACTTCACTTTGTAGTAGGCACCCAGGCCGGCATACCAACTCCAGGCGCTGCCTGAGAATTCGTTGCGGAAATCCAGTCGGGAACCCGCAGCATACTTGAAGGTGATGCCGGCACCTGCCAACAAGCCAAACTCGGCTCCTGCGATGAAAGCGTCAATCTTGGCCCTAATCCTACCGTTGATATAGGCCTGACCATAGAACTTGAATGCCAGAATATGATTCTTCAGCGGATCGGTGCTTTCCGTCGTGTTGTCGAAAGCAAAGAGCCCCGTGTTAATGCCGATTTTCACGCCCGCTCCAGCCGTCACCGACGGACCGAGGATATTGGAGACTACATTCACCAGTTTGTTTTTATTCAACCAGTTGCTGAATTTGGTCACAGCGCTGGGCGCGCCCGCCTTGCTGCCGAGGGCACCGACCATATTGGTGAAGTTCATCCCGAAGCGGACATTCGCCGCAGCCTCGGCACGCATGCCGGCCTCGTCGACGAACTGCATGCCAAGGAACCACTGCTTCCAGTCGCCTCCTTCCAGCGACAATGGGATGGAGAACTTCTCATACAATTCCGCAAAGGCGCTTAAGTAAATGTCGGAGGAGTAGTTCGCCAGATCTTTGTTACTTTTGGTCAATCCGAGCAGAGTATTCAGATCGGGTGCCAGGGCCTTGTCTTCAAAATCGTAGTTGTCGGACCTGCCCATCGTCACCTTACACGAACTTGCGTCGTTGGGCCAGTATTTGGTCTGTTTGTTGGCCATGTCGTACTGGTAATCCACACCGACGCCCAGCGCCTCCGATACCGTCAGTTTCTTGGCCTTGTAGAAGTCAATGCCCAGTCCGAGACGGAAGTAGAACGGCGGCACCAAAGGTACCTTGAAGTTCAGCTGATTAAAGGCTTCGGGAGCCATATCATGCATCCAGCCCGAAGCCTCGTCCTCTGCCTTATCGCCCTTGAGACGCTCCTCGGCGGCTTCGCGGGCGTCGGCCTGCATCTTTTCCAGGTCGAGATACTTGTTGTAAAGGATGGGCAGCTCGCGCACCGACTTGCCGTCGAAGGCCACTGCGGGACGGCCTGAGGTGTTGATGTCCAGATACTCGTGCAGGTCGAACTTAGTGGTCCAGTATTTGTAGTCGTAGAATTCGCTGGTGATCGCCCTCGTGTTACCTTTGAGGGTGTCATTGAGGATGGCATTCTCCTCAGCGTCGTTCTTCGCTTTCACGAGCGTGATGGCAGCTTTGGTCTCATAGGATTTGGGAGCGACGATGGCCACCTCCATCCCCGCGTAGCTCATATACCTGTTCTCGTTGGCCACCTTCATGGTGTCCTTGTGCGAAGCAAACTCGTCGTAGTAGACCGTCTCGGTGGTCAGCACGGGCAGGATGTCCGAAGACTGTATGCTGCTAACGTAGACATCGCCGCGGAGGTCGAGCGTAGGCGTCAGCGTTGAGATTATCGACGAAGTCACCCTGGGCGACGTCACCGGCTCGGAAATGCTCTCCAGGTAGATGTCCGCCACTTCCGTCTCGCTGTCGATGATACCCGTCTTGTGGTTGTAAGAACCGTGATACATGCAGAGCTTCGGCAGGTAGCCGTCGCGGTAGCACTCGATGGTGGCGGGCTCGCCGTCGGTCAGCACATACAGGCGCTTGGACACAGAATCCAAGCCCCACTTAAGCAGACGGTCGCCCGGCATGTTGGTGGTGTCGGCCTGCACGGCGTGCATCGTCAGACCCTCCGTTTCGATGGAAGGCTCGTTGTCGCGGAAGAGACGAACCCACAGCGTGTCGTGGTAAGAGAAGAGTCGCGAATCCAAATAAGTAGGGTTCGGTGCTTCCAGTCGCTTGTGCTGGCGGAACGGCATCTTCGGTCCTGTCATTACCGTCACCGTGTTGTCACTCACATGAGTCACGGCATCCCTGGCCCACCATTCGTGATTCAGCTTGATGCGCTTGAAATTGTCTGCCATCAAATAGGCTTCCACAAGGTCGCCGTTGTCGTAGTCGTAGAAGGTGTAAAGCTTATCTACCTGCAGACTGCGGATATAGGCCGTATCGCTCACCTGCGTGTCGCTATTGTAGCGTATCAGCTGCAGGGCGTAGTCGCCAGGCACAATACGGCTCTTGTCGAGCATCACCGAGCGCACGGAGGCCGAGCCGTAACCGTGAATGTTGAAGGTGTAGGTTTTCGCTGTCTCTTCGCCCTGTCCCTGAGGCCATATCTTCACCTCCAATTGGTTCTCGGTGATAGGAGGCATGATGTAGGCATAGTTCTCGGCAGCAAACACCTTCGTAGTGTTTTTCGAAAGGTCGTTTGCGTCCTTGATGCAGGTGACACGAATGTGGAAGGGACGGTTGCCCTGTGCTTTGTCCAGTCGCAGGACGATATACTGGTTGTCGCGGGCGTCGTAGATCTGCTTGTAGAAGCCCACGGTGTCCTTCGGAGCGGGGTCGCGGAAGACCTCCTTGAGGGCATCCATCTCGGCGCTATTGTCCTGTATGCCGTTATTGATCTCCTCCCATTGGAACTGGCTGATGTCAGCCCATGAGTCCAACTGTCCCAGGTTGACGGCACGTTCCACGGTGAAGTCGTCAGCCAACGCCGAAGTAGGTATCGCCGCCAAGAATATAAATAACAATAATGCTTTCAGAATGTTCAGGCTCTTTTTCATCATGTTTTGTATTTGTTTTAGTTAGTGTATAATCAGTACTCAAAAACATATTTATTCGACTGCAAATATAGTGAATAATTCTTTATTTTTGCAATAGTCCTGTTTTTTTTTAACGCAAAGTTGATAAAACAGCCTCAGTAATTTACGCAGAGTGAATTTTCTTGCCCCATTGGCGTGGGGTAAGGCCAGTGATAGTTGTGAAGGTTCGGGTAAAGACGGTGGGTGACGAGAAGCCACAACGGGCAGAAACCTCGCCAATCTTTATGTCGGGCTGTTCCAGTTTCAGACGCTGGGCTTCCTCAATGCGGTAGCGGTTCACAAACTGATAGAATGTGCAACCATACTCCCTGTGGATGAACTGCGAGAGATAGGTGCGGTTCATAGGTAGCACCTGTTGCAGGTCTATCAGCCGGAAGTTGGGATTGGTATAGGGCTTCTCATGCTCCATCCATTGCTCAAGTTTTTTACGATAAGCAACATTCGTCGCTTCTGGCACGACAATATCTTCCGACTCATCAGACTTTTCCTGCAGAGACGGTTGCACCATCGTCCACGGGTCGCGCTGGAACAGGATCTTCTCCGTGCTGTAGGCCAGCATAAAAATGACCAGCCACAGCTGTGTGAAGGCGCGGGTGTGGCTGTGACTCAGACAGAGGTAAAAGTAGACGCCCCCCACCAGCACGAGCATAATGAGATTGCGCATAATCCATTGCACATCAAAATCGTCGAGCGTCGAGAAGTTCTCCTCACACCATGTTTTATAAGCGCGCATGTACGCGATGAGCAGTCCAAGCAGTGCGAAGGGATAGAGCGATATGACGGGAGTCAGATTCACAGGCAGTATGTAGTCGAGCGCCACCAGCGCAAACATCGGCATCAGCTGCAGCAGAGCCCTTCTCACCGTGAGCCATTGCGGACGCAGCGCCTCTGTAGGGTAGAGCAACAACGTCCATCCCAGCAGGTTTCCTATGAGCAGCTCGTGGGTAGTCAGCTGATAGGCCCCCATATTCATCACAGACAGCGGAGCCGCCATCCAGCAGACGAGATAAGCCCCATCAGCTAGTCCCCACGTGAGCAGAGTCAACCCCCACGCCTTACGGATGCGAAGCCCGTCGCTATGGCGGAATATGAGCCAGGCACCCATGAAGGCAACGGCTGACGTGATGCCGGACAGGAAGGGAGAAACGACATTGTCGAACTGTTCGCAGGGAATCCATCGCGACAGCCATATACTCGCAGCTACGCAGGCTGCGAGTATCAGGAAAAAGATTACACCCGATTGATATTTGAAGAATTGCCTCATTTCTTGATATTCGCTGGTTTACCAAATCATTTCAGGTGATGTCCACCGTGGATAATACTTGTCCATCAACGCATAAAAAACGGCATTGTGGCTTGGCTCTAACAAGTGGCAGAGTTCATGAACAACAACGTGTTCCACGCACCAATCCGGCAAGAGCAGCAAGTAAGTGGAATAGCGGATGTAGTGCTGCCTAACATCACACACGCCCCAACGGGATTTCATCGGTTTATAACTGATAGATGAAGGGCAGACTCCCATTATCTTAGAATAATGCTGCACCAACGGTTCTACCATCAATCTAATCCTTTCCGTTGCCTCAAGCTTTTGGATCTTGGTGGTCAGCGGAAGTTGATTGAAAAAATCTGTTAGTTGATTCTGTCGCTCTGCGGTATTCTTTCTCGCCCGGACAATCCAATCCTGATGTTCGCTGACAAACGCCTCAATCTCTCTCTTTGGCATACCAATAGGAGCTGAAACATGCACATCGCCATTCTTCATGATGCGCATCGACAACCTGCACGTCCGTTTATATGCCAATTTTATTACCATGCATCACGTATCATTTCATGTTGTGTATGCGCTGTCTTCATAGTCGTCAATCACATTATTGGTGAAGTCCATCATCGGTTTCGCTGCAAGGAACATCTTATCACACTCATCGAGCCAGCCGTCGCCCTCAAAAAAATCATCAGCCACATGATGCCAGCAGCAATAGTTCTTCAGACGAAGATATTTCACATACTCCCAGTCTCTGGGGAAGCCCGAAGGACATGTCTTGAGTTTCTCAAGTCCGACCCCCTGCGCATCGTCCCACGAGGCATCTTCCTTGCCTCCGAAATACTTTAGGAAGGGCTTGCTCTCAACACACCGCAGCCACTCTTCGGTGTTGCCCATAATCTCGTTTCTGCACGATGTAAGAATCTTCGTGGGCAGCCAATAGCTACCCACCGCCACCAAGCAGTGGGAGGGTTCAAGATGAATATAATAGCCTCCATGCAATGATTTCTTGCCATGGGCACAGATATAAGCACCCAAGTGATTCTTATATGGCGACTTGTCGGGAGAGAACCGCGTATCGCGATAGAAACGATAAGTACAGTCTTTCACCTGAAGATGACTTATCGAAGCATCAAATTTCACAATATGCTCCAAAACCTGAGCCACTCCTCGTTCAAACTCAGCCCTCACAGCCTCATATTCAGCTTTATGCTCCTGAAACCAAGTCCGGTTGTTGTTCATCTGCACCTGCAGCAGGAAATCCAATATTCGTTTCGCATCCATAATATTCACGCCTCTTCGCTATCACATCCGCCTATTTAACATTGTACATCGGAACAGCTCCGTTGCCCATAAGCATCGTGACGTTGACATTTTGCTTGTCGCGAACCATGTCAACCTTTTCTTTCTCTATTTCAAGCGAACGAAGATGGATGTATTGCTCGGGAGTCAGCCCCATGCGTACGCGATATGCATCGTCGGCCTCGGCACGCTTCATCTCAGCCGTACGACGTGCTTCCTGCATTCGGGCACTGGCTTCCTGGGTCTGCTTTGCCTGGATGGCTGCAGCGGTATGGTTGTATTCCTCAAGAACGTTCTTGTTGGGTTTTGCCTTGTCGATAATCACCTTCAGCAGAGTGATTGGAATCTGCTGCTTTTGTATCTTATGATTCAACACACTTTCAATATGCTTAGAGATATTGTCGTAAATGCTGCGCTTACTCGTAAGATCCATCATCGGATATTTAGATATTTCATTACGAACCTCATTGCAGAAGTCTTTCTGAATGTCGTTCTCATACCATTTCATTCCGAAGCGCTCCAGCAACTTAGGCGTTTCACCACGCTTCACCTGAATCAGTGCATGGGCGGTAAGCGAGATTGGTGTGTTGTCGAGAGAGATGATGTCTTCAAAATCCTCATTATACTGAATCGGAACAACGCGGAATTTCTCGGCGCTCGTGCTCCTCCAGCACCACGACAATCCTGTTGTGGCTGGTTTCGGATCGACACCTCCATGCCCCCATATCCAAGGTTTGTATATGAATACTGCCTCTTCGCCGGCATCCACTCTGACTGTATGGATGCATAACAGCGAAATCAGTCCAATGGCAATTATTACGCCGGAAACGATGTAGAAAAGCGAATTAATTTCAGAAGACTTGGTTTTCATATCTAATCATTATTTTTGGTTGTTTCAGTTTGCCATCTCCGAAATGAACTTAATGCGCACGAGCCGTATCTCATCTTCACTATAGTCGCTGCCCAGCTCCTTGATAGCCGCCTCGATACTATCGGTCTCCGACTCAGTAAAATAGTCGTAGATGTCGTCAACATGGTCTTCGTCCATCACTTCGTCAAGGAAATAGTCGATATTGAGCTTTGTTCCGCTATATACGATAGCCTCGACCTCATCAAGAAGGGTCTCAAAATCTATTCCCTGTGCCTCGGCTATATCATCAAGAGCCACCTGGCGGTCGATGCTCTGGATAATCTTTACCTTCAAAACCGATTTCTTTGCCACTGTTCGCACACGCAGGTCGGCCTGACGGATGATGTCGTTCTCATCGCAGTATTTCTTAATCAGATCGACAAACTCCTTTGCATACGACTGACGTATTTTCCCCTCGCCTACTCCCTGAATATTCTTCAGTTCTTCGAGAGTGACCGGATAGTCGGTTGCCATCTGTTCAAGCGAGACATCCTGGAAGATGACGTATGGCGGACGCTCCAGTTTGCGTGCCCATTTTTTACGCAGGTCGCGGAGCATTGCATTGAGCGTTGGATCAAGAGCACTCGTTGTACCGTCATGCTCAGGAACATACTCGTCATCATCGGGAAAATCTTTGTTCTCGACTATCTTGAAAGACTTTGGCGCCTTTATAAACTTCTTTCCATCTGGTGTAATCTTCAGTAACCCATAATTATCGACATCTTTCTTAAGATAGCCGGCAATAAGAGCCTGACGGATTAACGGGTTCCAGATCTTCTCGTTCTCGTCGGCACCACAGCCAAAAAGTTCCAGTTCGTGATGCTTATGAGCAACAATCTCATCAGTCTCGCGACCCACGATGAAGTCTTCCACATAATCGCTACGGAAATTCTCCTTGATGGCAACTATTGCCTGCAGTGTCATCACAAGCTGTTTCTTTGCCTCAATATATGTTTTCGGAGCGAGACAGTTGTCACAGTTACCGCAATTGTCCCTATCATATACCTCGCCGAAATAATGCAGCAACATCTTGCGGCGACACACCGATGTTTCAGCGTATGCCGCCGTCTCCTGAAGCAGCTGTCGCCCAATGTCCTGTTCGGCAACGGGTTTGCCCTCCATGAACTTATCGAGTTTCTGAAGATCCTTATAGGCATAGAAGGCAATGCATATTCCCTCGCCACCATCGCGGCCGGCCCTACCCGTTTCCTGATAATAACCTTCAAGGCTTTTCGGTATATCGTAGTGGATGACGAAGCGCACGTCGGGTTTGTCGATACCCATTCCGAATGCAATGGTAGCAACGATTACGTCGATACGCTCCATTAGGAAATCGTCTTGAGTCTGCGAACGCTTAGCACTGTCGAGACCGGCATGGTAAGCCTCAGCCTTGATGTCGTTAGCCTGGAGCACGGCTGCCAGCTCCTCAACTTTCTTGCGCGACAAACAATATATGATGCCACTCTTGCCGCTGTGCTGCTTGATAAACTTTATTATGTCCTTATCTACATCCTTTGTCTTGGCACGTACCTCATAGTAGAGGTTGGGACGGTTGAACGAGCTCTTGAACTCTTTTGCATCGACAATGCCGAGATTCTTCTTTATATCGGTGCGAACCTTGTCAGTTGCAGTAGCAGTAAGGGCGATTATCGGTGCATTGCCAATGACGTTGACTATAGGACGGATACGCCGGTACTCAGGACGAAAGTCGTGGCCCCATTCCGAGATACAGTGAGCCTCATCCACGGCATAGAATGAAATCTTCACACTCTGAAGGAATTCTACGTTCTCGTCTTTCGTAAGCGATTCCGGAGCCACATACAACAATTTCGTGCGGCCTTCGACGATATCGGCCTTCACCTCTTCAATCGCCGTCTTGTTCAACGAAGAATTAATATAGTGAGCCAGTCCCGGCACATCACTGAGACCGTTGATGACATCCACTTGATTCTTCATAAGAGCTATCAAAGGAGAAACGACGATTGCTGTGCCCTCCATCAGCAGCGACGGAAGCTGGTAGCAAAGCGATTTCCCACTGCCGGTAGGCATTAGCACAAAAGTGTCGTTTCCGTCGAGTACATTGCGGATGACAGCCTCCTGGTCGCCTTTGAACGTGTCGAAGCCGAAGTATTTCTTCAGAGCTGTGGATAGTTCTTCTTTCGTAATCATAGCTTTTATGAAGTTTTTAGTTTGTTTTATCAGGCCGCAACAAAATTGTTCGACTTCTTCAGCTGCTCATTGACATAGTCGGCAGTGACGTTGAAAGTTTTCATCCGCTTTGACGGAACCTCATACATTGCATCCATCATTACGCTCTCCACAATCGAGCGCAAGCCACGGGCACCCAGTTTGTACTCCACGGCCTTGTCCACAAGTGTCTTCAGAGCATCGTCGGTGAACGTCAGTTCCACACCGTCCATCTCAAACAGTTTCTTATACTGTTTCACTATTGAATTCTTCGGTTCGGTAAGTATCTTCTCAAGAGCCTCACGGTCAAGGGGGTTGAGATAAGTAAGAACGGGAAGACGGCCTATGATTTCGGGTATAAGCCCAAACGACTTCAAGTCTTGCGGAACAATATATTTCATAAGGTCATTCTTGTCGATACGGCGTACATTTTGCACCGAGTTATAGCCTACGACATGAGTATTCATACGCTGTGCTATCTTGCGCTCGATACCATCAAAGGCGCCTCCGCAGATGAACAATATGTTACGGGTATCAACATGAATGTATTCCTGGTCGGGATGCTTACGACCGCCCTTCGGGGGCACGTTGACATCGGTACCTTCAAGCAATTTCAGCAATCCCTGCTGAACGCCCTCACCACTGACATCGCGAGTGATTGAGGGATTGTCGCTCTTACGTGCAATCTTGTCGATCTCATCAATGAAGACAATGCCGCGCTCTGCAGCTGCAACGTCATAGTCGGCCACTTGAAGCAGACGAGAGAGAATACTCTCCACATCCTCGCCTACATATCCCGCCTCGGTAAACACCGTGGCATCGACGATAGTAAACGGCACGTCGAGCATCTTGGCAATAGTACGTGCAAGCAACGTCTTGCCGGTTCCGGTAGAGCCTACCATTATAATATTGCTCTTCTCAATCTCGACACCATTGGTATCGGTATTCTGCTGCAGTCGTTTGTAATGGTTATACACGGCAACCGCAAGGAAGCGCTTTGCCTCGTCTTGACCTATTACATACTCGTCAAGATAGCTTTTAATCTCTTTTGGCTTTGGCACTTTCTTCAACGTAAATTTGTCTGCCTGCTTCTTGGATACAGAAGACTCCCTTTCAGTGTTAGCATCAAGGATTTCCATAGCCTGACGCAAACAGTCATCGCAAATCGTACCGTCGATGCCCCTTATCAAGAGTGCGACGTCTTTGCTAGACCTACCGCAGAAACTACACTTATTCTGATTCATTTCTTTACCAGTACATTATCTATCATGCCATATTCCTTTGCTTCGTCAGCCGTCATCCAGTAGTTGCGGTCGGAGTCGGCCCACACCTTTTCATACGGAGTATGCGAATGGTCGGAAATAATGGTATAGAGTTCTTTCTTGAATTTCATAATCTCCTTTGCCTCAATCTCAATGTCAGAGGCCTGACCCTGAACGCCGCCAAGTGGCTGATGAATCATCACACGACTATGGGGAAGGGCGGAACGCTTGCCTTCTTTTCCTGCAACGAGTAACACAGCCGCCATCGAGGCCGCCATGCCGGTGCATATGGTTGCCACATCAGAAGTGATGAACTGCATGGTATCATAGATGCCAAGTCCAGCCGTGACGCTACCGCCAGGAGAATTTATATATATGGAGATATCTTTGCCCGGATCGACAGAGTCGAGATAAAGCAGCTGAGCCTGAAGGGTGTTGGCAGTGTAATCGTCAATCTGCATTCCGAGGAAGATGATGCGGTCCATCATCAGGCGCGAGAACACGTCCATCTGGGTTACGTTCAGCTGGCGTTCCTCAAGGATATAAGGATTGATGTATTGCGATTGTGTACTAATCACATCGTCGAGAACCATGCCGTTGATACCCATACGGTTGGTTGCAAATTTTCTGAAATCGTTAGTCATTTTCCTTTCTTCTTTCTTTTTTTATAATAAAACATGGGAGGTTATCGACCTCTCGTATCTTAAATGGAAAACAAAGATACACAAAAAAGTCGATAACCTCCCTATATTTAGAGATTTTTTTCTTAAAAATGCTTATTTTGCCTGCATCATCTTGTTAAATTCATCAAGAGTCACTGATTTTTCATTCAGTTTAACCACTTTCTTGAGAGCCTCGGTCAGTTTGGTGTCGATGGCACGGTCAACAAGATTGTCAACATTCTCGCCTTTCTTCATCATACTGTCGGCATAATTGTCGAGATATTCATCGGGTACATTGCTCATGCCATACTGCGCAAACTGTACACGTGCAGCCTCGCGGGCTACGTTCTTCACGTCGGCATCGTCAATCTTTATTCCGTTGGCTGCAACAAGCTCATCGCGGATGAGACGCCAGGTCAGCTCGTTGATGCTTCCCTCGTAGTTGTCTTCTACATACTTCTCACCCTTTTCCTGATTGTTCTGAAGCATAATGCGCTTCATCAAGCTGTCGGCATACTGAAGCTTGCCAACCTTTTTCTCCATGTGAGCACGTACATCACGCAAGAACTTAAAGTCCTGCTCGGGAACAAACTGCGAACGAAGCTCGGCGGCAACCTTCTCGCGGAACGACTTCTCGTCAGTTACAGCATCCTTTCCGAAAACACTGTCGAAGAGTTCCTGGTTTACTTCGGCCTTCTCGAATCGCGAAACCTCGGTAATCTGATATGTGAAGTCGCCCGTATGCTCAGCAACTTGTTCTTTCTCGATTTTCAGCATTGACGAAACTTCAGTATCGTTGTCAGGATATGCCTTGCGAGGGTTAAAGGTGATGATGTCACCAAGCTTGCAGCCGTCGAAGAGCTTTTTCTGATCGTCAACCTTTATATACTCGGGCATAAGCATCACGTTCTCAACGGCAATGCCACCTTCCTTAGTATTGCCTTCGGCATCAAGCTCACGCAGGTCGCCATGAAGCATGTCATTCTTCGTCTCGTCGTACTTCTGGGCTTTCTCGTAATGGCCGGCGCGGCTGCGATACATATCTATCTGCTGGTCGATAATCTTATCGTCCACCTCGATGGTATAATAGTCAATCTTGTCCTTTCCGTTCAGTTCAGCCTTGAACTCAGGAGTAATGGCAATGTCGAACATGAAAGTGAGAGTGTCTTCTTTCTCAATATCCACAGGTGTCTGTTTCTCATTTGCAAGAGGCTGTCCGAGCATCTTGATATTGTTCTCACGAACATATTCAAACAGTTTGTCGTTAAGCATCTTGTTTACTACATCAAGCTTCACGGCTGCACCATACTGGCGCTTAATCATTCCCATGGGGACCTGTCCTATGCGGAAGCCGGGCACATTGGCACGCTTGCGATAGTCTTTCATCGTTTTCTCCACCTCGGGTTGATAATCTTCCTTTTCCAAAGTAATGGTCAGTACGCCACTGACCTTCTCGGGGTTCTCAAATTGAATATTCATTTCTTTTTCTTGTCAGTTATATATTATTTTCACTTTTAGCCTGCAAAATTAGTCATAAATAGCGTAATATCCGAACAATTACCAATTTTTAACTATCCTGCCAAAGCATCCTCCTCGGCTTCTTTTGCCTTGCGCTCCTCTTCAAGCAGCTGGAAGTCTTTCTTGCGCAGCACGAAACTGTTGCTAAGATATTTCTCGCGCACCACCTTATTGGATGCCAGTTCCTCAGGTTTTCCCTGAAAAAGGATGCGACCCTCGAACAGCAGATAGGCACGGTCGGTGATAGAGAGTGTTTCCTGAACATTATGGTCGGTAATAAGTATGCCGATATTACGGTCTTTCAGTTTCCACACTATCTGTTGTATGTCTTCCACGGCGATAGGGTCCACGCCGGCAAAGGGTTCGTCGAGCATGATAAACTTTGGATCGATGGCTAGACAGCGGGCGATCTCTGTGCGGCGACGCTCACCTCCCGACAACTGGTCGCCAAGATTACGGCGGACCTTCGACAGACGGAACTCTTTTATCAGGCTCTCAAGCTTTGCCATCTGATAGTCACGAGGTTTGCCAGTCATCTCTAATACGGAGAGAATATTGTCTTCAACGCTCATCTTGCGGAAAACGCTTGCTTCCTGTGCAAGATAGCCGATACCTGCACGAGCCCGCTTATATACCGGATATGACGTTATATCGAGTTCGTCAAGATATATATGACCAGCATTGGGAACTATCAGTCCGGTAGTCATATAGAAAGAAGTTGTCTTTCCGGCTCCATTAGGACCGAGCAGTCCCACTATCTCACCCTGACGCACCTCGATCGACACGTCGTTAACAACGGTACGGTTGCCGTATTTCTTCACGAGCCCTTCGGTACGAAGGGTTATTGATTCTGTTCCTGTCATTATTTTGCAGATGTGTTTGATGTACGATGGAGTCCATTTTCCACAACCATGCGACGCATATCTTTAAGAAGGTCGCTGGCAAAAATAAAATCTGTGAGGCGGGTGTTCGTCGAGCCCATTATCTCGCCACTCACGCCCTGCCATTCCTTGTGCCCCTCATAGATAAATATGATATTCTCCCCTATGCCCATCACCGAGTTCATGTCATGGGTATTGATGATTGTAGTAATGTTCATATCCTTGGTAATGCTGTGGAGCAGTTCGTCGATGACGAGCGATGTCTTGGGGTCGAGACCGGAGTTAGGCTCGTCGCAGAACAGATATTTTGGCTTCAGCGAGATGGCGCGTGCTATAGCCACACGCTTCTGCATACCTCCAGAGAGTTCGCCGGGATATTTGCTTCCGGCACCACCAAGGTTTACGCGGTCAAGGCATTCTTCAGCTCGGACGATGCGCTCGCGCAGTGTCATCGACGAAAACATATCAAGAGGGAACATGACGTTCTCGAGCACTGTCATCGAGTCGAACAATGCCGCGCTCTGAAATATCATACCCATCTCGCGGCGAAGATGTGATTTCTCTTTCTTGCTCATTGACACAAAATTACGCCCGTCATAGAGCACATCGCCACTTGTTGGTTCAAACAGTCCAACGAGGTTTTTCATCAGCACGGTCTTGCCACTGCCGCTCTGTCCGATAATCAGATTAGTCTTACCGTTCTCAAACACGGTACTAATATCTTTCAGCACCTCCCTGCCATCAAAACTCTTGCACAAATTCTTTATCTCTATCATGACAGCAACTGTGTTAGGAATACGTCGGAACAAAGTATGAGCACACTCGACGACACTACGGCATCAGTGCTCGCCTTACCTACATTCACAGAACCGCCCTCGACAGTATAGCCGAAAAAACTTGGCACACTACTGATGATGAAGGCAAAGAAAAGGCTCTTGATAATACTCATCCATACAAACCATGAGTTAAACGAATGCTGCAGTCCGAGAGTGAGGTCTTCAGGAGTCAGCACATGTCCGATATATGCCGTGGCATAGGCTCCGAGAATTCCCGATGCAGAGGAGAATATCACTAATATAGGCATGATTGTTATCATACCCATTATCTTCGGGAGGATTAGAAAACTGGCAGAATTGACTCCCATGATGTCGAGGGCATCTATCTGCTGAGTGACGCGCATTGTGCCTATCTCGGAGGCAATATTCGACCCAACCTTACCGGCAAGGATAAGACACATGATGCTCGACGAGAATTCAAGAAGCATGATTTCGCGAGTGGTGTAACCGCTGACCCATCGCGGCATCCAGGGACTCTGGATGTTAAGTTTCATCTGTATGCAAATTACGGCACCGATGAAGAAGGATATCAGCAATACGATGCCAATGGAATTTACTCCCAGCTGCGCCATCTCCTTTATATATTCTTTGAAGAACATGCGCATACGTTCTGGACGCGAGAAAGTGCGTCCCATGAGAATGAGGTAGCGTCCGAACGTGCTCAACCAAGTAGTGAGTATCATAATTACATTCTCTTGTCGTTTGTCATTTCATCATCCAATGTTCACCATTGCGAACCATCGGAACCATAATTTCCTCGTTTGTGCTGTCGCCGAAGCACAGTACAAGGTAAGCGAAGGTGCAGTTGAAGGTGGTATCCTTCTTGGCACGCGACACACGTATGTCGCGAATGCCGTTATGTTCATTGTCCTGTTGCGCCATAAACTGCCGCGCATTGGCGAGCAGCTCTTCACGATAGCCGTCGGGCAGGCTAGCATAGCCGTCAACACCACTCAGATAGGCATCGTATCTTCCTGCACGCAGATGGTCGTAGTATTCTTTTGCTGCTAATGCCGCCTGCTCGTCATCATTGTTTTCAGATTTACAGGCAAGAAGAAAAGCCAGCACACAGAGACACAGGGACACTATGGTAAACGGACAATGTGTTCTCATTTCTGTCTGATGAAGATGTTCACAGGCGTTCCCGTAAGCGTCCAGTTCTCGCGCAACTTGTTCTCAAGAAACCGCTTGTAAGGCTCCTTGACATACTGCGGAAGGTTTGCATAGAAGATAAACGAGGGTATTTGCGTATCAGGAATCTGCGATACATACTTTATTTTTATATACTTGCCCTTCACTGATGGCGGTGGTGTTGCCTCGATGACAGGAAGCATCACCTCGTTGAGTTTGCTCGTTCCTATCTTCAGCTTGCGGTTTAGATAAACCTGCTTGGCGGTCTCAAGAACTTTGAAGATGCGCTGCTTGGTAAGTGCCGATGCGAAAATGATAGGGAAGTCAACAAACGGTGCCATACGTTGACGTATGGCATTTTCGAAGGTATCGATGGCCTTCTGTGACTTGTCCTCGACAACATCCCACTTGTTGACTACCACCACGAGCGACTTGTTGTTCTTCTGGATAAGCTGGAAGATATTCATATCCTGTGCCTCAATGCCGCGTGTAGCATCAAGCATCAATATACACACGTCGCTGTTTTCTATGGCACGAATACTACGCATCACGCTATAGAACTCAAGGTCTTCGGTCACCTTGTTCTTACGGCGGATGCCAGCTGTGTCAACGAGGTAGAAGTCGAATCCGAACTTGTCGTACTTAGTATAGATGCTGTCGCGAGTGGTGCCGGCAATTTCGGTCACGATGTTACGGTCTTCACCGATAAAAGCATTTATAATGCTCGACTTGCCTACATTCGGGCGGCCAACCACAGCAAAGCGAGGAGTTCCGTCTTCGGTTTCGTCAATCTCGACAGTATTCAATTTCGACACCACAAGGTCGAGAAGGTCGCCCGTTCCACTACCCGTAGCGGCACTGATGCAATATGGGTCGCCAAGAGCAAGCTTGTAGAACTCTGCCGCATAGTATTGCTGGTCGTTGTTGTCGGTTTTGTTGGCAACAAGTATTACAGGAAGTTTGGAACGACGGAGGATATTAGCAACATCAGTGTCAAGGTCGGTAACGCCATTGGTCACATCAACGAGGAACAAGACAAGGTCGGCCTCTTCTGTCGCCACAAGCACCTGCTTGCGGATCTCCTCCTCGAAGATATCATCACTATTTACCACCCATCCTCCTGTATCAACGACAGAGAACTCTCTGCCGTTCCATTCGCACTTGCCGTACTGACGGTCACGGGTGGTGCCAGCCTCGTCGCTGACGATGGCATGACGCGTCTTGGTCAGTCTGTTAAATAATGTGGACTTTCCTACATTGGGCCGCCCCACTATCGCTACTAAATTTCCCATATCGTATCTACTTCTATTACTTCTTTACTTATTCCCTTACTACATTTTCTCACCTACTCAGGATTATATCCGAAATTGTCGAGTTCACGCTCCGATGAGCGCCAGTCTTTGTCAACCTTAACGAATGTTTCAAGATATACCGACTTACCGAAAAACTTCTCCAAGGCCTTGCGTGCCTCGCTACTGACTTTTTTCAGCGCCACACCTTGATGACCGATGATAATACCCTTCTGCGACTCGCGCTCCACATATATCAACGCATTGATATGTATGTTCTGATCGGTCTCCTTGAAACGTTCCACGCGCACCTCTACACAATATGGAATTTCCTTGTCGTAGTAGAGAAGTATCTTCTCGCGGATTATCTCTGAGACGAAGAAACGTGCCGGTTTGTCAGTGAGCTGGTCTTTGTCAAAGAAAGCCGGACTTTCGGGAAGAAGTTCGCCAATGCGTTTGAGCAGTATGTCGATACCAAACTTGTTCTTTGCTGAGATTGGAAGGATCTCGGCGTTGGGCAACAGCGTGTGCCAACGCTCTACAATATTCCCCAACTGATCCTGATTGCTCTCATCAATCTTATTAATTAGCAGCAGCACAGGCACCTGCATCTTTGCAACCTTCCCAAGGAAATCGATATTCTTCTCAGGATTTTCAACCACGTCGGTGACGTAGAGCAGCACGTCGGCATCCTGGAGAGCCGACTCGGAGAATGCGAGCATCGACTCCTGTAACTTGTAGTTGGGCTTCAGTACACCGGGGGTGTCGCTGAACACTATCTGCATATCGTCGGTATTGACAATGCCCATGATGCGATGGCGCGTAGTCTGCGCCTTGAAGGTTGCAATCGAAATACGCTCACCAACCAACTGGTTCATGAGCGTACTTTTACCTACATTCGGATTACCAACAATGTTGACGAAACCCGCTTTGTGATTCTTCTTATTTTCCGTCATAAGCCCATTTGTAATAACTTGCTCCATGAACGAAACCTGCTCCGAAAGCAGTCAGTATAAGATTGTCGCCTTTCTTCAGTTTGTCTTCGTATTCCCAGAGTGCCAAAGGTATCGTAGCCGCGCTGGTGTTTCCGAAGTGCTCGATGTTTACCATAACCTGATCCATCGACAATTCCAAACGCTTTGCCACAGCCTCGATGATGCGCATGTTTGCCTGATGAGGAACTACGAAGCGGATATTGTCCTTTGTCAGACCGTTGCGCTCGGCTATAATAGCACAATCGTCACTCATGTTGGTCACTGCATAACGGAACACGGTGCGGCCTTCCTGATAGAGGTAGTGCAGACGGTGATCGACGGTGAAGTGGGTTTCAGGACTTACACTGCCACCTGCCTTGATATGCAGAAAGGGTAGTCCCTTGCCATCAGTACGGAAATAAGAGTCCATGACTCCGATATCCTGCTCTTCCGTAGCCTCCAGCAACACTGCTGCAGCTCCGTCACCAAAAAGAGCGCATGTGGAACGGTCTTTATAATCAATCACCGACGACATCTTGTCAGCTCCGATTACGATTATCTTCTTGTATCGTCCACTCTGAATCATTGCTCCAGCTACATCAAGTGTATAGAGGAAACCGCAGCACGCTGCCCAGTAATCGAACGCAAAGGCATTCTTTAGGCCGAGCTTGCCGAGCACGATGCTTGCCGTAGATGGAAACTTATAGTCGGCCGTAGAAGTAGTGACAATCAGTGCATCGATTGTATCGGGGTCAACATCGGTCTTCTTCAACAGCTGCTTGGCTGCCTTACGCGCCATGTAGCTGGTACCAAGACCCTCTTCTGTGAGGATGCGACGCTCTTTGATACCGACACGCGTCATTATCCACTCATCATTGGTGTCAACCATGCGCGACAGCTCCTCGTTGTTGAGGACATAGTCGGGCACGTAGCCACCAACACCAGTGATGATCGCGTTAATCTTACTCATTATGCTTCTACTGATTCCTCCATTACAATAGCTATCTTACCACGATAGTAGCCACAAGTCGGGCATACGGTGTGATAAATATGATAAGCTCCACAATTAGGACATACTGCCAGTGTGGGTGCTACTGCCTTGTCATGGGTTCTTCTTTTCAGTGTACGAGTCTTTGACTGTCTTCTTTTAGGATGTGCCATAATTAATTTACGATTTACTTGATTTAATATTTACTTTTTATTCTTTCAACTTCAGAAGTGCCGACCATCGCGGGTCAACCTCGTCATGCTCATTTTCGCTGCTTCGGACAGCGTCAGAGAATTCTTTCAAACGCTCTGTCATCGCACGGTCGCATTTTCCAGGTGCATGCACATGCTTGATGGGAACAGCCAAGGCTATCATCTCATAGACAAACCAAGAAATGTCGAAAACGCCTTCGTTCTCTTCCACTATCACAAGGTCATTGTCCTCTGAGTATTCCGGTCCGAGCTTCACGGTCAACTTGTCGTCGGCAACCACAGACTGCAACATATCGTCAAGACAGAGGTCACACTGAACAGTTACTGAACCCTCGATATGAAAGAGAAATTCGAAAAGGTCGCCAGTCTTGCGTATAGACAGCGACACATGCACTTCTCCCTTTCTCACATCAGGAGCGTTGACTGCCTCGAAGAAGCTATCGTCAAGGTCAAAGCCGAGAACAGTTTCGCTCTCTGTCAAACCATTCAGGTCTATCTTCAATGACTCTAAACCACACATACTTCTGTCGGGGTGAAGACGGCAAAGTCCACACTTCGAGGTGCAAAGGTACAATTTTTTTTTTATATCTACACCTAATAGCACTCAAAATTTCATTTTTTTACATATTTTTTCAATTCTATGCGAAATGTAGTGCCTTTACCAACTTCTGAACTCTTGACGAAAATACGACCTTTATGATAGTCTTCCACTATTCTGCGGGCTAACGACAAGCCGAGTCCCCATCCACGTTTTTTCGTAGTAAAACCTGGGGTGAATACACTCTTGACATCCTTCTTTTTGATGCCTTTTCCATTATCCTGCACTTCGATGATAACGTTGTTGACTTCTTCCATGAGAGTGAGGACAATCGTTCCGGTTCCTTCCATTGCATCGACAGCATTCTTGCACAGATTCTCTATCACCCATTCAAAGAGCGATGCATTCATCTTAACAATAACCTCGTTCTCAGGGAACCGCCTGACGATTGTCACTTTCGATGACGTGCGTCGATCCATATAGTCTATGACATGCTCAAGCACTTCGTTCATGCTCGAATCTACGGGTTCGGGCAGAGAACCGATTTTAGAGAAGCGCTCGGCAACTCGTTCAAGCCGCTTCACGTCTTTGTCCATTTCGGGGATAAGCTCGTCGCCAGGGTAAGTCTCCTTCAGTATTTCCACCCAAGCCATAAGACTGGAGATGGGCGTTCCCAGCTGATGAGCAGTCTCTTTAGACAGTCCTACCCAGACTTTGTTCTGTTCGGCACGCTTTGACGACATCAGAGCAAAGATGGCTATAACAACAAATATCAGCACGATGCCGAGTTGCACATACGGCCATGCAGACAGCCGCTTTAGCATTATCGAATCATCGAAACATACCATCTGGTAGTCCTTCGACTGTGTATCATCGCCAATGTCTATTCGTATATAGCTTCCAGAGCGTAACCAACGGTTGCCCATATTCTCAAGATAGCGGGTAGAGTCGGATGCGCTATTGCCTTTGATCTCCACATTACGGTAATCCATTACATTGCCATTAGTGTCAAGCACAATTACGGGAATGGAGTTGTTTGCCTGGATTACGTTCAGTACAAGCGTCAAGTCGGTATTCTCGTCGGCATTATTCAGTGCGTGAAGAGCCTGTGCCCACGTCTTCATCTTATTATGTTCCTCCTCCGATAAGTCCTTTACAAGATAATGAGACACCAACAAAGAGGCCACGGCAATAATTACCGCAGCCACAACCAATATGATTTTTATTTGCCGTATTCGGTCTGTCCACTGCATAATATAAATAATAACGCAGCAACAGCGAATTTATTATTTCCTGTGAATAATGTTCTGTGACAAACGAATATAAATATTACAAAATATAAAAAAGAGTGACCCTGTTTCTCGTCTGAAACAGGGTCACTCGCTCTGAAAAAAGG
>CAMOEW010000036.1 GCA_946612625.1 uncultured Prevotella sp.
GATGTCGGCAGCACGGCTTTCACTTTGTTTGCCGTTAGCCATATCTGTAAGTGATCTCGCATATTCTAAGTACCTTTATTTACAAAAGGTGTGCGATTTTATCCAAAGTTACGAAATAATTGAAAAAAAAGTCGTAACTTTGCGCCCAAAAATTGTGAATATGGATAAAATAGGATCATACGAGTTTATGGCTGAACCGTTTCACTGTGATTTTTCACAGCGGCTTTTTATCGGACATTTGGGTAATCACATGCTCAATGCCGCCGACTTCCATTCCGCGGCTCGCGGTTTTGGCATGAAGCGCCTGCTTCAGCTCAACCGTGCGTGGGTGCTCTCCCGTTTAGCAATAGAGATGTATGAGATGCCGCAGATGTATGCACAGTTCAACGTGGAGACATGGGTAGAGAGTGCCATGCGCTATTTCACCAATCGTAACTTTGCCATCGTGGGCGAAGACGGGAGGCAGTATGGCTATGGACGCAGCGTGTGGGCTATGATTGACACAGAGAGCCGTCAGCCCACCGACATTTATTCTATCGACAACGGAGCCATCGACCAATGGATAGTGAAAGACAAAGAGTGTCCCATCGAGAAGGGCGGACGCGTGAAGATGTCGAACGATGCTCCATTGGTGCGCACCATCGACACATATTATAATGATATAGACATCAACGGCCACCTCAATTCGGTGAAGTATATTGAGCATGTACTCGACCTGTGGGACATCGACTGGTATCGCAGTCATCGCCTGCAACGTTTCGAGATTGCCTACGTTGCCGAGGCTCATCAGGGCGACCGTCTGTCGTTTTTCATGGAGACGACCGGCGAGGACGAGTTCTGTGTGCGAATATGCAAGCATTCTCAGGCAGATGGTGAGGAAATAGAATGTGGGCGTAGCAAGGTTAAATTTGTATAAAATCGAAAGAATATTTGGCATTTAGCTATCAATTTGCTAATTTTGTAGCCGATTTTGAATTTAAACTTTAATTAATATATGCAATTATGGCAGAAATGAATTTCGGTGGCGTTGTAGAAACCGTAGTCACCAGCAAAGAGTTCTCACTTGAGAAAGCACGTGAAGTATTGAAGAACGAGACAATCGCCGTTATCGGTTATGGTATTCAGGGACCGGGACAGGCCTGCAACCTGCGCGACAACGGATTCAACGTTATCGTTGGTCAGCGTCAGGGCAAGACCTACGACAAGGCTGTTGCCGACGGATGGGTTCCGGGAAAGACATTGTTCTCTATCGAGGAGGCAGCTGAGAAAGGTACGATCCTCTGTATGCTGCTTTCCGATGCTGGACAGATTCAGGTTTGGCCCACCATCAAGAAATATCTCTCTAAAGGTAAGACCCTCTACTACAGCCACGGCTTCGCCATCAACTGGAGCGACCGCACGGGTGTAGTACCTCCCGAGGACGTCGATGTAATCATGGTAGCACCGAAGGGTTCGGGTACCAGTCTTCGCACAATGTTCTGTGAGGGACGCGGTTTGAACTGCTCATACGCTGTGTATCAAGATGCCAGCGGTAAGGCAGAGGAGAAGACCATTGCCTTCGGTATCGGTATCGGTGCAGGCTATCTGTTTAAGACCACATTCCAGCGCGAGGCTACCAGCGACCTGACAGGCGAGCGCGGCTCACTGATGGGTGCTATTCAGGGTCTGCTCTTGGCGCAGTATGAGGTGCTCCGTGAGCATGGCCACTCTCCTTCGGAAGCATTCAACGAGACTGTTGAGGAGCTCACCCAGAGCCTTGGCCCGCTTTTCGGCGAGAAGGGTATGGACTGGATGTATGCCAACTGCTCTACCACGGCGCAGCGCGGTGCTCTCGACTGGGCACCACGGTTCCACGACGCTATCAAGCCCGTCATGGAGTGGCTCTACTACAGCGTGCAGACAGGAAACGAGGCTCAGATAAGCATCGATGCCAACTCTAAGCCCGACTATCGTGCCGGTCTGGAGAAGGAACTGGAGGCTATGCGTAATCAGGAGATGTGGCGTGCTGGCGAGACTGTTCGCAAGCTACGTCCTGAGAACAACAATTAATCAATCGTCCTTTCATGGAATATGTGCGGGCACTTTCGTTGTCTGTGCAAACATAACGAATAAAGCTAACAAAGAAATGCCGTCGCTCCAAACGACGGCATTTCCATGATTTCAGAATTCCCATCGTTCCGGACGACGGCATTTCCATGATTTCAGAATTCCCATCGCTCCGGACGACAGCATTTCCACGATTTCAGAATTCCCGTCGCTCCGGACGACGGCATTTTCTCTACACATAGGCAAAAAAAAATGTCGGGAATACCGATTATTTTGATTATTATTATTACCTTTGCACGCCGAAAATCAGATAATAATGCAAAATTAGATATAAATGGGAAAAGTTATTCTTACCGGCGACCGTCCTACCGGTCGTCTTCACTTGGGACATTACGTCGGCTCGTTGCGCCGCCGTGTCCAGCTTCAGAATCAGGGCGACTATGACCGTATGTTTGTCTTTATGGCCGACGTGCAGGCTCTGACCGACAATGCCGACAATCCGGAGAAGATACGTCAGAACATTATTGAGGTGGCTCTCGACTACCTCTCTGCCGGTCTCGACCCGGAAAAGTGCACCATCTTCATCCAGAGTATGATACCCGAGCTGGCAGAGCTTACGACATATCTGATGAACCTCATCACCGTGAGCCGCGTCCAGCGCAATCCAACGGTGAAGACCGAAATAAAAATGCGCAACTTCGAAGCAAACATACCCTTGGGCTTCTTCTGCTACCCTGTGAGTCAGGCTGCCGATATCACGCTGTTTAAATCAACCACGGTGCCCGTGGGAGAGGATCAGGAACCGATGCTCGAAGTTACCCGTGAACTGGTGCGCCGATTCAATCAGACGTATGCTCCGGTGCTTGTTGAGCCAGAGATTATGCTGCCCGAGAATGCCACCGCCCGACGGCTACCTGGTACCGACGGCAAGGAGAAGATGTCGAAGAGTCTGGGCAACTGCATCTACCTTAGCGATAGTGCTGATGACACATGGCAGAAGGTACGGTCGATGTACACTGATCCTGAGCACATCAATCTGAACGACCCAGGCCACGTTGAAGGAAATGCAGTGTTCACGTATCTTGATGCCTTCAGCACCGATGATGATTTTGCTAACTTCTGGCCGGAATATAAAAACCTCGACGAGCTGAAGGATCATTATCGTCGTGGCGGACTGGGCGACATGAAATGCAAGAAGTTTCTCAATACCATACTCAACAACATGCTCGACCCGATACGCCAACGCCGTCATGAATTCGAACAGGACATTCCTGAGGTGTATAATATTCTGCGCAAGGGAACGGAACAGGCACGTGAGGTTGCGGCACAGACAATGGCGGAGATTCGCGCTGCCATGCAGATAAACTATTTCGATGACGAGGAACTTATACGTTCACAAGCTGACCGGTTCAGAAGACTCACCGAAATAGCGAAGTAGCTGCTGACTGCGGCTGATGCTGTCGTTGGTGGCATAGGAAATCATGGCTTCGATACGCGCGGCGTAGCGTTCTTTCAGTTCCTCATAGATGGAGGGCGGAAAGTGCAGGTGGCAACCGTCGTCACGCCGCTGAGTATAGCGTATATAAGGAGTCTGCTTGCGTGGGATAAAGTGGAGAATGTGGCGCTGGTGTAGATTACGCAGCGACATATATACTTGATGCACGCTGAGGTGTGTGTCGCGTGCGATGATGCTTTCGTCGATAAAACCGAAATCGCTGAACAGTCCGCCGTAGTTGCGCAGAATGGCTACGATAACTTTGTCTTCTGATTCTCCGGCATTCTCAAGGCGGTAGAGCGTTTCGCGAGTGACGAGAAAATGCACTCGGGCCATAGACTCCTGCATTTCGGTGTATTCGATGTATCCGGCACGCTGAAGGATATGCAACGACGATTCTACCTGGACGGGGAAGTGGCGGAAGCGGCGGCAGAACTCGTCGATGTCAAACTCGAAAGCCTTGCCGGCACCTGAACCGATGCCCACCTGATAGTAGTAGGCTAAATGGTCGTACACCTCTCTTACGAAATCCTTGTCAGGGAATGTCTCGGCGATGCGTCGGCGCAACTTGGCAGCATCGCCGCTGCCGAACAGAAGCACTGCATACGACTTCTGCCCGTCGCGTCCGGCACGTCCAGCCTCTTGAAAATAGGCCTCTATAGAGTCGGGGCAGTCGAAGTGAATAACTACGCGCACGTCGGGTTTGTCGATTCCCATGCCGAAGGCGTTGGTGGCAACGATGATGCGTGTGGCATCCGTCTGCCAGTCACGCTGGTGATTGTCTTTGGTTGCATGGTCGAGACCGGCATGATAGTATGTGGAACAGAGGCCGTTGGCAGTGAGCATGTCGGCGATTTCCTTAGTTTTGCGCCGGCTGCGCACATAGACGATAGCCGAGCCTCCTACACGCGACAGTATGTGGAGCATCTCGCCCATCTTATCGTCGGTATGGCGGACAACGTAGGCAAGGTTCTTGCGCTCGAAACTCATGCGGAACAGATTGAAACTGTTGCCGGTGAGTGACAGCTTATCCTGGATATCCTGTACAACTGGTGGAGTGGCAGTGGCAGTAAGCGCCAGTACAGGTACGTCTGGATGCAGAGTGCGCACGTCGGCGATTCGGAGGTAGGATGGGCGGAAATCATAGCCCCACTGACTGATGCAGTGTGCCTCGTCAACGGTGATGAAACTGACGTGCATGTGGCGGCATTTCGTCTGAAAGATATCCGATGACAGACGTTCTGGGGAGATATACAGCAACTTGGTCTTGCCGAAGATGGCGTTTTCGAGAATCATGAGTATCTCGTCGCGCGACATTCCCGAATAGATGGCAGCTGCGGAAATGCCGATTTTGCGCAGATGCTGCACCTGATCTTTCATTAGTGCTATCAGTGGCGTTACCACCAAGCACACGCCTTCCATTGCAATTGCCGGTACCTGAAAGGTGATGCTCTTGCCGCCTCCGGTGGGCATCAAGCCTACGGTGTCGTGGCCAGACATAATGCTATCGATGATTTCGCGCTGAATGCCCCGGAAATCGTCGTAGCCCCAGTATTGCTTCAGTATTTCCTCGACTCTCAATTCTCTGAAGGCTGAATATCTTCTATCTGAAGTTGTATCTCGCCGCGTTTGTAGATGTTCTCTTCAATGGTATATACGATGTCGAACGAATGCTTGCTCTTGATATATCGTGCGGCATCACTCTGACCGAAGGCAATGCCGTTCATGACATTGCTGGACTGGGAATCGACAAGCTCCAGTTTGATGTGCTCCTGGTTGCGTCCCACCACTTTCGAGGTGCCATAGTCATAGACATTGTGCGTGCAGAACAGCGGCTTTGGATTGTTGGCACCGTGGGGAGCCAGCTTCTTAAGGTCGTTCAGCAGTTTCTTTGTAATGTCCTTGAAGTCGATTTCCGCATCGATGTCGAGCACTGCCTCGGTCTGTTCGGGCAGTATGTGCTCGTCAACATATTTGTGGAACCTTTCGATGAAAGGCTGAATGTTCTCTTGCTTCAGTGTGAGTCCTGCGGCATAGGTATGACCGCCGAAGTTGACCAACAGGTCGCGGCAGCTCTTGATGGCGTCATAGATGTCGAAACCTGCTACAGAACGGGCCGAACCGCTGGCAATGCCGTTGATAACCGTCAGCACCACGGTGGGACGATAATAGATTTCTGACAGGCGCGAGGCAACGATGCCTACAACTCCTTTTTTCCAGTTGTTGTCGTAGAGAACGATGCTCTGCTGATGGTTCTGGCTCTCAAGGCGTGCTACAATCTCGTTGGCCTCTTCGGTCATCTGTTTGTCGATGTCCTTGCGCTGTTCGTTGTATTCGTTGATGCGGTTTGCCTCGATAAGGGCACGCTGGAGGTCGCGCTCAACAAGAAGTTCTACGGCCTCTTTGCCGTTCTGCATACGTCCAGAAGCATTTATGCGCGGACCTATCTTGAAGATGATGTCGCTCATTGTGAGCTCCTTGCCGGAAAGATTGCAAATCTCGATGATGGCGCGCAGACCTACCGATGCACTCTGGTTGAGCTGTTTCAGACCGTGGAAAGCCAGAATGCGATTCTCGCCAATCACAGGCACTATGTCTGCCGCTATGCTAACGGCACAGAAGTCGAGCAGCGGGATAAGCCGTGAGAACGGAATGCCATTGTTCTTTGCAAAAGCCTGCATCAGCTTAAAGCCTACCCCACAGCCGCTGAGATGATGGAAGGGGTAGGTAGAGTCGGCACGCTTCGGATTGAGAATGGCAATGGCTGCCGGCATGGTGTCGTCGGGCACATGGTGGTCGCAGATGATGAAGTCGATGCCCTGCTCCTTGGCGTAGGATATCTCCTCGAAGGCTTTGATTCCACAGTCGAGAATGATAATGAGCTTGACGCCCTGCTCTTTGGCGTAGTCGATGGCCTTTATGCTTACGCCGTAGCCCTCTTCGTAGCGGTCGGGGATATAGTATTCGATGTTTGAGTAGAACTGCTGGAGAAACTTATACACCAGTGCCACGGCGGTGCATCCATCGACGTCGTAGTCGCCATAGACCATGATGCGCTCCTTGCGTCCCATGGCATCGTTCAGACGGTCAACGGCAATGTCCATGTCGTTCATCAGAAACGGATCGATGAGCTCGTTGAGCATTGGACGGAAGAACCGTTTGGCGGCCGACTCGGTCTTGATGCCACGCTGAATGAGAAGGTCGGCCATGATAGGACTCATGCCAATCTTTTCACCCAGTTCGGCAGCAGCCTTGCGGCGCTCGTCTGTTGGTTTGTTATATCTCCATTTGGATGCCATAACTGTCTGTTAGCCTCGTACTATGGTCAGATGCCAAGTTTCTTACGTATGTCCTTGGGGATGGCATTCTTGTTGACAAGATAATCCATGGTGTTGGCAGCCACGAAAGTCTTAGTCATGTACCAGATACCTTTATAGTCGCCATACTCACCCCATGAGTTCTTTACCATGTAATACTCCTTGCCGTTCTGATCCTTGGCAACGCCGTAGATATGCATACCGTGGTCGTCGGTGAGTTCCCAGTTGTCGAAGCGCTCCTGGCGAAGCTCTTGGGTTGCTGTGATTTCAGGCGCAGTGATACCAAGAGAGTCGATGATGTTTTTCTTTTCAGCCGGCTTTAGCTTCAGCCATTTGGCAGCGTCGCTTCCGGACAGTCCCTGAATCTTCTTCACGTCATAGGCTATTCCAAGTCCCTGACGGGTGAAGCCCTCCTCGCTGACATCACCGCCCCAGGCTATTGTATAGCCATTGTCGAGCGCATTGTCGATGATGCGCATCATCTCGTCCATAGGCACATTGTAGCTGCGGTCCCAGCGCCAGTTGTCCTGAACTTCAACGGGGAAACTGGTGTAGAATGGATGGTGGGTGTAGCTGGTGATGCTCACGTAGTCGTCAAGGTTGATGCCCAGACTGGCAGCGAACGTCTTCGGAGTGTATTTCTTTCCTTCGTAGGTGAATTCTTCAGGGCATTTGCCAAGATAGGCATCGATGATACCCTGGAGGCCTACCTGCCACTGTTTTGTGATTTTCTTTGCACTGCTTTTAGCCACCGCTTCAACGTAAGGCGACATAACGCTGAAAAACTCGTTGAAGTTAGCAAGTGAGTCGCCCTGCATGGTGCCTGGCAGCGGCATCGCGTCTTCGGGGCAGATACCGTGCTCCTTCATAATGATGAGTACATCGCCGGCACTGCCTCCTTGTGAGAACTGACTGTCGCCATGCATGCGGACGGTCAGTTTGGCGCGTTCCATGTAGTCTTTGTTGGCTATGAACATCTCGCACAGGTTGTATTCCTTGCCGGTCTTCTTCAGAATTTCGCTCTCGAAGAAACTAAGGGTAGAGTAGGCCCAGCATGTGCCGCTACGGTTCTGGTCTTTAATGCTTGTGATTTTGTTTTCTTTGATTGTGGTGAAGACAGGCTTGTTAGCTTTTGCTGTGTCTTTCTTCTCCTCTGCTCCGGCACTGAGTGCAATTGTTGCTATCAGCGCCAATGTGAAAATCTGTTTCATATATTTATCCTTTTTATTATTTTTTGATTAGGCATTTTGCGCCGCCATAAACTCCTCAACGTCGGAAGGATGATAGGGTATGCGCTTCTGGCCGAGGAAACGGCAACCGCCGCTTGTTATAAGAACGTCGTCCTCGATGCGAATGCCTCCGAAGTCCTTGTAAGTCTCAATCTTGTCGAAATTCAGAAACTCGCGGCAATGACCTTTGGCTCGCCAGTCATCGATAAGTGCGGGAATAAAGTAGATGCCGGGTTCGTCGGTGACTACGAAGCCCTCTTGTAGGCGTCGCCCCATACGCAGACAGTTCGTTCCGAACTGCTCAAGGTTAGGACGTGTCTCGTCGTCGAATCCTACATGAATCTGTCCAAGTCCCTCCATGTCGTGAACGTCCATGCCCATCATGTGGCCCAGTCCGTGCGGCAGAAACATGGCATGTGCGCCGGCTCGTACTGCTTCGTCGGTGTCGCCGCGCATCAGCCCGAGTTCCTTCATGCGCTCGGTCAGCATACGGCATACGGCAAAGTGTACGTCGGCATATCTCACTCCGGGCTTTGCCGCTTCGAGCACATAGTCGTGGCATGCCTCGACAATGCTGTAAATCTCCAGCTGCCGCTGTGTGAATTTTCCGCTTACCGGCATGGTACGTGTGTTGTCAGAACAATAGTCGTCGAGCTCGCAGCCTGCATCGCACAGTGCAAGGCGGCCACTCTCAAGTTTGTTCATGCTCGGACTGCCGTGCATGATTTCGCCGTGCTGGCTGAAGATGGTGGCAAAGCTCACTCCGTCGGCAAGAGACCGAGCAATGCCGTCAACCTGGCCGCCAATGTATTTCTCGGTAATGCCCGGGGCAATGAGCTTCATGGCTGTAGTGTGCATCACATAACCGACGTTGCAGGCGCGCTCGATAGCCTCAATCTCTTGCGGCTCTTTCGCTGAGCGCATCTTGACTACGGCATTAATTAGTTCGAGCGATGCTGATTCTTTTTGCTGGTTGGGATGAATGCCGAGAAGATCCATTATCATTATCTTCGTATCGTGGCGGTAGGGCGGCAGATAGTGTATCTTACGCTTCGTGCGGAGAGCTTCGTTGACAATCGATTTAAGTTCCTTCATGGGAGCAGTTTTGACAACTCCTACTTCAGAAGCAAGATGGCTGACACTCTCAACGGAGCCATACCATACTATGTCTTCGATGTCGATGTCATTTCCTACAAGTGTCTCATCGCCGTTGTCGATGTCGATGATTCCTACGAGACCGTCGCGGTGTTGGCCAAAAAAATATACGAACGATGAGTCCTGACGGAATGGAGAGTATTCGTTGGCAGGATAGTTAGCCGGTGCACCGTTATTTCCAAATAGAATAATTATGCCGTCGCCCATTAGCTTGCGAAGCTCGCCTCTCCTTGTGATATATGTGCTTTTGTCAAACATTTGTTTCCTGTTTTGTAATCAACATGCAAAGATAGCATATTTTGCCCATAAAGAAGAATGAGACGAAAAGAATTTTCTTTTTTTTCACACTTTTATGTATTTGCTAATAAAAAAAAGCACACAATGTTTGGTTTTCTCATTTCGTTGCATTAATTTTGCATCCAAAATGGCGACGTCGATAGATAAAAAAACAGGATTGGTGCTTGAAGGCGGGGGCATGAGAGGAGTGTTCACTTCGGGAGTGCTCGATGCGTTTATGAAGCACGATATATATTTCAGTTATGTATGTGCAGTGAGCGCAGGTGCGTGCAACGGACTGTCATACGTAAGCCGTCAGCCACGAAGGGCGAGAATCTCGAATATCGACATGCTTCAGAAATATGACTATATCGGGTTGAAGCATCTTGTGATGCAGGGAAGTATTTTCGACCCGGTGCTTCTATATGAGCGTTTCCCCAATGAGTTGCTTCCCTACGACTACGACACATATTTCAATAGCAATACACTTTTTGAGATGGTAACTACCAACTGTCTTACGGGCAGGGCAGAGTATCTGTCGGAGACCAGCGGCGACCGCAAGCGGCTGGTTGCCATCTGCCATGCGTCGAGTTCGCTTCCGTACGTCAGCAAAATTGTGACGGTTGACGGTAAGCCGATGCTCGACGGAGGCATTGTTGACAGTATTCCGCTGGAGCGTAGCATCGAGATGGGGCATGAATTCAACGTGGTGGTGATGACACGGAACTACGGTTATCGCTCAGAAGAGAAAGACCATAAGATACCGCCGATAGTATATAAGAACTATCCGCGATTGCGCGTAGCATTAAGTCGCAGATGTGAGGTTTACGACCGGCAGTTGGAGTATGTTGAGCGTATGGAGGCTGAGGGCAAGGTAGCGTGCATACGTCCGCAGCGGCCTATTGAGGTGGGACGTATGGAGCGTGACACGGCGAAGCTGGAACGGCTATACGAGGAAGGATTTGAACAGGGCGAACTGTTTGTTGAAAAAATGAAAATGGGACAATATAATGGAAGTAATAAAGACTGATATTGAGGGGCTTTTAATAATTGAACCCCGAGTGTTTAAAGATGCGCGTGGATATTTCTTCGAAAGCTATTCACAGCGTGAGTTTGAGCAGAAAGTGGGGCATGTGGAGTTTGTTCAGGACAACGAAAGCATGTCGTCATACGGTGTGATGCGTGGACTGCATTTCCAGCGTCCTCCTTTTACACAGTCGAAGCTTGTGCGCTGCGTAAAGGGCAGAGTGCTTGATGTAGCTGTCGATATACGAAAAGGGTCGCCGACATACGGAAAGCATGTGGCAGTGGAACTGACTGAGGAAAATCACCGGCAGTTCTTTATTCCCAAGGGGTTTGCCCACGGCTTTGCAGTGCTCAGCGAGACAGCGGTGTTCCAATATAAGTGTGATGAGTTCTACCATCCCGAGGCCGACGGAGGTATCAGCATCACTGACGACAGCCTCGGCATCGACTGGCGCATTCCCACAGATAAGGCTATCCTTTCGGATAAGGATACGAAACACGCGTATCTTGCAGATTTTGAGACACCGTTTAGCGTATAATGATTATGATTTATTTGAGCAGGTCGGGGCGCAGCTGCCTTGTGCGCTCTAAAGCCTGTTCCATTTCCCATGCTTTTATCTTGGCTTCGTTGCCCGACAGAAGGATGTCGGGCACGCGCCAGCCTTTGTATTCTGCCGGACGTGTGTAGATGGGAGCCGAAAGAAGGTCGTCCTGAAAACAGTCGCTCAGTGCGCTCTGCTCGTCGCCGATTACTCCTGGTACTACGCGAACGATAGCATCGGCCATGATAGCTGCTGCCAGTTCGCCACCTGTAAGAACATAGTCGCCGATGCTTATTTCACGAGTAATAAGATGTTCGCGTACGCGATGGTCGATACCCTTGTAATGACCGCACAGTATGATGAGGTTCTGTTTCAGTGACAGGTCGTTGGCAATGTGCTGGTTGAACTGCTCCCCGTCGGGCGAAGTGAAAATAACCTCATCGTAGTCGCGCTCTGCCTTCAGTGCCGATATGCAGCGGTCGATAGGCTCTATCTGCATTACCATACCGGCAAAGCCGCCGTATGGATAGTCGTCCACGCGGCGCCATTTGTCGAGAGTATAGTCGCGCAAATTGTGAAGATGTATCTCGGCGAGACCCTTCTTCTCGGCACGTGCCAGAATGCTCTCATGGACGAAGCCTTCGATCATTTCTGGCAGAACGGTGATAATATCTATTCGCATTAGTTAGCCGCTTCGAACTCCTTGAGGAATCGTGTGTCGTTCTCTGAGAACATGCGGAGGTCGGAGACACGGTATTTAAGGTTGGCAATGCGCTCAACACCCATACCGAAGGCATAGCCGCTGTATATCTTCGAGTCGATGCCGCACTGCTCAAGCACATTGGGGTCAACCATGCCGCAGCCGAGAATCTCAACCCATCCGGTATGCTTGCAGAACGAGCATCCGTCGCCGCCGCAGATGAAGCACGAGATGTCCATCTCTGCCGATGGCTCGGTGAAGGGGAAATAGCTCGGACGAAGACGGATATCAGTGTCGGGACCGAACATCTCACGTGCGAACGACAAAAGCACCTGCTTCAAGTCGGTGAAGCTTACATTCTTGTCGATATACAGACCCTCGACCTGATGGAAAAAGCAATGGGCACGTGATGTGATGGCCTCGTTGCGGTAAACACGTCCGGGACAGATGACGCGAATCGGAGCCGTCAGCTTCCCGTCTTTAGTGTGCATGTTTTCCATCACTCGTGCCTGAACGCTCGATGTGTGGGAGCGCAGGAGAATGTTCTTCGTAACATCGCTCGCACTCTGTTCTACAAAGAATGTGTCTTGCATGTCGCGGGCAGGATGGTCGGCGGCAAAGTTCATCTTAGTGAACACATGAAGGTCGTCTTCTACCTCAGGACCGTCGGCAAGCACGAAGCCCATGCGCGAGAAGATATCGATAATCTCGTTGCGAACTATGGTAAGAGGGTGGCGCGAACCCAACGGTATGGGGTATGGGGTGCGAGTCAGGTCGAGGGCTTCGTCGTTGCTCTCTTGCGTCTCGCACTCTGCACGCAGCTGGTTGATGCGCTCGGTAGTCAACTTCTTCAATTCGTTGAGTTTCATACCCACAGTCTTCTTCTCGTCGGCTGCAACATTGCGGAAATCGTTCATCATATCTGATATGATGCCCTTCTTGCTCAGGTATTTGATGCGGAGATGTTCGATGTCTTCGGCGTTCTGAGCACTCAAATTCTGTACTTCTTTCAGAAGTTCGTCTATCTTATCTAATAACATATCCTAAATATTTGGCTGCAAAGTTACAAAGAAATGTGAGAAAAACCAAAATTTTTTTTGTGATTTACCTATTTTGATGTACCTTTGTCGCCCGAAATTAGAAAGTTATACAAAATCCATTCATGAAAAGGTCATTGTTTGCATTGTTTGCGATGATTACACTTATGTTTTCCTGTACAGGAAACAACAAAAACGCCAATGGTGCTGACGATGCCGGTGCCGATTCTATCGACTCAACAGATACTGCAGTTGTGGAAACACAAGAACAGCTGATAGAAGACACACCGATGCCTAAGGCGGCTGACGAGCTGTTCGACGATTTCATCTTCAACTTTGCAGCAAATAAAAAACTTCAGAAGGAGCGCATACTATTCCCATTGAAGGAGACGCATGGCAGAAAAACCGACTTTATACCTTGCGATAAGTGGCGTATGGAGCATTTCTTTATGCGACAAGGATATTATACTCTTCTTCTCGACAGTCGCCGCCAGCTGAACATAATGAAAGACACGGCAGTGCATACGGCGGTGGTGGAGCATATTAGCATCAGCAACAACAGGGTGAAGCAATACATATTCGAGAGAATAAGTGGACGGTGGATGCTCAGTAGCATTAACCACCAGACTATAGCCCAGAATCACAACGGCGAATTTCTCGCTTTCTACCAGCATTTTGTAACCGACTCGGCATTTCAGGCGGAAAGCATCAATGAAACCGTGGCTTTTGTGGGACCGGATCCTGACGATGACTTTGCACAGATGGAAGGCATCATCACTCCTGACACATGGTCGGCATTTGCTCCAGAGTTACCTGCTAATACTTTATACAATATCGTTTATGGTAAACCGACGAGATTAGGCAATACTAAGATTCTCGTAATGCGTGGCATTGCCAATGGTCTTGAATTGGAAATAGTATTCACCAAGAAGGCAGGTAAGTGGTTGGTGACGAGGCTGACAACATAACACATTTAATCTGTAGGAAAGTTGAAGGATTATCAAGAATACAGTCTGCTCAGACACAATACTTTCAGAATTGACTCAAAATGTCGCAGGTTTCTTGAATATGAGAGTATTGAAGAAGCCGTAAGTACAGCAGAAGTATTGCGGTCGTCGAAATTGCCCTTCTTAATCGTAGGAGGTGGAAGCAATCTGCTTCTAACCAAGGATTTCGATGGGGTAGTGGTGCATTGCGGAATAAAAGGTATCGATGGCAGTTGTTCACCTATTGTGAAGGTAGGTGCGGGAGAGGTGTTCGACGATGTTGTTGAGTATTGTGTCGAACATCAGCTTTACGGTGCTGAAAACCTCTCGCTTATTCCCGGTGAGGTGGGGGCGAGCGCTGTGCAGAACATCGGAGCATACGGTTCCGAGGCAAAAGACATCATCGAGAAGATATATGCCGTAGAGATTGCAACGGGCAACAGGGTGGAAATTTCAAATGCCGACTGCTGTTATGGTTATCGTAACAGCCGATTCAAGAGTGAATGGAGGAACAAGTATCTCATTACGCATGTGTCGTATCTTATGTCGGCTTTTTTCTCTCCGAAGCTCGATTATGGTAACATACGGACTGAACTCGGGCGGAAGGGTATAGCAGAACCTTCGCCGCGTGAGTTGCGTCAGACAATAATAGAAATCCGACGCGAAAAGCTGCCCGACCCTGAGATTACAGGCAATGCCGGCAGCTTTTTCATGAACCCAGTGGTCGGTCGCGACAAGTATGAACAACTGTCAGAACAGTATCCCGATATGCCACATTATTATATTGATGACAGCCACGAGAAGATTCCGGCTGGATGGATGATTGAACAGTGCGGATGGAAAGGTCGCTCGTTGGGACCGGCTGGCGTACATGATCGTCAGGCTCTCGTGCTCGTAAACCGTGGTGGTGCGAAGGGTGAAGACATTGTGCGCTTGAGTGATGCCATCCGCCACGATGTGAAGGCAAAATTCGGTATTGACATCTTTCCTGAAGTGAACATTATATGAGAGTGACGTTTCTTGGAACCGGGACAAGTTGCGGCGTCCCAACAATCGGATGCCGGTGCAGGGTGTGCAGCAGCGCCGACCCTCACGACAAGCGGTTGCGCTGTTCTGCACTTGTGGAAACAGACACTACACGTGTGTTAATCGACTGTGGCCCCGACTTCAGACAGCAGATTATGTCGCAACCTTTCCGAAAAATTGACGGAGTGTTAGTCACCCATGCTCATTACGACCATATGGGAGGTATGGACGACCTTCGGCCTTATTGCCAGTTTGGAGAAATCAACGTTTATGCTGATGAAATAGCGTGTGAGGGCATGCATAGCATGTTGCCGTATTGCTTTGCAAGTAACCGATATCCGGGAGTACCAGCTATTCATCTGAATACTATCCATAAGCATCAGACCGTAAATGTCGGTGATTTCGACATAACACCGGTTGAGGTGATGCACGGTGCATTGCCGATTCTTGGTTATCGCTTCGGGAAAAGATTTGCGTATATTACCGACATGAAGACAATAGCTGATGAGGAATTGCCTTTCCTTTTCGGACTCGACACACTTGTAGTCAATGCTTTACGTATGGAACCGCATCATTCGCATCAGACACTTGCTGACGCAGTGGCTTTTGTCGGGAGAATAAAGCCTCGCCAGACATGGCTCGTCCACAGTAGCCACGATATAGGGCTTCATGCTGAGGTGAATGCCTCCTTGCCCACCAATATCCAGATGGCTTACGACGGTCAGGTGATTGAAGTGTGATGTGTCAGAGAACAAATAGGTTTGGCAACAATGTTTACGTTTAAAGTCGTAATTTTTGTGGAAATTTTATTTTTTGTGATAAAATATTTGGTGAAAATGAAAAATATATATAAATTTGCAATCAAATTTAATAGTAACGTTAATTAACTCGTAAAATTGTACGCCTATCGAAAATACTCTACTTAATAGAAAAAGATGACAAATTAAGTATGAAAAAGTACGAAAGTAAGTCCGACGAACAGTTGGCACTACTGTATGTAAATGGCGACAATCGAGCATTCGATGAGTTATTGGCACGTAATCAAGAGAAGCTTTTTACTTATATTATGTTCGTTGTACGCGACCGTGAAGTGGCCAATGATGTTTTTCAGGATACATTTGTAAAGGTAATCACCAAGCTTCAGGAAGGAAAATACACCGACAGTGGCAAGTTCTTTTATTGGCTGACGCGTATAGCCCATAATGTGATTATGGATTGGTATCGATCTAACCACAATGAACGTATTGTCGAGCCTGTCGAAGGGAATGACCTGTCGAAACTCAAGGGCGACTCTATAGCCGATATTAACCGTGAGAGTGAAATGGTCAATGCACAGGTACTGCGTGATGTAAGGAGTATGATGGATATGCTCCCTGCGCCTCAGCGCGAGGTGGTGTATATGCGCTTCTATCAAGAAATACCATTCAAAGAGATAGCTCAGCTAACAGGAGTGAGCATAAACACATCCCTGGGACGTATGCGTTATGCCATTCTTAATCTCCGGCGTATGGCTAAGAAATACGATATTGCACTTGTGCTGTAGTGTGGGTGCTTATTTCAAAGCCTTAAGTTCTGCGATAATGGCGTGAGGGTCTTTCGCTTTGAACACATAGCTTCCGCTGACGAGCACATCGACACCGGCTTCCACAAGGCGCGGCGCTGTTTCAGACTGTACACCTCCATCGACTTCTATCAGTGTACTTGTAGCGTGTTCTGTTATCATCTGCCGCAGGCGTTTAACCTTGTTGATGGTGTTCTCAATGAATGTCTGTCCTCCGAAACCGGGGTTGACGCTCATGATGAGTATCATGTCGGCATCGTCGATGATGTCTTCAAGCATGCTCACCGGTGTTGACGGATTAATGGTCACTCCGGCCTTCATTCCTGCATCATGGATTTCATGGATGGTACGGTTCAGATGTCGGCAGGCTTCATAGTGTACGTTCATCATCATTGCTCCTAATTTGGCGGTCTGCTGGATATATCGCTCTGGATTCACAATCATGAAATGCACGTCGAGCGGTTTATTGCATTTGGCTGCCACGGCTTCGAGTACAGGAAACCCAAACGAAATGTTAGGCACGAACACGCCGTCCATGACATCGAGATGCAGCCAGTCGGCTTTACTTTTGTTTATCATGCTAATTTCGCTGTCGAGATTCATGAAATCGGCAGCGAGTAGTGAGGGTGAAACAAGTGTCATCGCGTTCTTTTCTCTTTCGTTAATTCAGGCACAGACCGTTGATTCGTGTGCCTTTGCCGTTTATACGATAATTATGTGCTATCTGTTTGATAAATAAAATCGTTTGTGCGTTCGGCCTTAGGTCTTCGGAAGTAAAATTCATCATAGGCAATCCTTCTTTTATTATTTTATATATTTGTAACGATGATTACCTGTGATTTATTTTGTGCAGTTGTAAATTTAATCTTTATTTAACTTTGAACAGTTCCAAATTCTTCATGCCATTGAGAAAGTCTTGTGCGCTCATGCGTTTTTTGCCGGCAAGCTGGAGCTCGAGGATGTTCAGTAGCTGGCAGTTACCAGTGACGATGCTTATGGTGTTCTTCCTTGTAATGATTGAGCCTGCGGGTTCTGACGAAGTTTCTTCAGTCTTCTCCGTGCGAAATATCTTTAGCATCGATTTCTTGCCATCGTGAGCCATGAGAGTAGTCCAGGCTCCAGGGTATGGACTCAGACCACGTATGAAGTCATATATCTGCTTCATCGGTTTTTGCCAGTCGATCTCGCACGTCTCTTTGAATATCTTTGGGGCGGGATGAAGCACTTCGCCTGCTGTGATGAGATGTTCCTGGGGTATGCTTTCCGGTTTGCCATCGTTGGCAATAATTTTGTCGATGGTCGAGAGACATATTTCAGCCCCAAGGAGCATCAGTCCGTCATATACGTTTTCTACGTTGTAGTCGTCGGCAATGTTGAAGGTGCGTTGCTCGATGATGCGTCCCGTATCGATATCGTGGTCGAGGAAGAATGTTGTTACTCCCGTCAGAGTTTCGCCGTTGATTACTGCCCAGTTAATAGGTGCTGCCCCACGATATTGCGGCAGCAGGGCAGCATGTACGTTGAACGTCCCGTATTGGGGCATAGCCCATACCACTTCGGGAAGCATACGGAAAGCAACTACCACTTGAAGGTTAGCATCGTAGGATCGTAGCTGCTCAACGAATACGGGGTCTTTCATCTTCTCCGGTTGCAGCACCGGTATGTTGTGTTCTATTGCATATTGTTTCACCTCGGAAGGCTGAAGTACGCTGCCGTGGCGTCCAACAGGTTTGTCGGGCTGTGTCACTACAGCCACTACATTGTAGCCGCCTTCCACGAGAGCCTTGAGTGTCTCAACGGCAAACTCGGGCGTTCCCATAAATACTATCCTTAAATCGCTTTTTTCCATTTCACTTTATCCATTATTCATTATCCATCAAGCACGTAGTGCAGCCTACTCCTGGCTCATGTCGGCCACCATCTTGCGGTACATTCCGTATAGTCGCTGACGCGAGATATATCCTTTCAGATGTGATTCTGCGTCGAGTACCGGCAGAAAGTCAGCATGGCTGTTGTCGAAAGTCTTCATCACCGATGTCATGTCGTCGGAATCGCGAAGGATGGCTTTCGGTTCCGTCATCAACTGTTTTGCCTGAAAGTGGTGATATAACTCGGTTCGGAACACTATGTGCCGTATCTTGGTCAGGTCGATCTCGCCGAGCAGATTGCCTGCGGCATCACATACTGGAAGTATGCTTGTCTTACTGCGGCTGATTTTGTGTACTATGCTGCCCAATTCCATGTCAGGGTCAATGGCAGTGTAATCATGGTCGATGACGCTGTTGAGGCTCATCAGCGTAAGGACGGCGTGGTCGGTGTGGTGGGTTATCAGCTTTCCCTGCTTTGCCAGTCGCATACCGTAGATGCTGTGTGGCTCGAAGATGATGATGGTGAGATAGGCTGCAATACTTACTATGATAAGTGGTACGAAGAGATTATATCCGCTTGTGATCTCGGCAATAAGGAAAACGCCGGTCAGCGGTGCGTGCATAACTCCCGACATCACTCCGGCCATGCCCAATAAGGCAAAATTCTTTTCAGGCAGGTAGATGCCAAGCTCGTACATGTTCCATACTCGTGCAAAGAGGAAACCTCCGAAGCATCCGATGAAGAGCGACGGGGCGAACGTACCTCCGCAGCCTCCTCCGCCATTGGTGGCCGAAGTGGCAAATACTTTTGTCAGCAATACGAGTGCCAGATAGACTACGAGCATACTGCTGTGCCCTGCAAACATTGAATTCTGCATAATCATGTCCCAGTCGGCCTGAGTGCGCCCGTTGAGCAGTAGGTTGATGGCATGATAGCCTTCGCCGTAGAGAGAAGGAAACAGGAATATAAGAAGGCTTAGAATACTTCCGCCAATGATGAGCTTTACGTATTGTTTGTCGTGGAAACGTGCAAACATATCCTCGCACTTGTTCATCGTGCGGATGAAGTAGAGACTTATCAGTCCGCAGGCAATCCCCAGCAGAATGGTTGCCGGTGCACGCTCAACCATCCAGTCGTTGTCGAGATGAAATGAGAACAGTGCTGAATTGCCGAGGAAGATGTATGTGAAGCATGTTGCCGTAACACACGAAACGAGGATGGGCAACAGCGATGCCATCGTAAGGTCGATCATCAGCACTTCGAGTGTGAACACCAATCCTGCTATTGGAGCCTTGAAAATGCCGGCAATGGCTCCTGCCGCACCGCATCCCACGAGCGTCATGAGCGTCTTGCTGTCGAGATGGAATATCTTTCCGAGATTGCTTCCTATAGCCGAGCCAGTCAGAACAATCGGGGCCTCAGCTCCTACGGAACCTCCGAAGCCGATGGTTATTGCAGAGGCGATGACCGAACTCCAACAGTTGTGAACTTTCAGCCGGCTCTTGTTTGAGCTGATGGAGTATAGTATTCGGGTTATTCCGTGGGATATATTGTCCTTGACGATATATCGTACGAACAGGCTGGTGAGGTAAATACCTACTACGGGATAGAGTAGATATAGGAAGTTGAAGGTTTCGGTGTCGAACGAACCGGTGAGCAACCTCACGATAAGGTTTATGGTGCTGTGAAGCACGTATGCAGCTACGGCAGCAAAAAAACCCACCATCAGTGCGAGTGTGATTATGAACACTTTGTCGCTGATGTGTCTGGCACGCCAGTTGTTCAGTTGTTCAGCCCAGCTTTTCATTTGTTGCGTTTTTTATTTCCGTATGACAGTAACCTCGCCGTCGGCTTTCAGTTTCACTATACTTGATGGCGTGTGTGGTTTATGCTCCTGGCGTCGGCTCCAGCATACGTAGTCAACAGCTTCGAGTATGCGTGGGTCGATGTCGCTGTAGTTTTGTGCGGCCGGTTCTCCACTAATGTTGGCTGATGTTGAGACTATGGCTTTTTGGAAACGGTAGCAAAGTTCTTTTGAAAATGGTTCCCGTGTGATGCGTATGCCAATGCTTCCATCATCGGCAATCAAGTTGGGAGCCAAGTTTACGGCTCCGTCAAGAATGACTGTGATTGGTTTGTCGGCACAGTCGATGAGATCCCATGCCACGTTGGGTACATACCTAACGTATCGCTGTAGCCGGTTGTCGCTATCTACGAGACATATCAGTGCCTTAGAATCTTCGCGCTGTTTTATCTTATATACTTTGGCTACGGCCTCGGCATTGGTGGCGTCGCAGCCGATTCCCCATACAGTATCGGTAGGGTAGAGAATGATGCCTCCCTGACGCATCACCTCGCACGCTTGTCGTATGTCTTCTTCTTGTTTCATGTGTTTTGTTCGTGTAAATTGCAGTGTGGCTTGGAAACCGCAAATTATAATCAAAATTCGCTTGTGAAATGGAATCGTATGTGCTTGAAGTCTTCCTGAGCCATTGACAGTACATAGCCAGAGTCGGCAAGGAACACATCGCGACCGTCTTTGTCTTTTGCCATATATTGATATTTGCGCTTTTTGAAATTGTCAAGCTCCTGCTCGTCGTCACTCTCTATCCAGCATGCTTTATGTAGGTGGACGGGTTCCCAGCGGCAGCGAGCGTTATACTCATTCTCCAAGCGATACTGGATAACCTCAAACTGAAGCTGTCCCACAGTGCCCACGATACGGCGGTTGTTGAACTGGTTGACGAATAGCTGGGCTACGCCCTCGTTCATCAGTTGTTCCAGACCTTTCTGAAACTGTTTTGATTTCATTGGGTCGTCGTTCTCAATGAATTTGAACAGCTCGGGCGAGAACGACGGCAGTCCCCTGAAGTGAAGTTGTTCGCCCTCGGTGAGTGTGTCGCCAATCTTGAATACTCCTCCGGAGTCGGGCAGTCCCACAATGTCGCCTGGCCATGCTTCGTCGATAGTGCTCTTGCGTTGCGCCATAAACTGTGTGGGTGAAGTGAAGCGCATCGTCTTTCCATGTCGAATGTGCAGATAAGGCTGGTTGCGTTGGAACTTTCCTGAGCATACCTTGCAGAAAGCGATACATGAGCGGTGGTTGGGGTCGATGTTGGCAGTGATCTTGAATATGAAGCCTGTGAATTTCGGCTCCTCGGGGCTTACCATGCGTTCTTCTGCCTTTGTGGGCTTAGGACTTGGGGCTATCTCAACAAAACAGTTGAGAAGTTCCTGTACTCCGAAATTGTTGAGAGCCGAGCCGAAGAACACTGGTGCAACCTCAGCCGAGCGGTAAGTCTCTACGTCGAATTCTGGATATACGCCATCCACGAGTTCCAGATCGTCACGCAGCTTCTGGGCATCCTGCTCGCCCACGTGTGTTTCGAGGACGCTACTGTTGATGTCGATTTCAACCTTCTCTGTCACTCGTTGCTTGTCGGGGGTGAAAAGGTCGAGCTTCTGCTCATATATATTATATACACCCTTAAATTTAGCTCCCTGGTTGATGGGCCAGCTTAGAGGTCGCACCTTTATTTCCAGCTCCTGCTCAATCTCGTCGAGTAGGTCGAAGGGGTCGCGTCCCTCACGGTCCATCTTGTTGATGAATACAATGACGGGCGTGTTTCTCATTCGGCATACGTTCATGAGCTTACGTGTCTGCGTCTCGACACCCTTGGCACCGTCGATAACGATGATGGCACTGTCAACGGCAGTGAGCGTTCGGAACGTATCTTCGGCAAAGTCCTGATGACCAGGAGTGTCGAGGATGTTCACTTTGTATTCGTGATAGTCGAACTCCATCACCGATGTCGAAACCGAGATGCCGCGTTGCTTCTCAATGTCCATCCAGTCGCTGGTGGCGGTTTTTTTTATCTTGTTGCTTTTCACAGCTCCTGCTACCTGAATCTGCCCACCGAAAAGTAAAAACTTCTCTGTCAGCGTGGTCTTTCCTGCGTCAGGGTGAGAAATGATAGCGAATGTTCGCCTGCGCTCTATTTCTTGATTCATCTTTTAGTTGTCATTTATTCGTTATCCTTTAGTAGTTTGTGAAGACAAACTGCGAGGCTCTCTTCCCAGTATGGTATTTCGATACCGTAGGTATGCTTGATTTTCGTCTTGTCGAGCACAGAGTAGTGCGGACGATTGGCAGGCGTAGGATATTCTGCCGTGTGAAGAGGATGAACATGGCATGTTGTGATGCCAGCGATGCGGTGGATGGCCTTGGTGAAGTCGTAC
>CAMOEW010000037.1 GCA_946612625.1 uncultured Prevotella sp.
TGTCAAGACACAAAGAGAATATACATTATATTATATATAAGTATCACTCTGTTGTCACCGTCTCATCAGGAGCTTTGTCTATAAGATCCATAAACTGATCAAGTTTCGGAGTAATGATTATCTGCGTTCTGCGATTGCGTAGTTTTGCAGCCTCGGTATCATTCTTCGTCAAAGGATTGTATTCGCCACGTCCACCGGCAGTAAGACGTTTCGGATCCACGCCATAATCGTTCTGCAGGGCCTGTACTACACTTGATGCACGCAGACAAGAGAGGTCCCAGTTGTTACGTATGTTTTCGCGTGAAATGGGTACGTTATCAGTATTTCCCTCGATAAGCACATCGTAGTCCTTGTAGTCCTTAATAATCTTTGCGATCTTACTAAGGGTTTCCGCAGCACGACCGTTAATCTCGTATGAGCCACTCTTATATAGCATGTTGTCGGCAAGAGAAATATATACTACTCCTTTGAGTACCTGGACATCTACTTCTTTTAGTTCTTCTTTTGACAGCGAACGCGTAAGGTTGTTCGTCAGCACCATATTCAGAGAGTCACTTTTGCTTTTTACCTCAACAAGATGTCGAATATACTGATTGGACTCATTTATTTGGTCAACCAGTTTCTCAATACTGATATTGTTCTGACTTGCATTGCTCAAACTTTTGTCGAGCGACGACTGTAGGGCGGCTGCCGTTGCCTGCTGCGATTTCAGTTGCGACTCTAAGCTCTGCAACCTTGCATTCTTTGCTGCAAGAGCTTCCTTGGTGCTCTGATAATTTGAACTCAGCTCCTTATAGTCGGCACTCAGCCTTTGATTCTCATTTTGGCATTCCACCAATGCTTTCTTGCTTACACAGCTTGTTATCATCATGCCAACAGCAAGCATACCTAAAAATAAAACACGTTTTTTCATAATAATCAAAATTAAATGTTATTCAAATACAAATTCTTATGCAAATTTACAATAATGACGCCAAAGAACATAAAAAGTCAAAAAGAATTAGTGTATTTTAAGTGACTTTTTGCGTTTTTTCGATTTTTTGTGCTACCTTTGCCCACAGAAATAAATAAAGAAATAAAAAACGAAGACATGATTTTCTTTTTCACGACCCCACAAAAGAGCGTTATCGCCACTCAAATTGACCATCAGTTAACGCGAGACGAAATCAACGAATTATGCTGGCTATACGGCAATGCAAAATTGTCTGAAGCAGACACGATGGAAGGATTCTTCATTGGTCCACGCAGAGAAATGATTAGTCCCTGGAGTACTAATGCAGTAGAAATCACCCAAAACATGAGTCTGAAAGGCATTAACCGCATTGAAGAATACTTTCCCGTCGAAAGCGAAGACGCCGATTACGATCCAATGCTTCAGCGCATGTATAAAGGCTTGAATCAGGACATTTTCACTGTTAACATCAAACCAGAACCAATAAAACACATTGAGAATCTGGAAGAATACAATGAGCAGGAAGGGCTGGCGCTCTCTCCGGAAGAGATAGAATACCTGCACAAAATAGAAAAAGAAAATGGTCGTCCACTGACAGACTCTGAGATATTCGGCTTTGCCCAAATAAACTCAGAGCATTGCCGCCACAAAATTTTCGGCGGTACGTTTATCATTGACGGGAAAAAACAGGAATCGAGCCTTTTCGCCATGATTAAAAAGACTACCAACGAGAATCCCAACAAGATACTGTCGGCTTATAAAGACAATGTAGCATTTGCCCAAGGGCCGATAGTAGAGCAGTTTGCGCCTGCCAATCAAAGCACAAGCGACTGGTTCCGAACGAAAGAGATTGCAAGCGTTATTTCACTGAAGGCTGAAACCCACAACTTCCCCACGACTGTAGAGCCATTCAACGGTGCCGCCACGGGAACCGGGGGCGAAATCCGCGACCGCATGGGAGGTGGTGTCGGCTCATGGCCCATTGCAGGCACTGCAGTCTATATGACCGCATATCCCCGTCTTTGTGAGGCTTCGTCTGTAAACGAGAAAGACCAAACAACAAATGGCACATCAGCCGTCGGAAGAGACTGGGAAAACATTCTGCCCGTTCGCAAGTGGCTATATCAAACTCCAGAGCAGATTCTCATCAAAGCCTCTAACGGAGCGAGCGATTTCGGCAACAAGTTCGGCCAGCCACTCATCTGCGGCTCCGTCTTGACATTTGAGCACCAAGAAGCATTTGACGATTTGGGAGTTTCGCCATCGGACGATTCATCCGACAATAAAGAAATAGAACGGTCAAGCATTCCAGTCAAATACGCCTACGACAAGGTTATCATGCTTGCCGGCGGTGTGGGCTACGGCACCAAGCGCGACTGTCTGAAGAAAGAGCCTCAGAAAGGCAACAAGATTGTTGTTGTAGGAGGCGACAACTATCGCATTGGTCTTGGTGGCGGCAGTGTTTCCTCTGTTGATACCGGCCGTTACAGCAATGGCATAGAGTTGAATGCCGTTCAGCGTGCGAATCCGGAAATGCAGAAACGAGCTTACAATTTGGTACGTGCGCTATGCGAAGAAGACGTCAACCCTGTTGTGTCAATCCACGACCACGGCAGCGCCGGTCATCTGAACTGTCTCTCCGAACTTGTAGAAGAATGCGGTGGCGAGATTGACATGACCAAGCTTCCTATTGGCGACAAGACGCTCTCTGCCAAGGAAATTATTGCCAACGAAAGCCAGGAGCGCATGGGTCTGCTAATCGACGAAAAGCACATAGAACATGTTCGCCAGATAGCAGAACGCGAGCGTGCTCCACTATATGTAGTAGGCGAAACCACCGGTGATGCTCATTTCTCATTCATTCAGGGCGACGGTGTAAAGCCATTCGACCTCGATGTAGCCCAGATGTTCGGGCACTCCCCGAAAACCGTAATGGTAGATAAAACCGTTAAGCGGAAATACGAGGACGTAACTTATACCAAGGACAAGATTGACGAATATCTGGAGCGCGTGCTTCAATTGGAAGCTGTTGCCTGCAAAGATTGGCTGACAAATAAGGTTGACCGTTCTGTCACGGGGAAAATAGCCCGTCAGCAATGTCAGGGCGAGTTACAACTGCCGTTGAGCGACTGTGGTGTTGTAGCTTTGGACTATCGCGGCAGAAAAGGCATTGCCACGGCTCTCGGTCACGCGCCACAAGCAGGGTTAGCATCACCTGAGGCTGGCAGTGTGCTATCAGTTGCCGAAGCACTGACAAATATTGTCTGGGCTCCACTTGCCGATGGTCTTGGCTCCGTAAGTCTTTCTGCCAATTGGATGTGGCCATGCCGCAGTCAAGAAGGTGAAGATGCTCGCCTGTATGCCGGCGTAAAGGCTCTGAGCGATTTTTGCTGCGACCTCCACATCAATGTTCCCACAGGAAAAGATTCATTATCGCTGACACAGCAATACCCCAATGGTGAAAAGATCATTTCACCGGGAACTGTTATCGTGAGTGCCGGCGGTGAGGTGAGCGATATTCGTAAAGTGATATCGCCAGTCCTGGTTAACGACAAGAACGCCTCTATTTATCACATTGATTTTTCCTTCGACGAGCTGCATCTTGGCGGCAGTGCATTTGCACAAAGTTTAGGAAAGGTAGGCAGTGACGTTCCTACTATTAAGAACAGCGACTATTTCGCCGATGCGTTCAATGCCATTCAGGAGCTTATTAGCAAAGGCTGGATAATGGCAGGTCACGACATAAGTGCTGGAGGTCTTATTACTACTCTGCTTGAGATGACTTTCGCTAACCGCGAGGGAGGCATACATATCAACCTTCACGACTTGGGTGGCAACGACATAGTTAAAATACTGTTTGCAGAAAACCCTGGTGTCATCGTTGAAATTTCCGACAGTCATAAGATAGAATTCCGCAAGTTTATGGAACAGCATGGCATAGGCTATGCAAAGATTGGCTACCCCATGCCTGGAGAGCGCAGGCTCATTGTGAAGAAAGACAGCTGGGAACATTCTTTCGACATAGACAATCTCCGTGACATCTGGTACAAAACCAGCTATCTGCTCGATCAGAAACAAAGCTTCAACGGCAAGGCCAAAGAGCGTTTCGCTAACTACAAGCTACAGCCATTGGAGATTAAGTTCAACAAAGAGTTCACTGGACGGCTCTCCCAATATGGTCTTTCTGTTACGCATGAGTTTTCGCCCGAACGACCAAAAGCAGCGATTATCCGTGAAAAAGGCACCAATGGCGAGCGTGAAATGGCTTACTCGCTTTATTTGGCGGGTTTCGATGTGAAGGATGTGATGATGACCGATCTCATCACAGGTCGCGAGACTCTCGACGAGGTGAACATGATTGTATTCTGTGGAGGTTTCTCAAATAGTGATGTCCTCGGCTCCGCAAAAGGCTGGGCAGGTGCATTTCTCTTCAATACCAAGGCGAAAGAAACCCTCGACCGTTTCTATGCTCGTGAAGACACACTCTCGCTGGGTATCTGCAATGGATGCCAGTTGATGGTTGAATTGGGATTAATTGACAACGGGCAATCTACAATTGACAAGCAAAAATCACGTACCCGTATGCTACATAACGATAGCCACAAGTTCGAGAGCGCGTTTATCTCATTGGCCATACCCGACAACAACAGCGTGATGTTCAAGAGTCTAAGTGGGAACAAACTTGGCATCTGGGTTGCCCATGGCGAAGGTAAATTCTCACTACCCGACGAAGAAAGCAGATATAATATTGTTGCAAAATACAACTACCACGATTATCCAGCCAACCCCAACGGCAGCGACTACGACGTAGCAGGAATCTGCTCTGCCGACGGACGTCATCTTGCGATGATGCCACACTTGGAACGAGCAATCTTCCCATGGCAATGCGCATGGTATCCAGAACGCCGTCGGATGGACGAGGTGACACCATGGATAGAAGCATTCGTTAATGCCCGCAAATGGATAGAGGAAAAACTGAAGAATTGAAATCGAAAACTTTTTATTGGGAAGCGTTCAAAACATTCTTCCGTATCGGACTATTCACTCTCGGAGGTGGATATGCCATGATTCCACTGATTGAAGACGAAGTGGTTGAGCGCCACAAATGGGTGGCGAAGGAAGAAATGCTTGACTTGATAGCCATAGCCCAGAGTTGTCCTGGTGTCTTTGCCATAAATATAAGCATATTCGTAGGATATAAATTGCAAGGGAAGAGCGGAGCCATAGCCACAGCTCTTGGCACTGCCCTCCCTTCTTTCCTCATCATTCTCGCCATCGCCATGTTCTTCCACCAGTTTGAGGACAACAAAGTGATAGCTGCTATTTTCCGAGGCATCCGGCCTGCTGTGGTTGCTCTTATAGCTGTTCCAACTTTTAATCTTGGTAAGGAAGCGCAACTGAACAAGTACACCCTTTGGATTCCAGTAGCATGTGCTCTGGCCATATGGCTTCTTGGCATTTCGCCTATATACATTATTTTAATGGCTGGCATTGGAGGTTTCGCCTATGGGAAATTAAGAGTTAAGAATTAAGAACAAATGATCTACCTATACTTATTTCTTACATTTTTCGAGATTGGTCTTTTCGGATTTGGCGGCGGCTATGGAATGCTGTCGCTCATTCAGCATGAGACAGTAGAACACTGGCACTGGCTTACCAATGCCGAGTTCACCGACATCGTAGCTATTTCTCAGATGACACCTGGTCCTGTAGGCATCAACTCGGCAACCTACTGCGGATATACTGCAATAAAAAATGCCGGCTATTCAATCCCCATGTCAATCTTAGGCAGTGTCACTGCTACCTTTGCACTGATGTTGCCATCGTTCATATTAATGATTCTTATCAGTTGGATGTTCATGCGATATATGAAGGCTCCCATGATGCAGTCTATATTTGAAGCCCTACGCCCCGCAGTGGTAGGACTGCTTGCAGCAGCCACTCTGCTATTAATGACAAGCGACAACTTTTCCACTCCAACTGAAAATATCTGGCAATTTATTGTCAGTTGTTTCTTATTTGCCTCAACATTCATAGGTACTTTTTGGCTGAAGATAAACCCAATAAGAATGATTGTCTTTTGCGGAATAGCAGGACTGCTTTTGCTATATTAGGATTACAAAAATGTGACATTATTTGTACCATAAAAGCGAAAAAAAATCAAATTGCAACCCCCATTGTAAAAAAACCGGGATTTTTCTTTGCCGACTCAAGAAAAATAACTATATTTGCGTTGCAACAATAACAAAATGAAACTTTAAGAATTATTACTATGAACGTAGAAAAAATCATGCAAGACTTGGAGCGCAAGCATCCGGGTGAGTCTGAGTACCTACAGGCAGTAAGAGAAGTACTTGTTTCAATAGAGGATGTATATAACAGTCACCCCGAGTTTGAAAGAGCAAAACTGATTGAAAGGATAGTTGAACCCGAACGTATCATCACTTTCCGTGTACCTTGGGTAGATGACAAAGGGGAAGTTCATGTAAACATAGGTTACCGTGTGCAGTTCAATAGTGCAATTGGTCCGTACAAGGGTGGATTACGCTTCCATCCTTCCGTGAATCTCAGCATACTAAAGTTTCTCGGCTTCGAGCAAACCTTCAAGAACTCGCTCACCACATTGCCCATGGGCGGAGGCAAGGGCGGTGCCGACTTCAGCATTCGAGGACGTAGCGACCAAGAGGTGATGCGCTTCTGCCAGTCGTTCATGAACGAGCTTTACCGTCACATAGGCCCTGACGAGGATATACCGGCAGGAGACATTGGCGTAGGAGCCAGAGAAATAGGTTATTTGTTCGGGCAATATAAGCGTCTGAAAAAAGAATGGACCGGAGTTCTTACGGGCAAGGGTTTGGAATGGGGCGGTTCGCGCATTCGTCCTGAAGCAACAGGATATGGTGCACTCTACTTCGTAAACCAGATGCTTAATACCCACGGTCATAACATCAAAGGCAAGACTATTGCCATCAGCGGCTTTGGCAACGTAGCATGGGGTGCGGCCAAGAAAGCGACAGAACTGGGGGCAAAAGTCGTTACTATCAGCGGACCAGACGGCTACATCTACGATCCTGCAGGTCTTAATGACGAGAAGATAGAGTATATGTTAGAACTGCGAGCCAGCGGCAACGACGTGTGTGCTCCATACGCTGACGAGTTCCCCTGTTCGACATTCTATCCAGGCAAGAAGCCTTGGGAAGTTAAGTGCGACATTGCATTGCCTTGCGCCACACAGAACGAACTCAACGGCGACGATGCAGACCTTCTTCTTGCCAACAAGCCCCTTTGCGTAGCTGAAGTTAGCAATATGGGATGTACAACTGAAGCTGTTGAAAAGTTCATTACCGCCAGGCAGTTATTTGCACCAGGTAAGGCAGTCAATGCCGGAGGTGTTGCGACCTCGGGCCTTGAAATGACTCAGAATTCAATGCGTTTGAGTTGGAGTGCCGCCGAAGTTGACGAGAAGCTGCATTACATAATGCATTCAATTCACGAACAGTGTGTGAAATACGGCAAACAGAGTGACGGATACATCGACTACGTCAAAGGTGCCAACATCGCAGGCTTCATGAAGGTTGCCAATGCAATGATGGCGCAGGGCATCGTCTAATGGTTGGGGGGGGGTACTCCCCCAACCTATATAAATGAGTAGCGGTGAAGAAGTTTTTATATTATAAATTCCCAAAAATGGCACAACGATTCCGACTACGGATTCATTGTTTTTCCGTTATTCTCTGTTTGTTGTCATTTGGCGATGTTGTTGCTCAGGTACAAAAGGGCAGGGCCACCTACTATTCCAAGCGAGCAACTGGAAGTCGTACCAGCAGCGGCATACGCGTGCATCACGACTCTCTCACGTGCGCCCATCGCAAATGGCCTTTCGGCACAATGCTTCGCGTAAAGAATCCTGTCAATGGAAAGGAGGTGATTGTGAAAGTAATCGACCGCGGCCCGTTTGTCAAAGGCCGTATCATCGACCTGTCGTGGCGAGCAGCTAAGGAACTGGGTATATTATCCCAAGGAGTAGCAATGGTAGAAGTAACCCCCATTGCCAGTATAGAAATTCCAAAGAAGAATGATAGCGCCATAGAGATTCCAGAACTGGAGCTTGAAACGAACGACATTCTTAATGGTACAACTCCTATATGGCAGGAGAAATCGGACACCCTACACAATACTTCACATCAATAAGCCTGCGCTTTCTTAAATGTCACTATCGGAAATTCCTTCACCTGTGATGTATAGACCGTTTCAGTTCTAATATCGTTATCACACCGGCACACCCTTCATGAACGGCAGTGTGAGAGCTTGCTCCAGAATGTTCTCGGCGAGAACAATATTCTCCTGCTTTCTGCCATTCAGAATATCAAACATAAAAGTAATGCCCGGGCGTCCTTTTCCTTGTTTCAACACATAGATACAGCACAAATTCATCACTCCTATTGTTTCGGCTACGATGTCCAGGTCGGTTGTAGCGAGTTGTGAGATAGCCAAGCTGTATGCATCATCCGAATAATTGTCAATCAGACGTTGCACATCACCTAATGTCTCCATACCAATAGCCTGCATAACAAGCAGATATGGCATAATCGGTGTAGGGAACAGCTCAGCTTGGTTTACAGCCGCAATACGCTGGTTCAACCGATCAAATGGCCGGGTCTGCAGGTAACTGCGGAAACTGTCATCGTTAAGCGACACTTCGTCAAGATGTCCCGACTCCACTAATTGTTGCATCTGCCGACGATATTCGGTGAGGGTTGTACGCAGACGGCTAAACTCGTCATCGATCAGTTCAATCATACCTGCCAGACGATTAAACTGTCGTCTGTATTCCGGCGGCATCTTCACTGCACCCTTGTATCCCACGTCATGTTCTATCGTACTCCACACATGCTGCAGTGCCGTTCGCATCTGTATTTCAAAGCGTAGGTTGGTAATCAACGGCTCTTCCGGGTCGGCGACCTGTTGCGGCAGTCGGCAAATATAGTGTAGCGAGTTGTAACCGAAACTGTCTAGACTGTGCTGTTTACGTTTATCTACCGAGTCGTCCCAATCAACGTTGAATATCTGTTTCACTACAACGGCAACCTTGTCAACATCATCTGTATAGAAAGTTATCACTCGGATTCCCACAATATCCGTGACATCGTCGAGCGAATGATATTTGGCTCCTTTCAACTCCAGTTTACCCATAAGCGACCGTTCTTCTTTCACGCGGTGCTCAATGGCCGTGACATAAATCCCCTGGCGTTTCAGGGTGTTGTTCAATATGTCAAATGCTGTCTGTTCAATCCTAGAATATACATCGTGGCGCTCACGATATTGTTGCATCAGAAATTCTCCGTGGGCATCAAGCTGAAAATCTTTATTCATACCTTAAGAATTTTTATTTTATTACGGGTACAAAGGTAATAAAAAGTATGCAAAACCACAAAGGAATACGAAGAATATTATAATCTTTTTATAAGCAAAAATTTGGCAGATTGCGATAATCTTTGTACCTTTGCTGCCGATTTACAAAAGTTGCACATCAAGGGGTGCTGGCATTTGCCGGCTGAGATGATACCCTCGAAACCTGATACGGGTAATTCCGACGTAGGGATGATAGGATTACAGATCAACAATGCCCCCTTTTTGAAGAAAATTAGCAATAAAAACGAGAAAAGGGATGAAAAAGTTTTTTTCTTTTGCAGTTGCTGCAATGATGGCAGCAAACGTTCAGGGAATCGAGCCTTTCGACTCACTGAAAAGTGTGGAACTACAAGATGTACAGGTGACTTCGACCCGTGCCTCAAAACAAACACCGATGGCATTCACCGACATGAAGCGAGATGCCATCAAGAGCGTCAATTACGGTCAGGACGTGCCATACCTGCTGTCGCTGACTCCGAGTATTACAATGACAAGCGATGCCGGCAACGGCATCGGCTACACGTCTCTACGCGTGCGCGGCACCGACCCTTCGCGCATTAACATCACCGCCAACGGTGTTCCGCTAAACGACCCCGTAAGCTCAACAGTGTTTTGGGTTAATATGGGCGATTTTGCCAGCTCTGTACAGTCAATGCAGATTCAGCGCGGCGTAGGCACATCAACGAACGGTTCGGGTGCTTTTGGAGCCACACTAAACATGCAGACTGAGAATATAGGCCTCACGCCTTACTTCAGCATCGACCTTAGCGGCGGCAGCTACTACAGCCACAAGGAGACTCTTCGTTTCGGAAGTGGAATGATAAAAGGTCACTGGGGCATACAGGGGCGGCTCTCAAACATCGGCTCGAAGGGGTACCTTGACCGTGCTTCTACAAAACTCAACTCGTATTTCATTCAAGCAGGATACTTCGGCAACAACACCTCGGTGAAGTTCATTACATGGAATGGAATCGAGGAAACGTACCATGCTTGGAACTACACGTCCAAATATGAACAGTCTCTCTACGGACGCCGTTATAACTCATGCGGCGAATACTATGATGCCGACGGAATTCGCCGATACTACGATGGACAGACCGACAACTACCACCAGCAGAATTATCAACTTCTTTGGAACCAGATTCTCTCCAATACACTTAGCATGAATATTACCCTTCACTACACCAAGGGCAAGGGGTATTACGAGCAGTACATCGTCCCTGTTAACCTCTGGAAAACATGGGCAGACTACGGAATAGGTGATGAAAGCATCACAAACGACCTTATAAGTCAGGACAAGATGGACAACGACTTTTTCGGAGCCATCGCTTCGCTGAACTATAACGACCGAAAACGCCTTCAGGCTACATTCGGAGGCGGCTGGAACCGCTACGACGGCGACTACTTTGGCCGAATCATCTGGGCTCAGACGGCCGGCACCGATGTAATGCTCACACCAAATTACGAGAACTATCGTAACAACAACATCAAGAACGACTTCAATATCTACGCCAAGGCCAGCTACGTGTTTGCAACAGGTTTTAACGCCTTCGTCGATTTGCAATACCGCCACGTTGGCTACAAAATGCAGAACCCGAAGGATGCATTCGGATACAACACAGATAACCGTTATGTTGTAACCGACAAGTTCAACTTCTTTAATCCCAAGTTCGGTCTGAACTGGCAGATAAACGACAACCACCGCCTTTTCGCAAGCTATGCCATCGCTCATAAAGAGCCGGTACGTAACAACTATAAAAATGTGATTGATATCTATGGTATCCTCTCAGAACCAGTGAAGGCAGAGCGGCTTAACGACCTCGAATTAGGCTATAATTTCCAGAGTACGACATTCTCTGCCGGAGCCAATTTCTACTGGATGGACTACAAAGACCAGTTCGTTCTTACAGGAGAGCTTAACGAACTTGGCGAAGCTAAGACCAAAAACCTCGGCAAGAGCTATCGTCTCGGTATTGAACTTGAGGCTGCATGGAAACCCGTCAACTGGTTCCGCTGGGACATCAATGCCACATTCTCAAAGAACCGCGTCAAGGAACTGCCAATCACCCTCGACGACGGAAGTGTCGCTGTGCTCGACGACAAACCGCTGAGTTTCTCACCCTCCACTATACTTAACAATATTTTTACTTTCAGCTACCGCGGATTCAAAGCATCGATACAAAGTCAGTTCGTGGGCAAACAATACCTTACAAACACCGGTTTCGAGTATATGACCTGCAACGATGATTTCGGCAACGAGACTCGCGAGACCATCATGCTCGACAAGCACTTCAACACAAACATCGACCTTTCCTACACGTTTGCACTGAAGTCGTTTGGTATTAAGGAAACCGTTGTCGGCGTGTCGCTCTACAACGTGTTCAACAGTAAGTTCGACAACAACGGCTGGGCGGCGCCTTCGTTCATCCGGAATGCCGCAGGGCAGATAGAGGCAGTAAATCGCAATGGTAGCCGCGACTTGTGGGGAGCCGGTTTTGCACCGTCAGCACCATTCAATATGATGGGTCATCTGTCTGTAACATTTTAACCCAACATTATGACAGAGTTTCTGTACACCTATTGGCTTGACATACTGACAACGGTATTCGGACTGATCTACATCTGGCTCGAATACCGTGCCAGTATTGCCTTGTGGCTTGTTGGAATCATCATGCCCGCGCTCGATGTATGGCTTTATTGGAGTCATGGACTCTATGGCGATGCAGGCATGGCTGTCTATTACACCCTTGCCGCCATCTACGGATGGATTATATGGAAGTTTTTTCGCAAGCATGGTCAGACTACAGAAGAAATGCCCATCACTCATATGCGCCGCCGCCTGTTTCTACCCACAGCATTTTTCTTCTTAGTCGTATGGGCTCTTACCTATTATATATTGATAAGCTACACAAACTCTACAATCCCCGTTCTCGACAGTTTCACAAATGCTCTCTCATTTGTAGGTCTGTGGGCTCTTGCCCGCAAATACATTGAGCAGTGGTTCATCTGGATTGTGGTCGATGCCGTCTGTGCCTGGCTCTACGTATCAAAAGACATACCGTTCAAAGCAGGTCTTTACGCTCTCTATGTCGTCATTGCCATAATGGGATTTTTCAACTGGAAAAAAATGATGAATGATGGACTTCAAACCGTTTGATGCCGTAATCCTTGCCAACGGTGATTTTCCGAAGGCAAAAGAGCCGTTAGAGCAGCTACGCCAGGCACACTTTCTCTGCTGCTGCGACGCTGCAGCAATGGCTGTAGAACACTGTGATGTGGTCATTGGCGACGGCGACTCTCTGTCCGGACTATTGAAACAGAAATTCAAAGACTCTTATATTCAGATTTCCGAGCAGGAAGACAACGACCAGACCAAAGCCACCCGCTATTGCATATCACGTGGGTTTCGCAACATTTTATATCTGGGCTCTACAGGAAAGCGTGAAGACCATACTCTCGGAAATATCTCACTGATGGTGGAATATATGAGAAGCTACGGCATCCGACCCACAATGATGACCGATTACGGAGTGTTCACCCCTCATCACGGCAACCATACATTCGACAGTTTCCCCCGTCAGCAGGTGAGCATCTTCGACTTCGGGTGTTCGCATCTAGAGTGCGACGGACTACTCTACCCCCTCCATCCCTTCACCAACTGGTGGCAAGGCACGCTCAATGAGTCGCTCTCCACCCAGTTCAGCATATTTTCCGACGGCGACTATCTTGTCTTCCGTACTTTTCTTCCCAAGCAGTAGCAGCAAATGGTCGTTCACCGCCGAATTATAGTACGCAAAGTTCGCCGTGATATGAGAATCCCAGATTTCGTATTCGTCCTGCCTTACGCTCTTCGGCAAGGAAGTCGAGTATTCAACACATTCATTACGTTGGCAGGTGGACGTCCAGCAAGATATTCCTGTTTCATATAGTCCATATAAGGGGCTATATGCACATAGAAATGGTAATAGCCTTCGCACAGATAGTTAAGGTTCTTTTCTCCTTCACCGTCGGTTAGAATTCGGTTCTTAGGGCATTCACCATTACATGCAAACATGAATCTGCATTTTCTGCACTTCACCGGCAGGCCATTGTGTTTTTCGGCTCCGAAACTTCGCTGCCGTTCAGAATACATCATCTCTACAAATGTTTTTTCTCGCATATTGCCCAACTTGTATTCCGGAAACACGAAGTGGTCGCAACTATACACGTCGCCATTATACTCCATTACACCCACTTGTCCGCACGTTTCGTTGAAGATACATACTCCTGCCTCCTCGCCAACCCATCGAGCAAGCATTGCATCGAATATTTGTACGTAGTATTCACCCACATCTTTTTTTATCCACTCATCAAACACGGCACATAGGAAATCGCCCCATTGCCGGGGCTGCACATTGCAGTCAAGCCCAGGTTCCACTATTGGCGCAAACTGTATGTATCGGCATCCTATTTGCCTGAAGAAACGATAGAACTCTGTGGGATGGTTTCCGTTGTAGTCGTTGACCACCGCCATTGCATTCCACTGCACACCGTATTTCTCCAATTTTTCGATGCCTTGCATCACGTCACAGAACGTCGGCTTCCCTCCCCTCGCCTTACGGTATTTGTCGTGGTATTCCTGTGGGCCGTCGATACTTACCCCCACAAGCCATCCGTTGTCACTCAGGAAACGGCACCACTCGTCGGTTATGAGCATACCATTGGTCTGTATGCAGTTGTCGATGATTCGCCCTTCTGCGTATTTCTTCTGCAAGACCACTGCCTTTTCGTAGAACTGCAGAGGTCTGAGCATCGGCTCTCCGCCATGCCATGTGAAGAGAACCGCCGGCATTGTCTGGCTCTCAATATATCCCTTCACGAACGCCTCCAACACATCGTCGGTCATTACCATGACTCTACCGTCGCCATACATCTGCTGTTTCCCTTTATAATAGCAATATCGGCAGTTCAGATTGCATTGCGCTCCTGCAGGCTTGGCCATAATATACATCGGCCTGGAGAAGGGAAAATTCTGCATCATATGTTTTTTTATTTGCAAAGTTATGCTTTTTCTGGAAATTATTACTAATTTTGTAGGCAATAAAAAGAAAATCATTGAAAACCATCATAACATACCGCGACTTATGGCAACAATTATGCGCGATTTACGGCGAAAGCGAATCAAAGGCAATCGTCCGCACGTTGCTTGAAGACTGTTTCGGCATGAGCTATACAGACATTGTATGCAACGGTGCCTCACTCATGTCGCCGTCCGACCTGCTTCGGCTGGAAGAGATGATGAAACGCCTGCGGTCGAATGAACCCATACAATATATAACCGGCAGGGAATGGTTTGGAGGCAGGTGCTTTTCCGTAGGAGAAGGGGTGCTCATCCCACGCCCGGAGACATACGACCTGTGCCTATGGATTATCGACAGCCGTCACGGGCAGCCATCACCTGATGGCGAATGTTCCATTCTCGACATAGGCACCGGCTCCGGTTGCATCGCTGTCACATTGGCTCTTGAGACATGTCATTCGGCAGTGACAGCATGGGACATCTCAGATACTGCACTCAAGACGGCATCTGCAAATGCCGACGACCTGAATGCCAACATCCATTTCACAAAGCAGGATGCCCTTAATCCGCCTGCCGACAGTTGCAAATGGGATGTTATTGTGAGCAACCCGCCCTACATTGCTCAGAAAGAACGCCCTACGATGCAGGCAAATGTGGTATGCTACGAGCCGTCGATGGCATTGTTTGTGCCTGATGACGACCCGCTACTCTACTATCATTCCATCTCCCGTTATGCCTCCACCGCTTTGAAGAAAGACGGAGCGCTTTACTTCGAGATCAATCCTGCATACGCCGGCGAAATGGTCGCGTTGCTTCGTCATGACGGCTTCGCAAGCATCGAAATCCGTGCAGACCGGTATGGCAGACAGCGTATGATTAAATGTATTAAAGAATAACAGCCAAGAAGTGATGAAGGAAATTTCCGAACATGATGCATATCTCCGGCTGGCCTCTCTGTGTGCCACGGCCGAGCACTGCCAGTGGGAGATGAGAGAGAAGATGCGCCGCTGGGAACTGTCGGAAGAGTCGCAGTCAAATGTCTTAAGCCGTCTTCTCGGCGAACGATATATCGACGACGAGCGCTATGCTCGCTGTTTCGTCAACGACAAGATTAAATACAACAAATGGGGTCGGCACAAGATTGAACAGTCGCTACGCCTCAAGCACATCGACGAAGCCGTCCAGGCACGTGTGCTCAACGAAATCGACGATGAAGAGTATCTCAGCGTGTTGCGCCCTTTGCTTAAAAGCAAGGCAAAGACCACAAGGGCTACCTCAGCCTACGAGCTGAAGCAAAAGCTTATGCGTTTTGCCGTAGGACGCGGCTTCACGATCGACCTGATTCTTAAATGTATCGACGACTGAGCATATACAGATGAGGCGCACAGGCATTTTCGGAATGTTAACCGACTTTTTTCTTCCACGCCGTTGCGTAAGGTGCGGCTGCCGCCTCATGGCTGCCGAAGATATTCTGTGTAACACTTGCAACCATGGCCTGCCCCGCACGCTGTTCCACCTAAACCCCAAGGAAAACATCATGGCGCAGCGGTTCTGGTTTCTCGTGCCTGTCGAGAATGCAGCAGCATTCTTTTTCTATGTGCCTAAGTCGGAGACATCAAAAATCGTTCATGCCTTCAAGTATTGCGACCGTCCCGACGTGGCGGAATATTTAGGTAGTATGTATGCTGGAGAAATATTACCGTCGGGTTTTTTCGACGGCATCGAAGTCATTGTCCCCGTGCCACTTGCCAGAAAGCGCCAGCGTCAGCGCGGATATAATCAGAGTCAGATGATAGCACTTGGCATCAGTAGCGTCACCGGCATACCGGTATCGTCTGATGCCGTTTCTCGCTGCCGGTTCGAGAAGAGCCAGACGCATGTCATGACGTCCGAGCGCCTTGCCAATGTAGATGGGCTTTTCCGTCTCGACGACGCGAAGTCGCTCCACGGGAAACATATTCTCGTGGTCGATGACGTGATGACCACCGGCTCCACACTCCTTTCGTGCTGTGAAGCGATAAAACAGGCAGGCGACGTAAAGATAAGCATACTGACGCTCGGCTACACCTACAGTTAATAAATCGTATAAAATAGGAAATATATTTGGATATTCAGCAACTTATTCGTAATTTTGTGCCGAAAAACGAAAATTAAGACTAAAGAAAATGGATACAATTAAGAAAATCTTTGCCGGCAAGCTGCTTGAAGTCAAGGCCATCAAGCTTCAACCAAACAATCCGTTCACATGGGCTTCGGGATGGAAGTCACCTTTCTATTGTGACAACCGAAAAACGCTTTCATATCCGCATCTGCGTTCGTTCGTGAAGCTCGAGATATGCCACATCATCCAGGAGCAGTTTCCCGAGGCAACCGCCGTTGCGGGAGTAGCCACGGGTGCAATTCCGCAGGGAGCCCTTGTTGCCGACGCTCTCGGCCTGCCGTTTGTATATGTTCGCAGCAAGCCCAAAGACCACGGTCTTGAGAACCTTATCGAGGGCGACCTTGAGACAGGTGCCAAGGTGGTAGTGGTCGAAGATTTGATTTCCACCGGCGGCAGTTCGCTGAAGGCTGTCGATGCCATCCGCAAATATGGCTGCGAGGTGGTGGGCATGGTAGCCGCCTACACCTACGGTTTCCCCGTTGCCGAGAAGGCATTCAAGGATGCCGACGTAAAGCTTGTCACTCTCACCGACTATGAACATGTGGTTGAGCAGGCAGTAGAGACAGGATATGTGACGAAGGAGGATGTGGCAGTGCTGCATGAGTGGCGTAAGAATCCTTCTGAATGGAGAAAGTAGAAGAAAAAAAAGGAGTATAGAAGAAATGTCAAAATATGAAAGTAGCATAAAGCAGATACCATATTCTCAGGAGGCTGTGTATAGAAACATCAGCGACCTGAACAATCTGGAAAAGGTACGCGACCGTATCCCTGCTGACAAGGTCAACGACTTCAAGTTCGACAGCGACTCGATAAGTATTAACGTGTCGCCCGTGGGCGACGTGAAGCTGAATATCGTGGAAAGAGAAGAGCCGAAGTGCGTGAAGTTCGAAGCAGCAAAGTCGCCGGTGCCACTGAAAGTATGGATTCAGGTGTTGCCAGTCACTGAGACATCAAGCAAGATGAAAGTAACCATCGACGCAGATATTCCTTTCATGCTCAAAGGCATGGTTAGCGGCCCTCTGCAGGATGCACTTGAGAAAGTTGCCGATGCCCTGGCGATGATCCGATATGAGGAGTAATGGAGTTAGGGAATAAAGGAAGTAGAGTAGTCATGAAACTTTGGGAAAAGAATTTCGAAATAAACAAAGAGATTGAGCGTTTCACCGTCGGTCGCGACCGCGAAATGGATCTTTATCTTGCCAAATACGACGTACTGGGTTCGATGGCTCACATCACCATGCTCGAAAGCATCGGTTTGATAGAGGCTGAAGAACTGAAGGCTCTGCTTGCCGAGCTGAAAAACATCTACCAGTCAGCGGAGCAGGGCGAGTTTGTAATCGAGGACGACGTTGAGGATGTACACTCACAGGTGGAACTGATGCTCACCCGGAAATTGGGCGACATGGGCAAGAAGATTCACTCCGGGCGTTCGCGCAACGACCAGGTGCTCGTCGATCTGAAGCTCTTCACGCGACACGCCCTGATGGACATTGCCGACAGCGTGAAGTCGCTCTTCGACGAGTTGATTGAAAAGAGCAACCGCTACAAAGACGTGCTCATGCCCGGCTATACACACCTTCAGGTGGCCATGCCGTCGAGTTTCGGACTTTGGTTCGGAGCATATGCCGAGAGCCTTGCCGACGACATGCTCTTTCTCCAGGCTGCCTACAAGATGACCAACCGCAACCCTCTCGGCTCGGCAGCAGGCTACGGCTCGTCGTTTCCTCTCAATCGCACAATGACTACCAAGCTGCTTGGCTTCGACTCTATGAACTACAATGTGGTATATGCTCAGATGGGCCGTGGCAAGACCGAGCGCAACGTGGGATTCGCCATTGCCACCATAGCAGGCACAGTGTCCAAGCTCGCATTCGACGCATGTCTGTTCAACTCGCAGAACTTCTCGTTCGTCCGCCTGCCGAAGGAGTGCACCACCGGTTCGAGCATCATGCCGCATAAGAAAAACCCCGACGTGTTTGAACTCATCCGCGCCAAATGTAACAAGCTGCAGTCGCTGCCACAACAGGTGACGCTGATAATGAACAATCTGCCATGCGGCTATTTCCGCGACCTTCAGATTATCAAGGAGGTGTTCCTGCCTGCCTTCGACGAACTGCTCGACTGTCTTCAGATGGCAGCGTATATCATCAACAAGATAGAAGTCAACGAGCATATTCTCGACAATCCGATGTACGACCCGATGTTCAGTGTCGAAGAGGTCAACCGACTTGCAGCTGCCGGAATGCCATTCCGCGATGCCTATAAGAAAGTAGGACTTGACATCGAGGCATGTAATTTCGTTCCCGACCGTAACATCCATCATACTCATGAGGGCAGCATAGGTAACCTCTGTAACGACCAAATAAAGTCTCTGATGGAACAAACGCTGAGCGGATTCCACTTTGAACGCATGATTAACGCCGAAAAACAACTGTTAGGATGAGAAAACTGATTTTGCTCGCTTCTATACTTCTGCTGGCAGCCTGCGACAAGGCCGACGAGAAGTACAGCACGGTATATCCCGTAAACTTCCACTTCGACATGAGTCTGCACGTGGGCACCTACTTGTCGAGCATAGTAGAGAATGCCAACTACTTCGTCATCGTGAGTCGCGAGTATCAGACCGGCAAACAGCGCCTCACGGTCACCCCTAACGACGGCAACAGTGTGCAGACCATCGACATAACAACCGACCGCGAGCAGTATCTGCTGCGCCAGATGGGTTCCGACAACCGCCTCATCATAGGCTGTCTTTTTGGCATGTTCGATGTCAACGACAATGTGTATTCGTATATCGCCTACGATGGCCAGTGCCGGTTCTGTCTCGACACTTACAACATGAATCGCTTTCCACTTACGTTCACCCACGACGGGCATTCAGTGGAATGTGCAAACTGCCACCGCCAATATTCGCTCAACACCGGCGCAAGCACCGACGGCTATCTGCTCTATACCTACAAGGCACAATATGACGATGGAACCAAGGTGTTAACAGTAACTAATCGGTAGAAAAATTAGTTAAACATTTGGCAGTTTAAAAAAATTAGCGTACCTTTGCAGCCGGTTTTTCATCAAACGGCTGCCGTGATGGTGGAATTGGTAGACACGAGGGACTTAAAATCCCTTGACCAGTGATGGTTGTGCGGGTTCGAGTCCCGCTCGCGGCACGAGAAAACACATTAATCCTTTATCAGAATGAGCAATAAAGAATTTAAGCGTACCACCGTGACGGCAGCTCTGCCGTATGCCAACGGCGGTGTGCATATCGGTCATCTTGCCGGAGTGTATGTTCCGGCCGACATCTATGTGAGATACCTTCGTCTGAAAAAGCAGGAAGTAGTGTTCATCGGTGGCAGCGACGAGCATGGAGTGCCGGTGACACAGCGTGCGCGAAAGGAAGGCATCACCCCACAGGATGTAGTTGACCGCTATCACTCGATGATAAAGAAGAGTTTCGAGGATTTCGGCATCAGTTTCGATATCTACAGCCGCACCACTTCGAAGATACACCATCAGTTTGCGTCCGACTTCTTCCGCAAGCTCTACGACGACGGAAAGCTGGTTGAGCAGACCACGAAGCAGTTCTTCGACGAAAAGACCGGCAAGTTCCTCACCGACCGCGACGTGGTAGGCGAATGCCCCTATTGCCACAAGCAGGCATATGGCAACCAGTGCGAGGAGGGTTGCGGGCGCGCTCTTGAACCAACCGAGCTTATCAATCCCCGCTCAAAGGAAACCGGCGAGGCTCCGGTGCTTAAAGAGACGAAGAACTGGTATCTTCCGCTCAACGACTACCAGCAGTGGCTGAAGGAGTGGATTCTCGACGGCCACAAGGAGTGGCGCCCCAACGTCTATGGCCAGTGCAAGTCGTGGCTCGATATGGACCTGCAGCCGCGGGCAATGACGCGCGACCTCGACTGGGGAATCCCCGTGCCTGTAGAAGGTGCCGACGGAAAAGTGCTCTACGTGTGGTTCGACGCTCCTATCGGCTACGTAAGCAACACAAAGGAACTGTGCGAGAAAGAGCCTGAGCGATGGGGCGACTGGAAGAAATGGTGGATGGACGAGGACACACGGCTAATCCACTTCATAGGAAAAGACAACATCGTGTTCCACTGCCTCATCTTCCCCGTAATGATGAAGGCCCACGGTGGCTATATAATGCCCGACAATGTTCCGGCAAACGAGTTCCTGAATCTTGAGAACGACAAAATATCGACTTCGCGCAATTGGGCGGTATGGCTCCATGAGTATCTTGAGGATATGCCCGGCAAGCAGGACGTGTTGCGCTATGTCCTCACCGCCAATGCGCCGGAGACGAAAGACAACAACTTCACCTGGCGCGACTTCCAGGACCGCAACAACAACGAGCTGGTGGCCGTTTATGGCAACTTCGTGAACCGCGCTCTGCAGCTCACCCGGAAATACTGGGACGGCGTGGTTCCACCATGCGGCGAACTGCTCGACATCGACACGGCTGCACTTGCCGAGTTCAAGGACGTAAAGGCAAAGGTGGAGGCTCTGCTCGACCAGTTCAAATTCCGCGATGCTCAGTTCGAGGCTATGAATCTTGCCCGCATCGGCAACCGCTACATCACGGAGTGCGAACCGTGGAAGGTATGGAAGACCGACCAGAAACGCTGCGAGACAATTCTCAACATCTGCCTGCAGCTGTGCGCAAATCTTGCCATTGCTTTCGAACCATTCCTGCCATTCTCGTCTAAGAAACTGCGCTCGATGCTAAACCTCGACAACTTTGAGTGGGAACAGTTGGGCAGCACCGAACTGCTGAGCGCCGGACATCAACTGGGCGAACCGTCGCTGCTCTTCGAGAAAATCGAGGATGATGTCATTCAGAAGCAGCTCGACAAGCTGGAGGCTACGAAGAAGGCTAACGAGGCAGCAGAGTTCAAGGCAGCCGACGTGAAACCGAACGTGCCGTTTGAGGACTTCGAGAAGCTCGACATACGCGTCGGACTGGTAAAGGACTGCCAGAGAGTTCCTAAGTCGAAGAAGCTGCTGCGCTTCACCATCGACGACGGCACCGGCACCGACCGCACCATCTGCAGCGGCATAGCAGCGTTCTACGACGACCCTTCAGTGCTCGTTGGCAAGCGCATACTCTTCGTGGCAAACTTTGCTCCGCGCAAGATGATGGGCATCGAGAGCCAGGGCATGATTCTCTCGGCCGTTGACTTCGACGAAAGCCTCAGCGTTGTCACCACCACCAAGGATGTCAAGCCCGGCAGTCAGGTGGGATAGCTGTCAGCAAAGGCTAAAATTTCATTTTAAAAAAAAATTATACGCATTGTGCGGAAATGCCGTCGTTCGGAACGATGCTAATTCCTGAATGTAGGAAATGCCGGCGTTCGGAGCGACACCAATTCCTGAGTTTCGGAAATGCCGGCGTTCGGAACGATGCTAATTCCTGAATCGCGGAAATGCTGTCGTTCGGAGCGACACCAATTCCTGAAATTCGGAAATGCCGGCGTTCGGAACGATGCTAATTCCTGAATGTAGGAAATGCCGTCGAGAACATTTTTATTGAATTTTTTTTGCATTTTTTGGGCTGTTTCAAAATAAGTTAGAAATTTTGTAGCCATGAAAAGTGTAAATTAAAGCTCGCTGCTGGATTGAATATCCG
>CAMOEW010000038.1 GCA_946612625.1 uncultured Prevotella sp.
TCTCACGATTGTAGAAAGTGCCCTTCACGTAGTTGGCATTCCACGTGTGTGGCAGCGTCACTAAAGTGCCTTGCTTGCCGGGTGAAGGGTCGCTGATGGGTCGTATGGTCCATCCGTCGTTGAGCTGCACGTCGGTCCTGCTCTGAGCACTGTCGGCCATCACCGCCATAAGCATTAAGGCGAGGCAAATGATTTTTTTTAGAAACACGTTCATAGGCTATTCTATCATTTCGCCGTTTATCTTGACATTCTTCAACGTCAGCCCCTCCACGGGCCGCTTGCTGAAAGGTTTCTCCTTGCCATAGTCACTGCAGTCGATGTCTTCGAAGTCGAAGTTTCTAAGTGCGTATTTATCCGACCCGGTGACGTTGAAGAACACGTTGCACGTCATTCGTATGTTGCGGAAGGTCATGTTGCTGCATTCTGAGAGTGGCATGTCCTGACGCTCCTGTTTATCGTAGAACTGAGTCCAGGGACGCACGAGCAGGAAGTTGCGACACTTGCCGGTGAAGTTCTCTATTCGCACATGCTGATAGCGTTGCGGCGTGTCGGGACGCATCTTCAGCCACAGCACATTATTGGTGTTGTCGGCCCTACAATTGCGCATGATGACATTCCAGTCGGTCACGCTCTCCGAGCCGAGCGTCATGCAGCCGTGGGTGGTGCCGTAGTGACAGTTCTCTACCAAGATGTTGTAGCAGGGGCCGTTTTCCGGTGCTTGGTCGGCAAAGGTGCCCTTGCCGCCCTTGAGCACTACGGCATCGTCGTTGACGTTCATATAGCAGCCTCGCACCAGCACGTCGTGGCACACGTCGATGTCGATGGCATCGGTCGATGGTCCCTTGATATCCACTGTGGAGGAATAGATATAGAGGTCGAGATAGCGCACGTGGTGGCAACGATAGATGTGGTTGGTCCAGTAGGGCGAGTTGATGAGCCGCACGTCTTGTATGGTGACGTTTTCTGAGTTGGTGATGTAGGTCAGGCGCGGGCGTTGTGCATCCTTGTTAGTACACTGCCGGTTCCACTGGCGCCGAATCCAAAACTCTTCCCAGTAGGAGGTGCCATTACCGTCGATGGTGCCCTTGCCACAGATAGTGAATCCGTTGATGCTGTCGGCATTCACCAGGGCGGTGAAGTACTTGCAGGTCTGCCCCTCGATGCGCGTCTCGCGTATCTCGAAGTCACGTATGCGGTCGGAGCCCTTCAGTACCCCACCCTCTTCTACCATCAGATGGGTGCCTTGGCGGAAGAACAGACTGCCGCTGTAGAATGTGCCCTTAGGCACTACCACCACTCCGCCGCCCTGCTTGGCGGCACGGTCTATCACGGCCTGAATGGCGCGTGTCTGCACCTCGTTAGTGCCCTGGCGCACGCCGTAGTCGGTCAGAAGGTAGCGTTTGCCCAGCGTGGCGACATCCACCTTTGCCGTATCGCTGAACCACTCAGCTATGGGTTCACCATTGGGCCAGTAATCTTTAACTACAGTTTTCTTCTTCGCGTCTGCATTGTTTGTCAATACAACCATTACCAAAAGTAGGCATAGCTTCAGTAGTTTGTTTATCGTTATCATAGTTCTGACATGCTTAAAATGTAGCTTTAATTTCTATTCATTTTTTATATTCTATATTTTGGTACTTATATTCCTCTCTCTGCCCAGTCGCCTCTATCCAGATTCCGATACCCGATGGCTTCGGCGATATGCATAGACTCAACCTTTTCGCTGCCGGCGAGGTCGGCGATGGTGCGGGCCACCTTGAGGATGCGGCTGTAGGCACGGGCAGAGAGCTTCAGGCGCTCCATAGCCATGCGGAGCATGTCGAACGAAGCAGCATCAGGCTCGGCAAACTCGTGGAGCATGCGCTCGGTCATCATCGCATTGCAGTGGATGCCCTTGAAGGACTTGAAGCGTTCCTCCTGAATCTTGCGGGCAGCAATGACACGCTCGCGGATGACAGCCGACGGCTCGCCCGGCTGCATCTGCGAGAGCTGGGCGAAAGGCACGGCCTGTATCTCGCAGTGGATGTCAATACGATCGAGCAACGGTCCAGAAATTTTATTCATGTAGCGCTGTATTTGTCCCGGTGTACATACACAATTATGAGTTGGATCACCATAATAACCACAAGGGCAAGGGTTCATCGATGCCACAAACATGAAGGAACAAGGATAGTCGATTGAATACTTCACACGACTGATTGTGATTCGGCGGTCTTCGAGAGGCTGGCGCAAGACCTCAAGCACACTTCTGGAAAACTCCGGCAGTTCATCGCAGAACAGCACACCGTTATGCGCAAGCGATATCTCTCCCGGTTGCGGATTTGCTCCGCCACCAACGAGGGCTACTTGTGACACAGTATGATGTGGAGCACGGAAAGGACGCTGCGAAATCAGCGATGTACCGTGCGACAGTTTCCCTGCCACACTGTGTACCAGTGTTGTCTCAAGGCTCTCCGACAACGACAGCGGAGGCAGGATTGACGGTAGCCGCTTAGCCATCATCGACTTGCCACTTCCCGGCGGTCCTACCATTATTATATTATGTCCGCCGGCTGCAGCCACTTCGAGAGCGCGTTTCACGCTCTCCTGTCCTCTCACATCGGCAAAGTCAACATCGAAATGCGACTGCTGTTCAAAAAATTCCTTACGTGTATCTACGATTGTCGGCTCATAATGTTCGCCATTGATGAATCTTATCACGTCCATCAACGACTCCAGCCCATACACTTCCAAGTTGTTTACAACAGCCGCCTCACGAACATTCTGCGCAGGAACAATCAGTCCTTTAAAACGTTCCTTACGCGCCCGTATTGCAATGGGCAAGACTCCACGTATTGGTTGCAGTCGGCCGTCGAGTCCCAGCTCACCCACCATCATATACTCCTCAAGATGATCGCAGGCAATCTGGCCATTTGAGGCAAGTATTCCGACAGCCAACGGTAAGTCGTATCCGCTGCCTTCCTTCTTTATGTCGGCAGGAGAGAGGTTGACTGTAATGTCCATGTTCGGCATACGCAGCCCATTATTGAACATTGCAGAGCGGATACGGTCGTAGCTCTCGCGAACAGCGGTATCAGCAAGCCCAGTAAGATGGAATTTCATTCCTTTGGTGATACTCACTTCGACCGTTACCGTGACGGCTTCAAGTCCCATCAGCGCTCCACAAAAGGTCTTTACGAGCATAACAACAAATTTTAATCGGCTAAGCCGAAAACTCTTAAATTCTTATACTATAATTCTAATTCTTAGCGCTCAACTCTTCGAGTTTCTGCTCCAAGAGCACATCACGTAGATTCCGTGCCACCACCTTTCCATTTCGGTCTGTTATAATCGTAGCCGGCACTACAGCAATACCAAGGTCTTTGACAATCGGACTGTCCCAAGCTTTTCCGTCGCATACCACCGACCATTTCAGTGAGTCGCTCTCCGCCCTTTTCTTACATTCCCTTGGATTGGCATCAAGTGAGATGCCGAGTACAGCCACATCATTAGGATGGTTCTTATAGAAACGACTGATAACCCGTTCACACAACGAGCTCGCACGGCTCCACGAGCTGTATGTATATATAATGTTCACGCGTTTGTTCAGCTGGTCTTTATTCACGCGTTTCCCGTTGGTGTCAATCCCTTTAAACGGTGGCAGCTTCGCATACGATTTCTTAAGTTCAGAAAGACTTTTGTTCATTTTCTGAAGCCAGATGTTATCTTTGTCAACGTCAAGCATAATCTTCGACAAAGAGTATGCCTCGTCGTAGTTCGGATTGATGTTCTTCACCAGATAAGCGTCAACCAGATAACGTCCTACAGGTGACTCTGGATGTTCCTTGACGAAATCTCCTACAGACCGTCTTACTCCAGGCGGAGTCATGTTATTGGCTTTGAGTCTCCATTCGGTCATCAATTCATTGTCTTTCGTACCCGTTATCTTTAACTCCCGAAGATGAGATGCATCGCCTTCTATAGACACTTTGGCCCCAGGTTCGGCAAAAATCGGCTGTTCAGAATAGTTAGGAAACACCAGCACAAACGTTGCCGAATGTTCAAGCGGTATCTCGTAGGAGAATATACCGCTTTTCACTTGTATTGTGTCAAGTCCTTGCATTCCCCCGTCAAGACTATAAATATAGAATGCCGCCTGATTCATATGACGCAGCCGCCCCTCGAGTCTGAAGTACCCACTCTTTCCACCGCACGATGCGAGCATCACTGCAGCAACGAGCATGATTATCTTTCTACTTACTGACATTCTTAAGTTCCAAATCATTGTTAGCATATTCCGTAAGTGACGGGTCTTTGGCAAGAGCCGACTTGAGTGCAGCGGATGCAGCTGCGCCGTCACCCTGACGTGCATAAAGGATGGCTCGCAGATAATCGGTTGTTCCGTCGGCATTTTTAATGTTATTCAGAGTGATGGCTGCCTTCGCGTAGTCTTTATTCATAATCTGAGCCAGTGCTGCACTGTTCGAAGCGATGTCGCCGAAGTCCTGCACTGCAAGGGCATAATTACCCTGAGCCAGATGCAGGTTACCCATTACCTCAGGCAGTCCGTTAGCGTCAGTGGCCTTGGCGATATTGTCAACAGCACCGCTGATGTCGCCTCTCTGCAATGCAAGCAATCCATTGTTTGCCTGTATCTCTGGAGTATTTACTTTGCCGTTGTAGGCCGATATCTTTCTAAGTTGGGCACGTGCAGCGTCAAAGTTACCCTTCTGATATTCTATTCCTGCAATATTGTTGTAAGCACGCAGGTCATTGGGATAGCACCTTGTTGCGGTTTCGTATATTGCGTTTTTTTCGTCGAGATTGTCTGTCAAGCTGGCTGCATAGAGGATTTCTTCAACCGAGAGTTTTTTCGGATCTGCCTTGAGTTGAGCGAGTATCTGACTGTCGCTGCGGCCTATTGTCTCGTAGTTTATGATTAACCGTGCCCTTCGCAGTTGTGGCAGTATTCCGTCAGCCAGTTCGCGGAAGCCGGCACTCATATTTCGTATCTGCTGTTCTCGCTCCTCCGGGTCTTTATACATCGCAAGCACTCGCAGTATCACATCCTTGTCCTGAATGTTGCTGGCTCCCACAAGCCGTTGGAATCCTTCCCAATCCTGTGCTGTGTATTTGGCATCTATCGGCGCGTCGAGCTTTGCCTTCATCAGCTGCATAGCGACATACTTCTCCGAATTTTTCTGACGTTGCGCAGCAAGTTTTTCATTTAATTCTAATCCTCCGTCAGGCGAGGCGTATGCCGACACCTCAACGTTGTCAATGTTCAAGCTTTCACGCTCTTTGTTGATACGCTGAAGCATACTGACGAACTCTGTTACAGAATTGTTTTTCAGTTCACTCTTACGCAGGTTTGCCTGCTGGATAAGGAATTGGATGTTTGCCTCTTGCTTTTTCTTCACAACACGCTGGAAGGCATCAGTTGCAATACATGGCTGTGCTGCCGCCACCGAACGATGATACATCTCAGAAGTGGCAATGATGCCGTCGGCAACCTTTATTGCCGGCAACTCAACCGTCTTTTTTCCTATCTTGGCATCAAACACGAGGAAGAGTTCTGCCTTGTTAACACCTTCGTATGGAAACGAAGCCTTCATCGTATAGTTGCCTCCAACTTTGTATAATATCTGCTGATCGTTGCCCAGCACTTTCTCTCCCTGGAATGTAGCAGCTTCGCTGCGTACTGCCTTGCCGTTGGCATATCGGAGCTCCGGAATTACCTTCACCACCGCCTTCCTGTTCATGAACTTCTCAGGAAAGGTACCGCTGATAGTTGCAGGCACTTGTCCCTGCTCCACCATCAATGGATTTGGCATCACTTTGAAGTTATCTGATGTTAATGTGCCCAGTTTTCCCGAACACGATGTCAAAGCTATCAGCACTGCAGCTGACAAAACAAAACCAGTCTTTTTCATTGTTCAGTATTTATTTTATATTTATTATTCCTTTTTGTTTCTCGTTGCTATGATGAAATATGCTATCAGCAATAAGTATGCGGCGAGAGAGAGCCATTCAGAGAGGATGCTACCCCACCATGCCCCATAGTCGAACTGTACGCCACCGAATCTCAACAAGGCAGATACCACTCCCATCAGTGCTCCACCGGCTATGAATCCTGATGCAATCAGATTACCTTTTTCGCCGCGTTCCTTGTTTTTTTCTGCATTCTTTGAGCGCGTGGTGACAAACCAGTTGAGAGCACCGCCCACCAGCAACGGAACGTTGAGTTCCATCGGTATAAACATGCCGAGAGCGAAAGCCAATGCCGGTACCTTCATCCATGTGAGGACAATGGCAATAGCAGCCCCGATTGCATAGAGCACCCACGGTGCCCCTACTCCGTTCATCAGTGGGTCGATGACAGCAGCCATTGCATTGGCTTGTGGTGCTGCAAGCTGTCCGCTTGCAAAGCCATATGTCTCGTTAAGCAACATCATCACCCCACCAACCGTAGCTGCCGATACCAGCGTACCGAGAAACTTCCATGTCTCTTGTTTCTTTGGCGTCGTACCTAACCAGTAACCAATCTTCAGATCGGTAATAAAAGAACCTGCCATTGACAGGGCCGTACATACCACTCCTCCCATTATGAGTGCAGCCACCATACCGCCCGTACCTTTCAGTCCCACTCCGACCATAACCACCGATGCGAGGATAAGTGTCATGAGCGTCATTCCGCTCACGGGATTAGAACCTACGATAGCAATGGCATTAGCGGCCACGGTAGTAAACAGGAATGCTATAAGTGCCGTCAACACTATGGCAACAAGTGCAAAGAGCATGTTTCCGTCCATTACGCCGAACCAGAAGAAGACAAACGTCAGCAATATGGTGACGACAGAGGCAATAGCAATAAACCTGAACGAGAGGTCGCGCTGCGTACGCTGTACCTGTGCCGCCGCCGTTTTGTCACCCTTCATCTCATTTGCAGCCAGTCCCACTGCACTTTTGATGATTCCCCACGACTTGATGATTCCTATGATTCCGGCCATGGCTATGGCACCGATACCTATCGACTTACCATAAGCTGTGAAAATCTCGCCTGCCGACATGTCGCCTACAGCGGTTGTAATGGCAGGGTTCCACTGATTCAGCACCGTGTCACTAAACACTATTGCCATACCGGGCACGATTAGCCACCACACGAACAGCGAGCCGAGTGTTATAATAAGCGCATATTTGAACCCGATAATGTAGCCAAGTCCGAGCACAGCCGCCCCGGTATTACATTTGAAGATTAACTTGGTTTTCTCCGTCAGCATCTGACCGTAGGGCAGCATCCACGACGTGATATTCTCGTTCCACAGTCCGAAGGTGGCAACGACAAAGTCATAGAGTCCTCCGACGAGTCCGGCCAAGAGCAACGGCTTTGCCTGTGCCCCTCCTTTAGCTCCTGAGACGAGCACTTGTGTTGTTGCCGTTGCCTCCGGGAAAGGGTACTTTCCGTGCATATCGGCCACGAAATACTTTCTGAAAGGTATCAGGAACAGAATGCCAATGACTCCACCCAAAAGCGATGCAATGAATATCTTGACAAAGTCGGCCGACATTTCTGGATATTTAGCCTGCAGGATGTATATCGCCGGCAAAGTGAAGATAGCTCCTGCCACCACGGCTCCTGAACATGCTCCGATGCTCTGTATAATCACGTTTTCGCCCAGAGCTTTGCTTCTTTTGGCTGCTGCCGAGACTCCTACGGCAATAATCGCTATCGGAATGGCAGCTTCGAACACTTGTCCCACTTTCAGGCCCAGATATGCTGCTGCAGCCGAAAACAGCATTGCCATCAGTACACCCCACGTCACCGACCAAGCATTAACCTCGGGATATATTTTCCCTGGCGACATAATAGGCTCATATTTCTCTCCATTGTTAAGCTCTCGGAACGCATTCTCCGGCAGTTCCATCATAATCTTCTCTTCTTCCATTTTCTATCTTTCTGTTTTCAGTTTTTCTATTCTTCTCAGAGCCTCCTCTACCCTGCTGCGCTGCGTGGCAAGATTCATGCGCACGAAACCCTCTCCGGCAGCTCCGTAGATGGTTCCACTGCTTACCCAGACCTTGCAGTCGCGCATCATCCGCAACGCGCACTCATCGGACGTCAATCCCAGTGCTGTTATATCAATCCATGCAAGGTATGTAGCCTCAAGCGGACTCACTCTTAACATCGGCATCCTTTCATTTACAAACCTGCAAAGAAGCTCATAGTTACCCCAGACATAGCTGCACAGTTCATCGAGCCACTCCTCACTGTCGTTATAGGCGGCCTTCACTGCTTCCGGTGCAAAAGGATTCACATCGCAAATCTCATGGATGTTTATCACACGGTCTATTCTGTTACGTATCTCTGTGTTGTTGCAGATGATATGAGCCATTTGCAGACCTGCAGTATTGAAAGCCTTCGATGGCGATGAACATACTACGACATTGTCCATACATTCCTCCGAAACGCGCCCGAATGGAACATATCGTTGCCCGTTGAAAGTCAGCTCGCCATGAATCTCGTCGCTCACTACCCTGACATTGTATCTCCGGCAGATGTCATTAATGCAGAGCAACTCGTCCTCCGACCACAGTCTGCCTGTAGGGTTGTGCGGATTGCAGAGCAGCAGCAACCTTGCCCTGCTGCTGCTACATTTCCTCTCAAGGTCGTCGAAGTCTATCGAATATCTTCCCTTGTCATCCTTCACAAGGCGGTTCTCCACCATCTCACATCCGCAGTTTCTGATACTGCTGAAGAAACAGTTATACGCAGGAGTCTGCATTATCACCTGGTCTCCTGGCAGTGTCAGTGCCTTTATCACAGCACTGACGGCAGGCACCACGCCTGTGGTATAAAGAATCCATTGTCGTTTTATTGTCCAGTTATGCCTGTGGCGATACCAGTTTGTTATGGCATCGTAATAGTCATTCTCTACAATTGTGTAAGCAAATACGCCGTGCTCAAGCCGTCGTCTCAGTGCGGCCTGTATAGCAGGTGCGGCCTTAAAGTCCATGTCGGCCACCCACATCGGCAGCACATCGCCGTCGTGACTCTCGTCCCATTTCACGCAATGTGTTCCACGACGTTCGATAATTTCGTCAAAATCATATGTCATTGCTCTCTAAGATATATAATAGTGCAAAGATATACGATTTTTCGCGTTTATGCAAATTTTGTGATTTCTTTTATCTTTTATTATAATTACTCCGGCTTTTTTTCTATCAGCACCGTGGCATAGGCACTTATACCCTCCTCACGTCCGGTAAATCCGAGTTTCTCGGTTGTTGTAGCCTTGATTGAGATATTGTCAGGATCGGTGCCTATCACTTCGGCCAAACATTTCTGCATGGCCGGTATATGAGGGTTCATTTTCGGACGTTCCGCACATATCGTGGCGTCGATGTTACCCACATGATAGCCCTTTGTGGCTATAAGAGCTACAGTTTTTCCGAGAATCAGCTTGCTATCGATATCGAGTGTCTCGTCGGCAGTGTCAGGGAAATGATACCCTATGTCGCGCATGTTAGCTGCTCCGAGGAGTGCATCGCAAATGGCATGTATGAGCACGTCGGCATCACTGTGCCCCAGGAGGCCTTTCTCATGGTCAATCTTTATTCCTCCTATCCACAGGTCACGACCCTTCACGAGTTGGTGAACGTCGAATCCAAAACCTACGCGTAAGCTCATTTTCTTCTGAACAAGTCTTTTATTCCATCGATATCGAATCCGAGCGAGAATCGTAGTGTCTGGTCAAGCGGATTACTTTTCTCAGTTGCAATCACATAGCCAACATCGATAGAGAAGGCGCTCATACGGAATCCTCCACCAACGGTGAAGTATTTGCGGTTACCTTTGCTCTCGCTCTCATGATGATAACCGGCACGCAGAGTGAAACGGTCGTTATACACATATTCGGCTCCTACACTCCACTGTATCTCCTGAAGCTCTTCCTTGAATCCTCCCGGAGCGTCGCCGAAGCTCTTGAATATTCCTGCAATGGAACCGATGTCGCTGTACTCGTCAAGACAGTATTGCTGGTATCCTGACGATGAAGGCTCTTCTCCCCTTGCCACTGCAATCTCAGAATACTGCTCGTATGTCGGCACTGTAGGCACAAGCAGTTTGTTCAGATCGGCTGCGATTGAGAACCTGTTGTATTCGTTGATTGGCACCATCAGCGATGCTCCAAGTCGCAAGTTTGTCGGAATGAACTGCTTACGGTCGTCGCCGTAGAATGAAATCTTGCTACCGATGTTGCTTATGTTGAGACCAATTCCAAGCAGGCATTCGCGCGAACCGATATTGATGTAGTTGTTGTAGTATGCAGCAATGTCGGCAGCGAAGGCAGATGCAGGTTTCGACTCTTCATCTTCATAGTTATAACGTAGGTCGCTGTGAATCCACCTTATGGCTGCTGCTATTGAGAATTTCTCGCTCAGCATTCGCGAGTATGCCACGTCGATAGCCATCTCGTACGGTTTCACCGACATGGCATTTTCGTCAAGGCTTGTGAACACCTCGCCGAGGGAGAAGTATCGCACCGATGCCGACAATGCCGAATAGTCGCCGATACGATAATAGCCTGAGACGTATGCCAATCCGATGTCGTTGACGAGCTTGCGAAGCCACGGCGTATAGTTGATGGCCACTCCCGCCCTGCTGATGCAGAACGGATATTTTGCCGGGTTCCAGTGCTGTGAGAATACGTCCGGGTCGGTGGCAGCACCTACGTCGCCCATACCGGCAGCTCTCGCATCGGGCGAGATAATCTGCGAAATTACAGCGTGTTCAACGGGATTGAACTGATTGAGTTTGTCCTGTGCACAGACTTTAACGAAGCAGCAAAGTGCGAGGACTAAGCTTATCGGAAGTTTCTTTCTCATTATTTTCTTTTAGTTGATATGACCGATAGTTAAAACGCAGTTACCCTGCTAAATATTGCTTACGATAATCATTTTCTTAGCTTTTGAGACGTAATTGCTTCCTTCGCACGACACTCTCACCCTGTAAACATACACTCCCGTCTGCAGCGCGGAGCCACCATTGACGTATGGATTCCAGTTAATCGTGTAAGTGTTGTCGGTCGGTGTTCCACTTTCGGTGTGCGAATACACCTGTCGTCCGCTGACGTCGAATACGTCGAGTATCACCTGCATAGGGCATCCTGCACGGTCGTGGAACAGGCGGAAGATTCCTGTATGCGAATTTCGGCTTGCGAAGTACTGCACATCCAATTCAGCAGGCTCCAACCCGTACATTACGTTGAACGACAGCTCTGTGGTTGATACATTATTAAGAATGTCCCATGCCCTGAACGTCATCTGGTGATACCCCTGTTCGAGTTGCGGTATCTGGTAGCTCACAGAACCGCTTGTATAGCTTCCGAAGTCGAATGAGAAATATTCGTTCAGGTTGTATGTCTTATACGTATCGTTGTCGATAATAATCTCTATGTTATGTCCTATTCCGCTACCTGAGGCGTTTATTCCATCGTCGTCGTTAAGCTGTGCGAAGAAGTATGGCGACGGGTTGACTAAGTCTCCGTTATTAAATGTCGGTGTGTTTAGATAGCAGTATATTGCTGGTCCAATAGTGTCGCGTGTTGCAATCTCCGTACCGTTTAGCACGAATTCTTCGTTGACGCCTTGTGCCGGCTGCTTATGCTCGTTATCGATGGTATATACCAGCATCTGCCCTGTTCCGTTGCTGTAACTGATGTCTTTAGGCACGGTGAATGTGAAAGCGAATTTACCTCTGCTCACACTGTCAGAGCCGCTGAAGATTGTGCTCTGCCGGTCTTTGAACTGGAACGGCTGATCGACTTCGCCTGGGTCGTTCACCATACATACAATCTCCTCAGCCACGTCGCGCACTGCTATCGTTGCTATTCCATAATACGTGCTGTCGATTGTTCCCGACGTATCATTGACATGCCCTTTCAGCGTGATTTTCTGTCCGGCCTTGAACGACATCGTATTTCCAGTGCCGGTAGCCTGTCCATTTATGCTGTCGATTGTTGCCAGCGACATGGGTCGTGCAAGCACGAGTGCCGGGTCGCCAAGCAGCGAATATTGCAGTTTGTTTGGCGTACGGTCGCTGCCGCTGTTCACCAGCGAGCATTTCGTTGTCCTCACGGCTTCGCCGATGGGCATCCCTGCCTTTATCACTTCCGTTGTAAACGCCTCGTTGATTTTCTTATTGTATGTGGTAATCACCGTTCGCGTTGTTCCGAAGAAAGCCACGGCTCCTCCATTAGGGTTGAATACCGCCAGCTCACCGATGTTCTCTACAGTGCCGTCGAAAGGCATAATGTCACACGATGCCGTAACCCATAACGGCAGTCCCTGGCTCTTTGCGTTTGCAAAGTCAGAGCCATACACCACCATCTCGTGGCTGATAGTATATGGTGCTCCGTGTCCCATGTAGTTCATAATAAGTGCGCCGCTGTTCATGTATTGCTTTATCAGCTTCTCCACGTCGGGGTAGCGGTTTCCTGTAGCCGACGAAGTACGCTTGTATGCGTCCCACATTATCCGCTTCACATTGAATGCCGGATGTTTTTGCTCTATACTGGTGGCAATGGCGTCAACATCTTTCATGTGAACGTTGTAGTTTCCGTCGTCGCCCATGAACACCAATGTATTCTGCCATGCCCCGGCATACTTGTTGTTGGCATAGTCGATGGTTTTCTGCACCATTGCTGCAGCCTGCTCTGCTGTCTGCACGGGGAATCGCCCCACGGCGACATCTGGTTTTCCGCGGTAGCGAGTGTTGTCTGTGCTTCCTGGTGTTTCTATGGTCTCCCCGTCGTCCAGCAGGCAGAAGAAATCGTCGCTCACATAGCAGTCGGTTTCACTGAACGAGTTTTCGCTCTCGAAGCATAGCAGGAAGTCGTCGGGCGAGCACATGCTCCACTGCGACAGAATCATCCTGTTGTCCCATGCTGCGTCACCGAACAACAGCAGATATTTGGGAGCATTGCTGACGTCGTCTTCGCGGTCATAGAGCATTTTCATATATCGACGGTATGCCGATGCGTCGGGTGTTCCGCTCGAAAACTCGTTGAAAAGTTCGTCGGCAGGCACTATGCGCACGGTCATCGAGTCTTTCTCTTCGTGATGAGCCTTGATTTGCTCGGCGTATGCTCTCAGCTTCTGTGTTGCTGGTATGATGATTATCATATCTGCCGTGCTGTCAGCGTGCAAATCCTGGTTTGTGATGTTATACACATACTCCGGCTGCTTGGGTACTATTGTGGTCAAGTCGGGGGCAGCCTTCGGGGAGTTGGTGTAGAGCGAAATGTAGTCGAGTCTCATGGTACTAGCCGATGAGTTTCTCACTATCGTGACTGTATTTTCCGGCTGAATGTTTTTCAGGTTGAACGTCTTTGTAGAAACGTTTGCCACCGCATTGCTTTCCTCCGTTACGTTAATTGTTCCCACCACGCTGTCGTTGACACTGATGGTGGCACTTGCGACACGGTCGGACGTCAACGACACAGTGATTGTACCCGTCGCCGATGTTCCGGCCGCAGCAAGGGTATAGGTTGTGGTCGAACCACCCTTCAGTTCTGTGGCATCATAGAGATTTCGACCGCCTTGAAACCATGCATAGTCATCAATCTCATATATGGTGTTGTAGTCGATGTCGGCAGGATAGAACGAGCCGACGAACTCCTCTTGCGAGAGTGTTGCCGGAGTTTCATCGCTTTCGGTGATCAGATAATATCCATAGCTGGAGTACGGATTGCGTATGCGCTGATTTTTGTTCCACGAGAGCGGTCCCTGTGCATAGAACAGACGTTTGCCTTCGATTGTACATGTAGGCACTTCCTTCAGGTCGTCGTAGTCCGTGAGGTATTCGGCCGTAAGCTTTTCGGGCACAAGTGCACCTCCGTAGCCGTAGATTTTCACCTTGTTGATGTCTGTGAATCCTGCCTTGCTCACCACGTCGGCCGTCAGCTGGTAGATGCCGCTTTCTCCGACCCTGATCTTAGCCCATTGTCCGCTACTGAGCACAGAATGCGCGGCATATCTGTCTGCCGCCGTTGCACGTCTTGGTGCTTTTCTTGCCGTCATGTTCTTAGCTTCGGCTTTTACCTTCAGCATGAAGCTCGTTAGTTTCTGCATCCTCCCTCCGCGTTTCACGAGCGGCACGAACGAGATGTCGAGCATTCCCTTGCGGCGCGACACGGTTACATAGCTCTCCACCTCGGGCATCTCCGGCAGCTTCCGTCCGCTGATGGCTTTGTATCGCTCAATCTCATCCCGGGTCATGTCGGTGAATTCAGGGTACACGATTTCCACCGTGTATGTTGAGTCCTGGAAGCTGCCCTCTATTGGTTTGGTGCAACTGTAGTAAGGCACGGCAGAGTCAATCCTCACCTCGTCGGCACTGAGGTTGATGAATTGGCTGTCGGCATTCGCTATCGTGATGTTGGCTGCAATCATTGCTGCCATCATTAACAGTCGTCGTGTCATTATCTGTTCTATTTGCAGTTAAACTCCAATACTTTTCTGTCTTCTATATATCCTTCCAAATGGTCGTCGATTCTCACCGGTCCCACTCCTACCGGTGTGCCGGTGTATAGGATGTCGCCAGTCTTCAATGTGAAGAATTGCGATATGTAGCTGACGAGGTGGTCTATACTGAATATCATCTGGCATGTATTGCCGCTCTGCACCGTCGTGCCGTTGATGTCGAGGTGGAAGTCGAGTGCCTGCAGGTCGCGAAACTTTTCTTTCTCCACCCATTTTCCTATGCAGGCAGCCCCGTCGAATCCTTTGCAGATGTCCCATGGTCTGCCGTTTTGCCTTGCCTCTTGCTGCAGGTCGCGTGCCGTGAAGTCTATGCCCACGGTCACGGCATCGTAGTATCTGTGGGCGAACCGCTCGGGAATGCTCTTTCCCAGCCGGCAGATTCTCACCACTATCTCTGTCTCGTAATCCACGCGTTCCGACCAGTCGGGTATGAAAAACGGCTTACCGTCTTTCAGCAGTGCCGAGTCGGCTTTAGTGAAAATCACGGGTTTCTCCGGTTTATATAACGTTCCGTCGAGCTCTTTATTGTGCTCGACATAGTTCATACCGACTGCAAATATCTTCATACTGATACAATGCTTTGTTAAAATATTATTCTGCCTGCAAAGATACGCATTATTTCCGAGAAACGACAAAAGAAGCAGGAAAAAAAACAGGAGAGCTCGTCGCCCTCCTGTTATTATCTTAGTAAAGTTTGGCTTACTCTGCCACGAGAGTGAAGCGCTTGAAGTCGCTGATTGCAAGCTCCTTGTCCTGCTGTGCGAGCCACTGCGCAACAGTAGCCTTGTCGCCGTCGCCGAACTGGAACTCCTGGTCAACGAGGCAGTTCTCCTTGAGGAATTTCTGCACACGACCCTTGGCGATGTTCTCAATCATCTGCTGAGGCATGTTGGCAGCCTTCTCGGCCGACACCCTCGCGATGATTTCCTTTGCCTTGGCAACGTCCTCGGCAGTAATCCATCCCTTAGCCATGTTGCTTTCCATGTGATCCTCGGAATCCACGTGTGCGGGGTTAATACCAGCCTTCTTGATTGCAGCGGCAACAGCCTTCTCAATCTGCTCTTCCTTGGTCTTCTGAACAGCTACGTTGTACTCCTCGTCGAGAATCGACTGCGGCATCTGCTCTGCATTGAGTGCCACGGGCTTCATTGCAGCCACCTGCATTGCGAGCTTATGACCGATCTCTGCAGCAGGCTTGTTGGTCTGTACCATAGTGCAGAGAGTATGCTTGCCCATGTGGTCATATACCTCAACGTTAGCTCCTTCGAGCACATTGTATCCGTCGAGTTCCATCTTCTCGCCAGTGATACCCGAACGCTGTGTGACAGCATCCTGCACCTTCTGTCCGTCGGCCAGTGTGAGCTCCTTAACCTCGTCGATGGTCTTGCACTTGTTGGCAATTGCAGCGTCGAGAATGCTCTGTGTGAGGGCGATAAAATCGGCTCCGTTAGCAACGAAGTCGGTCTCGCACTTCAGTGCAATGATTGCGGCAAAGCCGTCAACAGCCTTTGTGAGCACACAACCGTTTGAAGTTTCACGGTCAGAACGTTTAGCGGCAATAGCAAGTCCGCGTTCACGCAGCAGCTCCTTTGCCTTGTCGAAGTCGCCCTCGGCCTCGGTCAGAGCCTTCTTTACGTCGGCAAGTCCGGCACCGGTCATAGCGCGTAGCTTCTTGATATCATCTATTGATATAGCCATTATTCTTTTTTGTTTTACGATTTACAATTATACTTTATGTTACTCAGCGGCAGGAGCTTCCTCTGCAGGAGTCTCGGCAGCAGGAGCTTCTTCCTCTGCGGGAGCCTCAGCTACTTTCGGAGCCTCGGCGTTCTTACGGGGCTTACGTGCACGCTTGGGCTTGTCCTCGCCCTCACCTGCCTCTGCTTCAGCCTGAGCCTGTGCTGCTGCCTCGTCGGCCTTCTCTATTTTGCGCTCCTCAAGACCCTCACTGATAGCTGCACAGCATGCACCGAGGATAACCTCTACGCTGTCCTTGGCATCATCGTTGGCCGGGATTACGAAGTCGATATTCTTCGGCTCAGAGTTGGTGTCAACGATTCCGAATACCGGAATGCCGAGACGGTTAGCCTCGCGAACGGCAATCTGCTCTTTCAGCACGTCAACCACGAAGAGTGCGCTTGGCAGACGGGTAAGGTCAGCGATAGAGCCAAGGTTCTTCTCAAGCTTTGCACGCTGGCGTGTAATCTGCAGCAGCTCGCGCTTAGAGAGGTTGGAGTATGTGCCGTCCTGCATCAGACGGTCGATGTTTGCCATCTTCTTCACTGCCTTGCGGATAGTGGGGAAGTTGGTGAGCATACCGCCGGGCCAGCGCTCAATAACGTAAGGCATGCCTACGCTTGTAGCCTTCTCGGCAATCACTTCCTTTATCTGTTTCTTTGTTGCAACAAACAGTATTTTCTTTCCCGACTTTGCAATCTGCTTCAGAGCGTCGGCAGCCTCGTCTATCTTTCCTACCGTCTTGTGAAGGTCGATGATGTGGATACCGTTACGCTCGGTGTAGATGTATGGAGCCATTGCGGGGTTCCATTTGCGCTTCAGGTGGCCGAAGTGGCATCCTGCCTGGAGCAACTGGTCAAAATTTGTTCTTGACATTTTCTTTCTTCTTTTTTTAAATTGTTGTTTACTTTCCTTTTAATTCTTCAGTTAGAATCAGCCCCCGGGTAATTGTCACCAAGTCCTGAGGGTTTAGATACTAAACAGTTCCAGCTCCGTTTAACGCTTGCTGAACTGGAAGCGGCGGCGTGCCTTCGGACGTCCCGGCTTCTTACGCTCAACAGCACGGCTGTCGCGTGTCAGGAATCCGTGGTCTTTAAGGCTCTTCTTGTCTTCCTCATTCACCTTTACAAGTGCGCGGGCGATGGCAAGGCGCAGAGCCTGGCTCTGACCGGTGAAACCGCCACCGTCGAGGTTTGCCTTGATGTCATATTTCTCAGCTACTTCGAGCAGGTTCAGAGGCTGCTTAACCACATACTGCAGGATTGCAGACGGGAAATACTCTGTTAAGTCTTTCTTGTTGATCGTAATCTTGCCGGTTCCCTCTGAGAGATATACGCGGGCTACTGAACTCTTACGACGGCCAATTGCATTTATATATTCCATCTTAACTTTTATCTTTTAACTTTAAACTATAAACTTACTTGTACTGGTTGATGTCGATAGCCTTCGGCTTCTGTGCCTCGTGCTTGTGCTCTGTACCGTCATATATATATAGGTTGTTCAGCAGACTGCGACCCAACGGACCTTTAGGCAGCATACCCTTCACAGCGTGGCGGATGATGCGGTCCATGCCGAAAGGATGCTTGCGCAGCTCTTCCGGAGTGTTGAAACGCTGACCGCCGGGATAGCCTGTGTAGCGTGTGTAAACCTTGTCTGTCTCCTTTTTGCCGGTGAAGATTGCCTTCTTGGCATTGATGATGATTACGTTGTCTCCACAGTCAACGTGGGGAGTGAAGTTTGGCTTGTACTTTCCGCGGATGAGCTTTGCAACCTTTGAAGCGAGACGACCAACTACCTGGTCTGTTGCGTCGATGACAACCCACTCCTTGTTCACTGTTGCTGCGTTGGCGGAAACTGTCTTGTAACTTAAAGTGTTCATTTTAAATTTTAATTTTTACCACTAATACATTATTAAATAATCACTCACAACAAACTGCCCCTCGGAACCCTTCTCCGGAATCCTCACGGTAGTCTTGCTGTGTCAGACGGAGATTCACTAACCACAATGCCCGGCCAAAGACACTGCTATTAACACGCCGTCTGCGGGGATTCTAAGCCTCTCCCCAATAATAATCGGACTGCAAAGGTAGTAATTAATTGGCAATCAACAATCAATCTCCGCCAACCGATACATATTTTTTATAAAAGTTTAACAAAAAAACACCCAATCAGACTTTTCCCACAAGTTTTCGGGATTTTATTTGGCAGTTTCAGAATAAGTTTGTAATTTTGCAGCCGTGTTTCGAAAGAGGCACGACTTTTTATTGCTCAATTCTCTGACACGAACTACCACCTCGAATCAAGAGTTTTTATGAGCACTTCCTAATCCGGATTGGAGTATGCGCTATGCGCAGACTTCCATAATGGATTAGAGGCTGTGGTAGGCCTGTGTCAGAGTATGGCAGGTCTGCGCAATTTTTGTATATATACATTTCTTGCCCAGTTCCCCCGACAAACGACGATGAAATTTGGTTTATTTACACTATTAACTAACAAAACATTAAAAACAATGAAAAAGAAACTACTCAATTCAATGAGAGTACTCCTCGTAGCAGCAGGGCTGTGCGTGGGGGCAAACAGTGCGTGGGCAGACCCCATCGAAACCGTAGGTACTGATGGTAAAGGCGACAATTGGGAAAACAGGAAGTACTCTACTTTCTACAATCTCGCACAAGGTGAGACTTTCCACTGGAACTTCACGGTGACAATGTATCAGAATGAAGAAGCAACTCCAGAAATTAAGAATTGGAACAACTGGGTTCTGAATGTCAAAGCTACGGAAGGAACAGCTACAGATGACTGGTTCATTACTCTGCGTGCCGACAACTATGGTTGGGGTGGTTGTTACAGCAATGCTGACAACATGAGCAATTTCGATTGGGATACTTTTGTTACGGACATGAACGGTGGCACAGTAGATATGTATGTCAACTACAGCAGCGATGATCAAAAGGTACGTACATATGTTCACACTACAACCAGCGATGGCACTAAAACGTATTTTTATTACAACACATCGCTTGCTATCACTGATAGCCCCACATCTTTGTATATTGCGCTCTGTGAGCAATATGCCAAGTTGGTTATTAACACTGCAGAAAAGGTGACAGAAAGCAAGCCGACAACTACATATCTGTATAGCGGAAAAGCTGGTTCTACTGCTACATATACTAATGCATGGGCAGATACCAATGATTTCGATTTCAGCTATGATGTATTTAACACTAAAACTAACACTCATACTTTTGAAGTAGATGAGACTTATGGATTGAAAATAATATCTAACCGCTGCTCGTATGCGAAAGCAGAAAAGACTTTCTCGCCAGCTGCCAACGCAATACTTGATATTGAGGCAGAATGTTATCTTAACTCAAATACAGGAAAATACTGGGGGGATAATGCTGCAGCATATTTCCGCTTTGGAAATGTATGGGTATTGGAGAATGACCAAAACCAGCAGTCAGCCTGGAGCATAGCTGAATCTCCGTTATCAAATTACACAACGTTTACTGGCTTCACTTACAGGCAGACAACACTCTCTGCAACTGTTCCACATACCATTAAAATGCAAATAAACACAGCTACCAATACACTGGTTTATTTGAAAGTTTATAATGGTGATACAGAAAAACTTAGCGTCACTAACCAGTCCCTGTCCAACCCTGACTATACAACACTTGGTTTTGGAGTGTTCACAGGAGCGACTTCTAATCCTCAGATTGTATTAAAATCCATCACTGTAAAACAGACGGAGCAAGCTGTTACCAACGTCGGCTACACTGTAAATTATCAACTAAACGGCGCAACCGTAAAGACGGTTACAGGTACAAGTGTTGTAGATGAGACTATTACCGCACTGACCGCCATCAATGGAGAAGAAGAAGGTTACGAGGGAATCCACTATCTGTCGAAATCAGCTGAGGCATTGACAATGGTCTTGGGGGCCGACGCTGCATCAAACGTGCTGAATGTTCCTGTTCGCCTCCCGTATTCTGCAACAGTGAGACTTACTTCAAATGTCAATGGCACTTCAAGCTACGTTGACTATCCATTTACAGAAACAGATGACAGGGCTTGTTCATACGCCGTAGGATGGCCTATGTATAAAGCTGACGGCGAAGGTAATTACTATCAGCTGACAGGCGAAACCGACTATGCTGCTATGGGTACGTTTACCAATGGAGAAACTGTTTCTAAGACAGTTAACTACACTACCGCAGCATCAGATGTCGTTTGGTTCTATGATGTCAATGGTAACACACCCAACAATGTTGCTTATTCTGGTGGAAGTTATACAAACACAAATAGTCAGCTTGCAAATGTAAAAGTCGATGCCGGTGTCTATGATGTTATATTCAACATTGTATCTAAAGCAGGAAGTGGCTCTGACCACAGAAATGCGGGCGTTAGCGTGAACGGAACTAATGTAGCCAATCTATCAGGCAACGCAAACGGCCTTCGCACACTCAGAATAGACGTTGAAAACGATGAATCTACAATAACGGCTTATGGAAATGGAGCTTCAAACTATACAGACAATCTTGACTATGTGCTGATAAAGAAACTCCCTTCAACTATCTCTGTCTCCATCACTTCCGCCGATGCTGCAACTCTCGTATCTCCTTACGCCCTTAACTTTACAGGTATCGATGCCGTGAAGGCTTACTATGCGAGCGCACAGAAGGGAGCGAACGTTACGTTTACGCGCATCGATGGAACTGTGGCTGCTAATACTCCGCTGTATGTTACCGGAACAACGACGAGCGTTCCTGTTGTGGCAACGGGAACGATTGTTGACGGAAACCTTCTTGTCGCAGGAACGGGAGTTGCTGTGGCAAGCGAGGCTGGCGGCAAGTATAACTTCATCCTCAACAAGAAGGAAGGTGAAGATGTTGGCTTCTACAAAGCAGCAGGTCAGACCGTTGCTGTCGGCAAGGCATATCTGTCTCTACAGGATAATCCGTTCCCTACCGGTGGTGCCAAGAGCCTGAACCTTATCTTCGACGGGGAAACCACGGGAATCAGCGATATTACGCGTCTGAATGGTAATGGAGAGAGCATGAACGACATGCCTATCTACAACCTCAGCGGCCAGAGGATTGCTGCTCCGCAGAAGGGCATCAATATTGTCAACGGCAAGAAGTTTATCGTGAAGTAAAAAACAGTAAATAATCAAATAGATAATAGAATTGTTATGAAAAAAGAATATATAGCGCCATTCTCGAAAATGGTGAACATCAAGGTTAATACACGCCTACTTAGCGGTAGTGATAA
>CAMOEW010000039.1 GCA_946612625.1 uncultured Prevotella sp.
CCCGGCTGTTCGGCTTCGACCTGAAGCGCAATTTTAATTATCCCTATTTCTCGCGAGACATCAGTGAATTCTGGCGTCGCTGGCATATCTCGCTGATGACGTGGTTCCGCGACTATATCTACTTCCCCCTTGGCGGCAGCCGCTGCACTAAATGGAAGGTAATCCGCAATACAATAATCGTATTCAGCGTCAGCGGCATCTGGCACGGTGCGAACTGGACTTTCGTGACGTGGGGATTGTACCACGCATGTCTCATCGCCCTGTTTATGATTCTCGGATTAAAGACGAAGCACAAGACCGACGTAGCCGAAGGTCGTTGGCTACCGAGCATGAAAGAAGTTGTGCAGATGACCACGACGTTCCTGCTCGTCGTCATCGGGTGGATTATCTTTCGTGCCGAGAGCCTCAGCCAAGCTTTTGATTATATCAGCCGTATGTGCTCAACGTCGCTTTTCGACCTGAGCAAAGCCGACTATACTGAACAGCTGCTCTACGGATTGATACTGCTCATTCTCGAATGGCCACAGCGCAGTAAGCAACACGCTCTTCAGATCGATGGTATTAGACTCTTCTCGTCGCCCTACGCGCGCTACCTGCTATATGCTATTGTGATGTTCCTCATCATCAACTATACGGGCGAAGTTCAAACATTCATTTATTTCCAATTCTGATGAAAAGATTCCTTATAAAGCTATCATACACCATACTGCCCATGTGGCTGTTTACTCTGGCTGCCGTTGCCTATTACTACGAAGGGGTCGTTCCCTATCAGACGGGTGACATCGGAATATTAGGAAAGATTCCGTTCGGAAAATTCTACAACTACGATGTGGTATCAAAAAACCGATTGCCGCAGACCCTCAGATACACACTGATTGAGCATCCAGACAGTCTGAAAAACCACACGGCAGATGTTCTTACTGTGGGCGACTCTTTCTCTCAAGCAAAAGAATACGGCTACCAGAACTTCCTGGCCGACGAAGATGAAATGCTGTCGGTAGCAAACTATTGTCCGATAGTATGGACTCACACCAATCCTATTCAGACGGCATACGACCTGCTGAAGCTCGGATATGCAGACAGTGCTCACTACAAGACAATGGTTGTTCAGACAGCCGAACGGTGGCTCGTGCTACGCCTCGACGAGCTGAAGACCACTAATAAAAGTCTTGAGGCCGACCACTTCATGAAGAAGACGAAAGGGACTCCGACAGACGATGGCTGGTCGATACACGAAACTCGCAACTACCTCTATCTGCGACTGAAGATAAAGGAACCCATATATGAAGCTAAGCTCGACCGGAAGTTGTTTAGTAGCCCACGCGGCGATGAACTGTATTTTATCGACACCGACCATTATTTGCTCACTATCGACGACAATATCAGGCAAAAGCTCAAGGCAAGCTACGACAGTCTCACAGCACTTGCTAAGGAGAAGCACGTCAAGTTGCTTTTCCTTGTATGCCCTGACAAATATGACATCTACCAGGATTTCATAGTCGGCGAACATCCTAAGAAGACCATCAACGAAGACTTCCGCACGCTCATCGGCAATGATAGCAACCTGATTATTGCAAAAGAACAACTGCTACCCTTGGTGAACAAAGGCGAAAAAGACATTTTCTTCATGAACGACACTCATTGGTCTTGCAAGTCAGCAGCTATAATGGCCAAAGAACTTGCAAGACATATAAGCCGTCGATAAATGCCACTCAGTCGAATAGATTGGGTTGCATGATATTACCCGAATAGGGATTGCGTCCAAAGTGTCGGTAGGCAATCTCTGTCACCATGCGTCCACGAGGAGTACGCTTTATGAAGCCTTCCATTATGAGGAACGGTTCATACACATCCTCTATCGTTCCTGCATCCTCGCCAATTGCAGTAGCAATGGTGGTCAGTCCTACAGGGCCGCCCTTGAACTTGTCGATGATGGCAAGAAGTATCTTATTGTCGATTTCATCAAGACCATACTGGTCGATGTTCAGTGCCAGGAGCGATAGTTTCGTGATTTCCATATCTATGCGTCCGCTGCCTTTCACTTGCGCGAAGTCGCGCACACGGCGCAGCAGGGCATTAGCAATGCGTGGCGTACCACGCGACCGGCGTGCAATCTCGAATGCAGCATCCTCCTCTATAGGAACTTTCAGTATGCCTGCCGAACGCAGAAGGATATGCTGAAGAGTTTCCGGCTCATAATATTCCAGGTGCATGTTAATGCCGAAACGGGCGCGGAGCGGAGCCGTAAGCATACCACTGCGCGTCGTGGCCCCCACAAGGGTAAACGGATTCAGGTCTATCTGAATACTCCGCGCCGACGGTCCCTTGTCGATCATAATATCAATGCGGTAGTCTTCCATTGCACTGTAAAGGTATTCCTCGACCACCGGCGACAGACGGTGAATCTCGTCGATGAACAGCACGTCGTTGCGCTCAAGTGACGTCAGTATTCCTGCCAAATCACCTGGCTTGTCGAGTACTGGACCGCTGGTAATCTTGAAGCCTACGCCCAGCTCGTTGGCAATGATATTGCTGAGTGTAGTCTTTCCCAATCCTGGAGGACCGTGCAGCAGTGTATGGTCGAGCGGCTCGCCACGGTATTTGGCAGCCTCGACAAACACTTCAAGGTTTTCGACAACCTTATTTTGACCGCTAAAATCCTCAAACCGCAATGGGCGAAGCGCATTCTCAAAGTCCTTTTCTGCCGAGGAAACCCGCTCCTGCCGTATATCAAAATCTTCGTTCATATAAACTTCGTTTCTCTGACTGTTCGTTATACGGGTGCAAAGTTAGCAATTTTTTCCAAAACACAACATGTGATACATGATTTTTCTCCATACACATACTATCCTGCCGAATGGAACCGCCCGCACTCATCTTTCAGGATAAGTGCGGGCGGTTTGTTCCAACGCATTCAGCATTGGCCTTCTATTAAAAATCCATGTGGTCGAGACTGTCGTTGAAGTCTTTCGGCTCATGCTGTTCAGGGTCATGATACTCGTCGTTCTTCTTCTCCTGGTGCTCAGGACGCTGACGACGCTCACCACGTTCAGGACGCTGACGACGCTCACCACGCTCGGGACGCTCACCACGAGGACGACGAGCAGGACGCTCCTCATATCCCTCGGGCTTGTCTATGAGCACACGGTGGGAAAGTTTATACTTACCTGTCTTCGGGTCAATTTCAAGGAGTTTCACCTTAATCTTGTCACCCTCCTTGATGCCAGCCTCTTCGACGGTCTCCAGACGCTTCCAGTCAATCTCTGATATATGGAGCAGTCCATCCTTGCCGGGAAGGATTTCAACAAAGCAACCATAAGGCATGATAGAGCGAACCGTTCCCTCATATACTTCACCCACCTCAGGGATTGCAACGATAGCCTTAATCTTTGCGATGGCAGCATCGATGCTCTCTTTGTTTGGGGCAGACACCTGTACCTTGCCGACACCCTCAATCTCGTCGATGGTAATGGTAGCACCGGTATCTTCCTGCATCTGCTGTATAATCTTTCCGCCCGGACCGATAACGGCTCCGATGAACTCCTTTGGAATATCGAATGCCTCGATGCGCGGAACCTGCGGTTTCAGCTCGGCACGCGGCTCGGCAATTGTATCGGTGAGACAGTTCAGAATGTGCTCACGTCCGGCCTTAGCCTGCATCAGGGCTTTCTCAAGAATCTCAAACGACAGTCCGTCGCACTTTATGTCCATTTGCGTAGCAGTCAGACCATCACGCGTACCGGTGGTCTTGAAGTCCATGTCACCCAGATGATCTTCATCGCCCAGAATGTCAGAGAGCACTGCATACTTATCTTCGCCGGGATTCTTGATAAGTCCCATAGCAATACCGCTTACTGGCTTTTTCATAGGAACACCTGCATCCATGAGCGCGAGCGTACCGGCACATACCGTTGCCATCGACGAAGAGCCGTTCGACTCAAGAATCTGTGATACGAGACGCACCGTATATGGGAAATCGGCAGGAATCTGTCCTTTTAGGGCACGCCATGCAAGATGGCCATGACCAATCTCACGCCTTCCTACACCGCGCTGAGCCTTTGCCTCGCCGGTACAGAATGGTGGGAAGTTATAGTGGAGAAGGAACCGCATATAGCTCTTGTCGAGCACGTCGTCAACCATCTTCTCATCGAGCTTGGTACCGAGGGTACAGGTGGAAAGCGACTGGGTCTCGCCACGGGTAAATATAGAGCTTCCGTGAGGCATTGGCAGCGGTGACACCTCGCACCAGATGGGTCGTATGTCGGTGGTCTTGCGACCGTCGAGACGGATACCCTCGTCGAGAATGCAACGGCGCATTGCATTGCGCATCACGTCGTGATAGTAGCGGTCTATCATGGCCTCGTATTCTTCCTTGGAAATTTCAGAATCGTCTGCTATGCCCGCCAGGAACTGTTCCTTGAAATCCTCAACAATCTTGTCGAAGGCATCCTGACGCTCCTGCTTCGGAAGAGCCTGCTTAGTAACGTCATATACCGACTGATATAGTTCGTTGTTCATGCGCTCGCGGAGAGCCTCGTCGTTTACCTCGTGGTTATATTCGCGCTTCACATCCTTGCCGAGTTCCTTAGAAAGCTCAGCCTGCAGCTCGCACATCGGTTTGATAGCTGCCATAGCCGCTTTCAGCGCACCGATCATGTCCTGCTCCGACACTTCTTTCATCTCACCCTCGACCATCATAATATTATCTGCCGAAGCACCTACCATGATGTCCATATCGGCATCCTTCATCTGCTCGAAGGTTGGGTCGATTACATATTCACCATTGATGCGTGCTACACGGCACTCACTGATGGGGCACTCGAACGGAATATCTGAACAAGCCAAAGCTGCTGAAGCTGCAAATCCTGCCAGCGCATCAGGCTGGTCAACGCCATCGGCACTGAGGAGCATCACGTTGACGAACACCTCAGCGTGATAATTGGAGGGGAAGAGGGGACGAAGCACACGGTCAACCAGACGCGATGTGAGAATCTCATTGTCACTTGCCTTTCCCTCACGCTTGGTGAAGCCGCCGGGGAATCGTCCAGCAGCACTGTACTGCTCGCGGTAGTCAACTTGCAAAGGCATGAAATCGGTTCCGGGAACTGCATCTTTTGCGGCACAAACAGTGGCGAGAAGTACGGTGTTGTTCATCCTCAGAACAACGCTTCCGTCGGTCTGCTTTGCCACTTTCCCGGTTTCAATGGTGATGGTTCTTCCATCAGCCAATTGAAGGGTTTTTGTAATTACGTTCATCTTGTTAAAAAAACATCTAAAAATAAAAATTGGCGAATTGATTTAGGTCAATTTCGCAAAAAACGGTGCAAAGTTAACTAAATTAGGGAGAATAAACGAATAAACGCCAATATTTTTTCGTTTTTTATGAAAAAAGGTGTAATTTTGCAGACCAAACGGAAAAAAATACTGAAATATGAAGAAATTTTCACTCATTGCCAGCACATTATGCTTAGCAATTCTATCCACGTCATGTAGCAGCGACAGATATCACGTTGAGGGCACGATAGCCGAGGCCACCGACTCTATACTTTACTTTGAGAATTTAAGTCTGAACGGTCCTGAGACCATTGATTCTCTGAAACTCAGCAGAGACGGTAAGTTCGCGTTCAGCGGCGAACGCCCCGAGGCGCCTGAGTTTTTCCGCCTGAGGATAGGCACACAGATAATCAACATCAGCATCGACTCTACAGAGACTGTTACTGTCAATGCCAAATATCCCACGATGGCCACTAACTATGATGTGCTCGGATCCGACAACTGCGAGCGCATAAAGCAGCTCTCCCTGATGCAGATCGGACTTGAGCAGGCAGCAATAGCTTTGGAAAAGAACATTGAACTGAGCCGCGACGAAGTGATAGACAGCCTTAACAGGATGCTGAAAGCCTACAAGACACAAGTGACCAGAAACTTCATCTATAAAGACCCACGTGCATCGTCAAGCTATTTCGCACTGTTCCAGACACTGGGCGACTGGCTCATCTTCAACCCTCGTGCTGATGTCACCGACATACGCACGTTTGCTGCTGTTGCCACAGCCTGGGACTCTTATCATGCAGGCAGTCTGAGAGCTCAGAACCTGCACAACATCGCTATTGAGGAAATGAAGAACAAGCGAATAGTGGAAAGCAACAACAGCCGGACAATCGACGCCAGCAAAATATCCACGTCGGGAATAATCGACATTGTGCTCGAAGACAACCATGGCAACATAAGGAAGTTGTCGGAACTGAAAGGCAAGGTGGTGCTACTCGACTTCCATCTTTTTGCCATGGAAGAGTCGCCGGCTCGCATCTTAATGCTGCGCGAGCTTTACAATAAATACCACAGCCAGGGACTGGAGATTTTCCAGGTGTCGCTCGACGACGACGAACATTTCTGGAAACAGCAGACAAAGGCTCTGCCCTGGATCAGTGTACGCGATGCCGACGGACTGCAGACGCGCTACATACGTTCATATAACATCAAGAGTGTGCCGGAATATTTCCTAATCGACAAGAGCAACTCATTAGTCAGCCGCTCATCGCAGGTCAAGAATGTTGACGATGCGATAAGACGGCTACTATAGGACAATGCCTTAATGGCTCTATCAGAAGCTACGAAGCCATGCCCGCAACTCCTGGAGCATTTCCAAGTGATATTCGAAATTGGAACGGATGCCCCATCCATGACCGCCGCTGCGATATACATGCAGCGAAGCTGACACGTCGTACTTACAGCAAGATAGATAGTAGTTCACACCGTTGATGGGAGGCACGGTACGATCGTCGTCGCTCAAGGCAATGAATGCCTTCGGCGTATTGCGGTTCACTTGAGCCTCGTTGCTGAATTCATGCTCAGCAGTTTTCTTAGCATCCTTGCCCAAGAAATTATCGTGTGAACCCTTGTGGGTATATCCCGGATCCATAGTAATCACAGGATAGAAAAGAATCTGAAAATTCACTGCAGCATCGCCCGTGGAATGAGTGGCTATAGTAGAGGCAAGATGTCCACCTGCCGACGACCCCATAATGCCAATATCATTCCGATTAATCCGCCATTTTTCTGCATTACGGCGAACAAAACGTATTGCCTCCTCAGCATCAGAGACGGGAACGTTAAGATTGCCGTGAGGCATACGATATTTCAAGACAATCACCGCTATTCCCATCTGATTGAAAAATGGCGCCCAGTCATAGCCTTCATGAGCCATGGCCAAATGGGAGTAGCCTCCACCCGGACAAACAACGACAGCACGGCCTGTGGCTTTCTTCTCGCTCGGCAGGAACACTGTAACCTTGGCTGTGTCCTTCACATCGCTGCTCGCAACTCTCGGGTTTCCCTGCCACAAATAAAAAGTCTCACCCTTCGCATTGGCAACAGCCACTAACGACATACACATAACAATACAAATAATTCTCTTTATCATTGTCATTATATTAAAAAAAACTTGCTGCAAAATTACACTTTTTTTCTAATATACAACTTAACAAGGAATGGAAAAGTGGATTTCCGTCCGCTCACAGATAGTTAAAGATTGTGAAAACTCCACTATTATATAATGTAGAAGCAAACTTTTTGCGTACTTTTGCAGCCCAAATAACAGAAATTACAAAAATAACATGCAAAAAAATTTAGTTATTGTCGAGTCTCCGGCAAAGGCAAAGACCATTGAAAAGTTTCTCGGAAGCGAATACAAAGTGATGTCTAGCTACGGTCACATCCGCGACTTGAAAAAAAAGGAATTGAGCATTGACAACGATACTTTAGAGCCACTGTATGAAATTCCCGAGGAAAAAGAAAAAGTGGTGAAGGAGCTGCGTTCCAATGCCAAGAAGGCAGAAAAGATCTGGCTCGCATCCGATGAAGACCGCGAGGGAGAAGCCATCTCATGGCATCTGTGCGAAGTGCTTGGACTCGACGAGACCAACACCAACCGAATAGTATTCCACGAGATTACCAAACCTGCAATTCTCGAAGCCATCCGGCATCCTCGCCATATAGATATGAACCTCGTGAACGCGCAGCAGGCACGTCGCGTGCTTGACCGCATCGTAGGATTCAAGCTCTCGCCTGTGCTCTGGCGTAAGGTGAAGCCTGCACTCTCAGCCGGACGAGTGCAAAGTGTAGCCGTAAGACTGATAGTAGAGCGCGAACGCGAAATCCAGGGATTCAAAGTCGAGAAATACTATCGTGTCAACGCAATCCTCGCTATTACCAATGCCGACGGCTCAGCATCTGAAGTAAAGGCAGAACTCGGCAAGCGCTTCAGCAACAAAGACGAGATGCTGCAATTCATGGAAACCTGCAAGGAAGCTACGTTTACGGTTGATTCTGTTGTGAAGAAGCCATTGAAGCGCACACCAGCTCCCCCTTTCACCACCAGCACCATGCAGCAGGAGGCGGCACGCAAGCTCGGATTCACCGTCAGCCAGACAATGATGGTAGCCCAGCGTCTATACGAAAACGGACGCATCACATACATGCGTACCGACTCAGTAAACCTGTCGTCGCTGTGTGTCAACGCAAGCAAAGAAGAGATTACACGCCTGTACGGAGAAAAATACAGCAAGCCACGCCAGTATCACACAAGCGCAAAGGGAGCACAAGAAGCCCACGAGGCAATCCGCCCCACCGATATGAGCCAGCACGATATAGAGGGCAGCTCACAGGAGAAGCGTCTCTACGACCTGATATGGAAGCGCACATTAGCCTCACAGATGTCCGACGCCGAGATGGAAAAGACCACTGTCAACATCAACGTGGAGAGCACAGACGGCGCAACCGAGCATCAATTCATTGCCCAGGGCGAAGTAGTGAAATTCGATGGTTTCATCAAGGTATATAGGGAGTCGTCGGACGACGACAACAGCGACGACGAGACAACAGGACGCCTTCTGCCACCGATGAGCAAGGGCATGGAACTCACGCGCCGCGAAATCATTGCCACGGAACGCTTCAGCCAGGGTCCGCAGAGATATACTGAGGCATCGCTTGTACACAAGCTGGAAGAACTCGGAATCGGCCGACCGTCAACTTACGCTCCTACCATCAGCACCATACAGCAACGCGAATATGTGCAGAAAGGCGACAACAAAGGTGAGGAGAGAGAATACAGAATATATTCGCTGAAAGGCAAGCTCATAAACGAAAAGACACGCACAGAAACCTATGGCTCAGAGAAGGGAAAACTGCTGCCCTCTGACGTGGGTATTGTGGTCAATGACTTCCTGATGGAATACTTCCCTACCATCATGGACTACAACTTTACGGCAAAGGTTGAACAAGACTTCGACAAGATTGCCGACGGCAAGGAGAAGTGGGAAACAATGCTCCACGACTTCTACAAGAAGTTTGAGCCTACGGTGGAAAAGACAATGAACACCCACTCTGAGCATAAGGCAGGCGAACGCAACATCGGCAATGATCCGAAGACGGGAAAACCGGTATTCGTGAAGATAGGACGCTTCGGGCCGGTAGTGCAGATAGGAGCAGCCGGCGACAAGGACAAGCCCCGCTTTGCACAGCTTCCAAAAGACAAGAGCATGGAGACGATAACGCTCGAAGAGGCTCTCGAGCTGTTCAAGCTGCCAAGAGAAATCGGAACATACGAGGGACACGTGGTAAAAATCGGAGCAGGACGGTTCGGACCCTATATCTTGCACAACAAGAAATACACATCGCTGCCTAAAGACGACGACCCGATGACGATAGACCTCGACACTGCCATAGCACTCATCGACGAAAAGCGCAGGCAAGAAGAGAAACGACACATGAAAATATTCGAAGAAGACCCCAAACTCGAAATCATCAACGGACGCTACGGTCCGTATATCGCCTACGACGGCAAGAACTACCGCATGCCGAAAGCCATGCATCAACGCGCTGAGGAACTGACATACGAGGAATGCATGAACATAGTCAACGGCAACAAATGACAGAAGGTTTAAAAACGTCGCGCATTATTCTCATTGGCTATATGGGTGCCGGCAAAACCACTGTGGGCAAAGCCCTCGGCAAAGAGCTCGGCATGATGTTCTACGACCTCGACTGGTACATAGAGAGCCGCATGAGAAAGACCGTGTCGCAGATTTTTGCAGAGAAGGGCGAAAGCGGGTTCCGAGAGATTGAACGCAACATGCTCCATGAGGTAGCAGAGTTTGAGAACATCATACTGAGCTGCGGAGGCGGCACGCCATGTTTCTTCGACAACATGGAATACATGAACGGACAGGGACCCGTGGTATATCTGAAGGCATCTCCCGACGTACTTTACAAACATCTGCTCATGGGCAAAGGCGACCGTCCGCTGCTGAAGAACAAAACCCACGATGAACTGATACAATTCATCACCGAGCAGCTGGCACAGCGTGAAAAGTTCTACTCGCAGGCAGCATACACCCTCGACGTGAACCTCATGGACAGCTACGACAAAATCAAAATCACAATTACCAAACTAAAAGACATGCTTGAATTATGAAAAAATGGACTATCGACGATTCCAAGGAACTATACAACATCAACGGCTGGGGAACGTCATATTTCGGTGTCAACGACAATGGCAATGTATATGTCACACCATGCAAGGACGGCACCCAGATTGACATCAAGGAGATTATGGACGAGCTGTCGCTACGCGACGTGACTTCACCCGTTCTTCTGCGTTTCCCCGACATCCTCGACAATCGCATTGAAAAGACCAGCAGCTGCTTCAAGAAGGCTGCCGAAGAATACAACTATCACGGCGAGAACTTCATTATCTATCCTATAAAAGTGAACCAGATGCAGCCCGTCGTGGAAGAAATCATCTCGCACGGACGCAAATTCAACCTCGGGCTGGAAGCAGGCTCGAAGCCTGAACTGCACGCAGTCATTGCCGTGCAGTGCCAAAGCGATTCGCTCATTGTGTGCAACGGCTACAAAGACGAAAGCTACATCGAGCTTGCACTCTTGGCTCAGAAGATGGGCAAGAGAATATTCATTGTAGTGGAGAAGCTGAACGAGCTTGACGTCATTGCCCAGATGGCAAAGAAGATGAACATCCGCCCGAACCTCGGTATTCGCATCAAACTGGCAAGCAGCGGCAGCGGCAAATGGGAGGAAAGCGGAGGCGATGCCTCGAAGTTCGGACTGACAAGCTCTGAACTTCTCCAGGCCCTCGACAAGCTTGACAAGATAGGCATGAAAGACTGCCTGAAGCTGATACATTTCCACATCGGCAGCCAGATTACAAAGATACGCCGCATACAGACAGCACTGCGCGAGGCTTCACAGTTCTATATCCAACTTCACAAGATGGGATACAATGTGGATTTTGTTGACTGCGGCGGCGGACTTGGCGTTGACTACGACGGCACACGCTCGCCATCGAGCGAGAGTTCCGTAAACTACAGCATCCAGGAATACGTAAACGACTGTATTTATACCTTCGTAGATGCAGCCAACCGGAATTCACTTCCCCACCCCAATATCATCACTGAAAGCGGACGCTCGCTTGCAGCCCATCACTCAGTGCTCGTCATCGACGTGCTCGAAACAGCATCGCTTCCGGAAATGCCAGAGGAATTTGAGCCCGACGATAACGCTCACCAGCTGGTGAAAGACCTTTACGAGATATGGGACAATCTCACTCCCCGTAACGTTCTTGAAGACTGGCACGACGCTGAGCAGATACGCGAGGAGGTGCTCGATCTCTTTTCGCATGGCATCGTTGACCTCAAGACGCGCGCGGCCGTAGAAGCAATATACTGGAGCGTATGCCACGAGATAAACATACTGACAAAGAATCTCAAGCACGTCCCCGAAGAGCTGATGAACATCGACAAGCTGCTTGCCGACAAGTATTTCTGCAATTTCTCGCTTTTCCAAAGTCTGCCCGACTCGTGGGCCATCGACCAGCTGTTTCCTATCATGCCGATACAGCGGCTGAACGAGCGACCGACTCGCAGCGCAACATTGCAGGACATCACATGCGACTCTGACGGAAAGATAGCCAACTTCGTAAGCAACCGCAACAACTCGCACATACTGCCGGTACACCCACTGAAGAAAAACGAGAAATACTATCTCGGAGTTTTTCTTGTAGGTGCATACCAGGAGATTTTGGGCGACATGCATAATCTCTTCGGAGATACCAATGCCGTACACATCAGCGTCAAGGACGGGCATTACAACATCGACCAAGTGTTCGACGGCGAGACGGTGGCAGAGGTGCTCGACTATGTACAGTACGACCCCAAAAAACTCGTACGCCAGCTCGAAATCTGGGTGACAAAAAGCGTCAAGCAAGGAAAGATTACTCTTGAAGAGGGCAAGGAATTCCTCTCAAACTATCGTTCCGGACTTTATGGTTACACTTATTTAGAGTAATTTATGAAAGAGATAATCACTGTTGTCAAAGTAGGTGGGGCTGTCGTCGAGGACAATCAGCAGCTGTCGCGACTGTTAAACGACTTTGCAGCCATCGAAGGAAGGAAAGCACTCATTCACGGAGGCGGAAGGAGAGCCACCCAGATTGCCTCCAAGCTCGGCATTGAAAGCAAGATGGTGGGCGGACGCCGCATCACCGACAGCAACATGCTTGAGGTGGTTACGATGGTCTATGGAGGACTTGTCAACAAAACCCTCGTTGCACAACTACAGGCAATCGGCGTAAATGCTCTCGGACTGACCGGAGCAGACATCAACGTGATACGAAGCCACAAACGCCCCATAAAAGACGGCATCGACTTCGGATTCGTAGGTGATGTTGACTCTGCCGACGGCAACGCCCTGCACACGCTTATCGAAGCAGGCATTACACCCGTCATGGCTCCACTGACTCACGACGGCAAAGGCAACATATTAAACACCAATGCCGACACCATTGCCTCGGAGACCGCCAAGGCTCTTTCGGCGTTCTACGACGTTACGCTAATCTACAGTTTTGAGAAACAGGGTGTCATGCGCAATCCCGACGACGACTCGACGCTCATTCCCGTTATTACACAAGACTCTTTCGAATCGCTGAAAGCTGACGGCACAATCAGCGGAGGAATGATTCCAAAGATTGAAAACGCGCTGGCAGCCGTAAATGCCGGTGTGAAACGCGTAATAATAACACTCGCAACAGCCATCGACGGCAACCATGGTACGGTAATAACAAAAGGCTGACTGGATGATTCAAAAAAAAATTTGCTTTTCCTGTAACTTTCACACGCCACATTCGTCATTAATACAGAGAGGATGAAAAAAATCAGTTTCCGAACCGACGTGCTGCCGCTGAAAAACCAGCTCTACAGGCTTGCACTACGCATCACTCTCAGCCATCAGGAAGCAGAAGATGTGGTTCAGGAGACAATGATAAAAATCTGGAACAGGCGCGACAGCTGGGACACGATAGACTCGATAGAAGCCCTCTGTCTGACAATATGCCGGAATCTCGCACTCGACAGACTGCGGCGGAAAGACAACCAAAATGTCACACTCGAAGAGCAAGGACACGACAGCGCCGACAACAGCTATTCATCCAACCCTGAGGAACAGGCAGTGCAACGCGACCACATAGCACTCGTAAGACGGCTGATCGGCAGTCTCCCGGAAAAACAGCGCAGCGTGATGCAGCTGAGAGACTTTGAGGGAAAGAGCTACAAGGAAATAGCCAAGATACTCGCTATCAGCGAAGAGCAAGTGAAAATAAACATCTTCAGGGCACGGCAAACAATAAAGAAGAAATACATTGAATCAGAACAATATGGACTATAAGTACATCGAACAGCTCTTGGAGCACTATTGGCAGTGCGAGACCTCACTTGAGGAGGAAAAGATACTGCGTGCATTCTTCTCACAGAAGGATATTCCTGCCGAGCTGCTGAAATACCGCGAGCTGTTCGCATATCAGGCAACAGAATGCAAGGAGGATGTACTTGGAGACGATTTTGACGAGAAGATTCTCGAAATGATTGACGAGCCAAAGACCGTCAAAGCACGCGAAATCAAGATGACAAGCCGACTGATGCCTCTGTTTAAAGCCGCAGCGGTAATCGCAATCTTCCTGACACTGGGCAATGCCATGCAACGCTCAATGGGCGGAAGCACCAGCGAGGAGAATGTAGGCACGGTGACCGCTCAGGACAAGTCGAAAGACACATTGTTCCTTATGAGCGAGGGCGCACAACCCGTAAGAATGGATTCGGCAGAAATGGCAAATCCCACAAAAGCCGAGGTTGACTCTATGCTGAGAAACATCAACTCGGAACAAGTGAAGTACTGAATAAGATTATTTTCTATGCTTTCTCTATAATTAAATCATGTTTAGTAAAACACATTTGACGCTGTGAAGCGATCAGAAAAGGGGGATGCAGACTTGCATCCCCCTTTTTTCATACGGCTACCCTCTCCGCATCCACATATTCAATTGGTATAGTGCAGGTAGAAATATCAGCAAAGAGAAGCAAAGTGCCATATATACCCTGGCATCGGAACCGAAAACATCGGCAAGCTTGATTGCCGGATCGGGATAGGCTCGGGCAACTATAAATGCAATGCTGTTGTTTATCCAGTGGAAGGCAACAGCCGGCACAATGCTTCCTGTGCGATAGTACATCCATCCGAGAAGCCAGCCCATGGCGAAAGCATGGGGTATTTGTGCAGGATTAGCGTGAACGAGCGCAAAGAGAGCTGCCGAGACAGCGATTGCGCCCCAACGATTGTTCATGCCGTCAAGAAGAGTGCGAAGAATAGCTCCACGGAACACCATTTCCTCGGCTACCGGTGCAAGAAGCGCAACGGCAACGTAACCCCAGCGGTTGTTGATAATCATCTGTAACTCCGTCTCAACGATATTCGGCAGCTCGGGCATCTGCTCTTGAATCCATGCCGACGGGATAATCACTCCGACAGCTGCTATGACACACCAGAAAAGCGTAATCCACGGGCGCGTAATAATGTAGTTGCGCGATACGCGAGTCCAACGAGCCAGAAGAAAGACTGCAATTGTGAGGATATTCGCCGTGCCGGTTGTTATCACCATCTTTGCCACAGTGACATCCTGAGAATCGGTTATTAACGGCCATAAACGGTCGAACCCAAAGCCAACAAGCAACTGTATCGCCACAAAAACAAGCACATAGGTTATTACGTCTAAAATAGTACTCTTCATCGGTCTAATCTTTTATACTATACATTTTCTTTATCTCTTCCCTGTCGGCTCTCAACTGTTCTGCAAGAGCCTCCTCACTGTCAAACCTCTGCTCATCACGAAGGCGACGACAGAACGTCACCGTCAGATTCTCACCATAGATATTGCCGTTGAAATCAAAGATATTTACCTCCAGCGTCACTTTGTGACCATTGAACGTAGGACGCGTCCCGATATTCATCATTGCTGGATAAAGCACACGCCCATTCCCGATCCTGACCTGAACGGCGTAAACGCCTGGCAAGGGTATCAGCTTGCTATCGTCGAGAAGCCGGAGATTTGCAGTAGGGAAACCTATGCGCCCGCCTATCTGTTCGCCATGGACAACAGTGCCGCAGAGGGTGTAAGCGTAGCCGAGACATGATGCGGCGCTGACCACATCACCTGCCTGGAGCTGCTTTCTTATGACGCTGCTGCTGACGGCATAACGCGTATCGCCAGTGGTGAGGGCATCAGACCGAAGAACACTAATGCCAAGCTCACGACCGTATTCCACATAATTTTCGAAACCTTCATTGCGGTTATGGCCGAAATGATTGTCATAACCCATATATAGCGTGGCGACCGACAACTGTCTTTTCAGCACATCAGCCATAAACCCTCGAGCCGAAAGGGCTGCCATCGTCTCGCTAAAGGGCAGTATGACACAAAAGTCAATATCCATCAACGACAACCTCGACAGTTTCTCATCAAAGGTGTTGAGCATCTGCGGCTGATAGTCGCTATGAAGCACCTGACGGGGATGGCGGTCGAAGGTGATAACCATCGACTTCAAGTGCTCTTTTGCCGCCTCACCGACAATGCGGTTCAGCAGATACTGATGGCCACGATGAACGCCGTCGAACATTCCTATCGTGGCTACGCATGACTGTTGCAGACAGGTGGCGTCATCAAGATGTATTATTTGCATAAACGTCGAAACTTTCTTTTCATCCGGTTTAAAGCTGCAAAATTACAGAAAAACAAACAAATAGCCAATAAGTTGCATCATATTAACTACTTTTTACACACAAGGACAAAGAAAATTTGGATAATCCCCCAAAAATTACTACCTTTGCAGTCGAAAAAAAATATACAACTCTCAAGTACCTTTATTTTAAATCCATCAGACAAAATTTTTATTATTAAACCAAGTAAAATGAACAAGAGAAGACTATTCCTATTGTCCTCCCTGCTGACCGTATGCTTTCTGGGCATACAGGCACAGGTGGACGAAAGCGGAAAGAAAGTAAGGAGCATCACCTTTGACCGCGAACAGGTTACGGTGACATTTAATGACGGCACCAAGAGTGAGGCTGTGAAACAGATTACAGTCAGAGGAAAACAGTATGTCACAGGTATCACAGAAACGAAATCGGCACAACTGGCGACACAAAGCAGATGGTATGCCATCGACGGCCGGAACGTGCAGCCGGGGCGTGACACCAAGAAGGGCGTTTATGTAGTGAGAGAAGGAAACAAAGTGCGCAAAACCATCAAGAAATAAACTGCCATGAAAAAGATTACGCTACTGTTTTTTGCCATGCTGACCCTGCTGTCGGCAGAAGCCAAGGTCATCAAGATTACACTGACCGACGGCACCGTGAAGGTGTTCACCAGCACTGAACTTTCAGCCATCGACTTCAACGACGACGGCACAATGACCGTCACCACCTACGACGGCCAGCAGCTGCCCGCCATGGATGCCGACCTCGACATGATAGAAATCAGCGACGAAGCCGTGGTAACTGCCATTTATCCAGACACGCTGAGTTTCAACATCAATGTTGACGGCATCCCCGTGAATCTTCACACTAATCGGCCTATCATGAAGATGAACTACGTCTATCCCAGCGTTGACCCGTGGGGCGACCCCATCACCCTGAGCGGCACTATACTCATCCCCGAGGAGATATGGAGCGGAACGGCCTGCAGCGAGGGCATCTTGATGGTGAACCACTCTACCAAGTTCCACCGCGACGAAGCCCCGACCATAAGCAACGGCGAACTGGAGAACATGCTCTTGGCCAACCCACTATATCCAAACTATATCATCGTTGAGAGCGACTTCTACGGATTCGGAGCCACGGTGCGATTCCCACAGGCATTCTTGCAGGGTCTCGTCAACGCACGCTCCTCGCTCGACGGCCTGCTGGCAGCCCGCGAGCTGCTCGATGCACAGGGTTTTGACTACGGAGCTCTCTGCTTCAACATCGGCTACAGCAGCGCCGGCTTCGACGCACTGGCAGCACAGAAGTTACGTGACCTTGAATATGCCGACCGTATCTCCTTCGACAAGACCTTCTCCGGCGGCGGCCCCTCCGACGTGCGCGAGGCCTATCGCCAATATGTCATAATAGACTCTACGGCCTACAATGCCGTTCCACTGCTGCTCATGGTATGCACCAAGGAGATCCAGAAGCTTGATGACATCAGCTATGCCGACGTGTTCCAACCCTACATCTCAAACCGTATCGACGAGCTTATCCTGTCGAAAGCTTATTCGTCGTGGCCCGTCTGCGACAGCATCGGAAGAGAGAAGAAAGTCCACGAGATACTGAGCGAAACATTCTGCAACCTCAACTCACCCGAGAGCAAACGCATACAGGACATCCTGGACAGCTTCAGCATGACCAACGACGACTGGACGCCCGACAGCACACAGCGCATCTATCTGTTCCACTCGCGCGGCGACGACTACGTACCTATACAGTCGGCACGTCCCATGATACCGTTCTTCAAGAGCCGCGGCTTCGAGCCCAGTCTCATTCCCGGCAAGACACGTCTGCAGACCAACTTCCTGGTGCCCAACATGGGCCACCTCTCTGCCACACTCATATATTACATACAGACCCTTGCAGCCATTGCCGCATGGCCGCAGATGTACACCGACGGGAAACTCAATCCAGTCTATCAGTCCATACTCGACTGTACAAGCCTCAACGACCCGGTAGCCGTACTACGCTACTTTGACTCTATGGGCATCGACTGCCGTACCATCATCAATGGTATAATTGCCAAGATAGGCGAACTGTCGGGCGAGGAAGGTGGCAGCATCGACCCGATAGAACTAACCATGAAACTCAACGAGATACTGGCTAAGGTGGGACTGACCATGCAGGATCTGGCAGAAATGTCTTACGACTCGGGCATCGACATCATGCAGTTCTTCAAATCGCTCATCCAATACCTCAACGAGACACCACAAACCGGCGACGCCGAAGTAATGCGCCGAGCAATGCAGAACACCACGCAAATGCCTTCTGAAGCCAATGAGCAGCTGATCAGGCAATGGCTCACCGACGGAGGTGTCAGACTGAAATAATCATACTTCTCTGATATTTTAACTTAAAGAATTCCCGTCGCTCCGAAAGATGGGAATTCTTATATCGCGGAAATGCTGTCGTCCGGAACGACGGGAATCCTGAAATCGCGGAAATGCAGTCGTCAGGAACGACGGTAATCCTGAAATCGCGGAAATGCTGTCGTCCGGAACGACGTCAGTTATCTGTCAGGACTATTCCTTTATTGCGAAAGTACGCCAAAATACTGATTAGAATACTCGTCGTAACATCCTATACATCTCGCCGACCAGCATAACCGGCGATGTTCCTAATATAATGTAAAGCCATGTTTCGGCAGACAAAGGCATCGTGCGGAACATCTCTCCTCCGAACGTTACAATCAGCCACTGGCCGACAAGAACCAGCAGCAGTACAAACAAGAAACCTGTACTAAGATGCAGATTATGGAAGGCCGAATGATTAGAACCGAGAGCCTTTGCATTGAAGAGATTCCACCACTGAAGCATCACGAAGATGGAAAAGAATACCGTCAGCTCCCAACGGTCGATGCCATGGATGCGCTCGAAATAATAAAGCAATGCGAACGTGAACAGAAAAAACACTCCTCCAAGCAAACAAATGCCCCATTTCATCTGACTGTTGATAATAAACGCATCGGTACTGCGTGGTTTCTCGTTCAATACATCGTAGGATGGCGGTAATGAAGCAAGGGCCATTGCAGCGAATGTATCCATTATCAGGTTAACCCATAAAATCTGGGTTATCGTAAGAGGCATCTCCGTACCTATGACAGAGCCTCCGAGCACAAGAAGCAATGCTGTGACATTGACAACGAGCTGGAAGAAAATAAACCGCTGGATATTCTTGTACAACGAACGTCCCCACATCACAGCCTTGACTATCGAGCGAAAAGAATCATCGATAATCGTTATGTCGCTGGCATTCTTTGCCACTGCAGTTCCGCTGCCAAGCGAGAGGCCTACATGGGCATGGTTAAGTGCTGGGGCATCGTTGGTACCGTCGCCAGTGACTGCCACCACATTATCCAACTGCTGCAGCAAAACCACGAGCCGCCGCTTGTCAGACGGTCGGGCACGGCTCATCACCTTCAGGCGCATGATGCGTCGCTTAGCCTCTTCGTCAGTCAGACTCTCAAAGTCGGCACCGCTGATTGTCACTTCGTCCAGATTGTCGCCGTCATTGATAATGCCTATCTGCCGGCCTATCTCTGCTGCCGTGGTCATCGTATCGCCAGTCACGATAATAACCCTTATGCCGGCTTTCCGACAATTGGCAACGGCCTGCGGCACGTCTTCACGCACCGGATCGTTGATGGCAAAAACAGCCTGGAAGGTGTATTCCTCGGTAGATTCGTCTTTACAGGCAAGTGCAAGCGTGCGCATGGCCTTGCTCTGCCATTCATTGAGTTTCAGCTCGACGGCCGCCTTCTGTTCCTCACCAATAGCGCAATGACCAAGGATAATTTCTGGAGCACCTTTTATAAACTTCATCTTCACGCCACCGACCTCAACTGTCGTTGACATATATTTGCGCTCTGTCGAGAATGGCTGACGATCAACAACCGCCAGCGACCGACGCCTGGCACTATAGTCCTCGCCCAGTTCTGTCAGCCAGCGGAGAAGAGCTATCTCGGTAGGATTGCCCACACCCTCACCGTCGTGATAATAAGCCGTAGTGTTTAATGCCAGAGCATCAAAAAGGGTGTTTCTGTCACCATCTGCCATAAAGTCAACCACAGTCATGCTGTTCTGAGTCAGGGTTCCGGTCTTGTCGGTACAGATAATGTTTACAGATCCCATCGTCTCTGATGCCGACAACTTTCTTACGAGATTTTTGCTCTTCAGCATCCTGCGCATATTCAAGGCAAGAGCGAGCGTAACAGCCATCGGCAGACCTTCGGGCACGGCCATCACAATGAGCGTCACCGACATCATGAAGTATTTCAGAACAATTGTCGCCATCCCTACATAATCGTCAGAATGCCAGATGTCACCGGTTAGGATATCATGTACGAGGAAAAGCACGAAGGCTGCAATGCTTATTGTCGTTCCCACCTTGCTGATAAGACCGGCAAGACGATCCAACTGAATGTTCAAGGGTGTCTTCACTGACGTCATCTCCGCTGACTGCGTTGCCACCTTACCTATCTCGGTGAAGTCGCCTATCTTCTCCACTCTCATACGTCCGCTACCGCTCATCACCATCGTTGAGCGTAGCAGACAGTCGGGAGGATAAGGCAATTCATCGCCGGGAAGACCTATTCCCTTTATAGCTACCGGCTCACCAGTGAGCGACGACTCGTCGATCTGGAGGTCTTCCGACTGCAGAAGCCTACCGTCGGCAGGCACCTCGTCGCCCGTCTCTATCAGGGCAATATCCCCAACCACAACTTCACGGCGAGCTATCTCAACCACCCTGCCGTCGCGGACCACCTTAACAGGCTGCTCCTCGCCCATCGCCGTAAGTACGCTGAACTTCTTAGCAGCATCCCGCTCAAAATAGAAACCGACGGTCGTTGCAAAGAATATTGCGAGGATAATACCAATAGTTTCCACATATTCATCGGTAATGAATGCCATCAAGAGAGAGATGGCAGCCGCTACGAGAAGAATCCTGATAATAGGATCTTCGTATTTCTCAAGATAAAGTTTCCACAATGGTGTACGCTTAGGGGGAGTAAGTATATTTTCTCCATAACGCAATCTGCTTTCCTTGACCTGAGCAGCATTCAATCCTATCTTTGGATCTGACTTTTCTGATTTCATACTGCAAAATTACAGAAAAACAAGCAAACATCCAATAAGTTACGTCTTATTTAGTTACTTTTTACAAAAAAAATTTGGATATTTGCGCAAAAGTCACTACCTTTGCACACGATTTTAGACATTATAGTCAAAAATCCCGGACTTGTAGCTCAGTTGGTTAGAGCAACAGACTCATAATCTGGAGGT
>CAMOEW010000040.1 GCA_946612625.1 uncultured Prevotella sp.
GACAGCCTGGTCCCAAACCAGGAACGCTACCAACTGCGCTACACCTCGGTTGCAAAAAAGCTATTTCTTATTTGCGGTTGCAAAGGTAGTAATAATTTTCGATATAGACAAATAAATAAAAGAAAAATCTGAGAAAATTTTCATTTTCTCAGATTTTATGTATTCAGATAACACTTTCTACTTTATTATTCCCTGTTCAACAAAGATTTTCTTCAATGCCACGACAGCACGTTCTACCTGTTCGTTAGTATGCGTTGCCATTAGTGCAAATCTGACGAGAGTATCCTGTGGAGCACATGCCGGTGGTATTACAGGATTAATAAATACTCCAGCCTTGAACGCAAGAGCCGTCACGAGGAAGGTCTTGTCAACATCGCGCACATAAAGTGGAATTATCGGACTCTCTGTATCGCCGATTTCAAATCCTTCTTCACGGAAGCGTCGCAGCGCGTATTTTGTCACATCCCACAGTGCCTGTATTCGTTGAGGCTCTGCCTGAATGATGTGGAGTGCTTCCATGGCAGCAGCAGTTGCAGCCGGTGTATTAGAAGCCGAGAATATATAAGTCCGGCAGGTATGACGAAGGAAATTGATTGTATCCCAATCTGATGCGATGAAACCGCCAATACTTGCCAACGACTTCGAGAATGTTCCCATAATGAGATCAACCTCGTCTGTCAGTCCGAAGTGATCACACACACCCCTACCCTGTTTTCCGAACACTCCTATTCCGTGTGCCTCGTCAACCATGATAGAGCAGTTGTACTTATGTTTCAGCTCAACAATTTCCGGCAATTTAGCCAGGTCTCCCTCCATAGAGAACACTCCATCTACGACAATGAGCTTTATAGCCTCGTGTGGAAGCTTTTGCAGTACTCGCTCCAAGTCATCCATGTCGTTGTGCTTGTAATGCAGTTGTTTTGCAAACGACAGGCGTCGTCCGTCAACTATACTGGCATGGTCGCGGTCGTCACAAATAATGTAATCGTCCTTTCCCACAACCATTGCGAGCACTCCCTGGTTAACACTGAAACCTGTAGAAAAACAAAGACAGTCGTCCTTGCCAATAAACTCCGATATTTCTTTTTCCAACTGCACATGCAGATCAAGTGTTCCGTTGAGGAAACGGCTTCCTGCGCATCCCGAACCATACTTGTCGAGTGCTCGTTTTGCAGCATCAATAATACGCTGGTCGCCTGTTAGTCCCGTGTATGCATTCGAGCCAAACATAAGAACCTTATGACCACCCATTTCCACCTCGGTTCCCTGCTTTCCTTCTATAGCACGGAAATAAGGATAAACGTCAGCCTCCATGAATTTCTGAGGCTCACGGTAATTCTTGTATCTTTCTTGTAACTGTCCCATTTTTTAAGGTAAAGTCATTATATAATTTTCAGATTGCAAAGTTACACATTTTTTGCCAAATAGTGCATGTTTTTTTAAAGAAATGTGCAAAATCATTAATTTTTCCGTAAAAATGAACTATAATAATCTTTTATTTTGTATTTTTGCATTAGAAATGGAAGAGAAAAACAAAATAATATTCATAATCAATCCTATTTCCGGCACACATTCCAAAGACGGGATTCCGCCGCTGATAGAGGCATCACTTGACAACGACCGGTTCGACAGTGAGATACGTTTCACCGAGTATTCCGGTCATGCAGCCGAGATAGCCAAGGAGAGTGCGGCTCAAGGTGCAGACATTGTCGTAGCCGTAGGCGGCGACGGAACTGTCAATGAGGTTGCCCGTTCCCTTGTGCATACCGGTACAGCCCTTGGCATCGTTCCATGCGGTTCTGGCAATGGTCTGGCCCGGCATCTATGCATTCCGCTTGACATGAAAAAATCGCTTGACATTATTAATAAGTGTAATATTGAGGCTCTCGACTACGGAGTAATCAACGGTCTTCCGTTTTTCTGCACATGCGGCATGGGATTCGATGCGTTCATAAGTCTGAAGTTTGCCGAGTCGGGCAAGCGCGGCCCTATCTCATACGTAGAGAACGTGCTTAAGGAAGGTCTTAAATATAAGCCCGAGACATACGAGATTGTTGACGACAACGGCAAGACTACTCATAAGGCCTTCCTCATCGCATGTGCCAACGCTTCGCAATATGGCAATAATGCCTACATTGCTCCCAAGGCATCAATGTCCGACGGTCTGCTCGACATAATCATCATGGAGCCATTTACTGCATTCGACGCCCCGCAGATAAGCATCGACCTTTTCAACAAGACGCTCGACAACAACTCGAAGATAAAAACTTTCAAAGCAAAAAGCATACACATCCACCGGAATGCACCTGGAGCCATACACTACGACGGCGACCCTATTATGACCGGCACCGACATTGACGTACACATAGAGCATCTTGGCATACGAATTGTCACCAATCCTGACATTCAGGAAAACGCCGGTGGGTCGAACTTCCTTCTCAATGCATTCTCTGATTTATTCAATAATATAAATAATGTACGCGAAGATATAGAGAAGCACGGCAGGCACATCCAGGCAATCAACAAGGTACTCCTTCGCAAACTTACAAAACTGTCATAGAAAAAAGCGTAAAAAAAACGGGATAAAATTTGGCAGAACCGATTTTTTTTCTTACCTTTGCATCCGCAAACGAAAATGGTGCCTTGGATGAGTGGCTTAGTCAACGGTCTGCAAAACCGTGAACGGCGGTTCGAATCCGCCAGGCACCTCTTAACGATAGAAAGAGTCTCCGGATTTCCGAAGACTCTTTTTTCATATCAGAACAAATCGTCGATTTCGGCTATCTCGTCTTCGTCAAACCATTTGCTAAGTTTTTCTTTCGCCTTAACTTTTACGTCGTCCTCGACATCAACCCATACTTTTTTCAGCACATATACCAACACGGCAAGGTCGTCGGTAAGTCCTGCGATTGGTATAGCATCGGGGATTACATCAAGCGGACTGATCATATAGCCAAGTGCTCCTATGATTATTGCCTTGTCTTTTGCCGACACTTTATTGCTCTGCAGTGTATAGAACAGTATCAATGCTGCATATACCAACTTAGCTCCTGCCCTCTTGGCAATACTCGAAATTTTCTCTACAAAGTCGCTCTGGGAAAATTTCCCGGCGTAACTCATAAAATCTGGTAATTCCATAATATATTAATTTTTCAATTTTTTTCATTTTCCGATGCTGTGAAGCGTCGGCTTCTGATTCTTAATTCTTATTATCCTGATGCCTGTATGCGACGGATGTTTCATCAAATATGAGTATAATGTCATTGGTTCATCAATCACCCTTTTATGAATCGACGAAGCATTCAGCAGATGCAGTTCACCGTCGTTATGCCACACAGCAAAGCCCAGGTGAGCTATTTCCAGCCCTTTCTTGTTTGTCGTAATGGCGAGAATATCGCCGTCGTGCACTATGTTTCGCCATTTTCCTGAGTCTCTGAGTTGCGATTTTGGAATAAACCGGCACTTCATTCCCGTGATGGCTTTTTCAGCCTTCCTTATCAGCGGAACGATTCCGGGATTATTTTTCAGAGCCTTGTACATCTGCGGATGCTCGCTCATATAGTATGCCCTCACTGTCTGCACAGAGGAAAAAGGCGGATTAGAACCGCTTATCTCTTCCACCAGACCTTTGTCCGAATTGTCGGCAATCCATTCTGTAAAATAATGCAGACGCGAGGCATATCCGTTGATAATTCCGTCGTGATACCTTAACATTGTCAGTGTTTCAATATAGTCTCTGAAGCTTGTCTGCCCCCTGTCAGAGCATAGTGTGAGAGCCGTGACGGTCTCAATCAGAGTGGTGCAATCCATTTGCCGTGTATTTACTATCAGCCTTTCGCTGTCGCACACCTCAAGCGTACTGCCCACGTATGGCACACCCAGAAAAGTCCTGGCAAAGAAGAGCGCCTTCGGTGGCTGTGCCTCGGTCTGCGACGACTTTAACAGCCGGCATATCGTCATACTGTCTTGCTTGGTATATAAAGCAGGCATCCCAAATGCGAAAATCGGCATTGCAGCGATAACGACAGTAGCAAAGAGTCTGATCATACTTGTATATAACGTGGAAATCCCTACTTTATTTCTTTTTGTATTCCTTTCGTTTGATAAAATTAAATCCGACATAGAAATTCAAAGCTCCGAAGAGGTTGTGTGTTGAGACATCTCCTGCGTGATAGTTATACAGTCGCAATATCGCGCTCATTCCCGCAAACCATTTTGTATTGTTATATACCAATCCCAACCTGGTAACACCGTCGATGCTGAAATTGCTCATCGTGAAGAGCGAATTCAATCCGAATTTCTCACCGTTAGAATAGTTATACGACACTGCGCCGAGAATACTTCCGCTGGCAAGGAAGTTCTTTGCGAACACCCAGTTATATCCATAGCCTCCTGAAAAACTAATCTTATGGTAGTTGAACTGTGAAAACATAAGCATAGAGTCAACAGGCACAGTTTTGTTAACAGTTTCTACCATGTTGCGCAGTTTCTCATGGTCCAGTTCTACCACATTTCTCATATATCCCAGTCCGGCAATCACCGATCCGCAGCTTCGCTTCTGGCATGTGGTCTGGCTGAATGCCGCCGGATAAGAGAATTTCTTATTGTTGAAGATATAGTATGCGTCAATGCCTGTTGTGCTGACATTCAGTCCGTCGAACGGAATATCTCTGACCTCCTCTACCGTGCCATTGGCCATAGTAGAAAACGAGCGTATCTTGTAATTACTTCCCGTTCGCCGGTAGAACAGGTCAACACCGATTTTTGAAGTATAGATACTGAACTCAATGTCGCGCTTGGCTCCGCCGTTTCCTATTCCAAAGCGCTTTAGGTCGATGGTGAATCCCAATATCACCCATCTCCACCCTCCAAAAGGCCCCAACTTCATGGCATAGTCGGGCGAGAGCGTCAGTTTGCTGTCGTTCTTGCTGCTGATATAATATCTGTCGATATTCGACGTAGCCTGCAGCATCAGCATAAAATTATAGTGCTGAGGCTCTACGTAGTTTGTGTCTATTTCACTGAATTTCTCAAGCATACGCACTGCCCAGTCTGAGATGCTTTTCAGTCCGCCGGCATTTACATCTACCGGCGACACAAACATCACGCACACCCCGACAGCAACTTTTGCGATAATATTCCTCATGCTGCCCTTGTGTCAGAATTTTCCGAGTATGCGATCCATAGCCCAGTTCACAGGGGTTGCCGACACACTCGTACACGTACAGATGTCATTACCCAGCAAATGGTCCACCACGTTTTTTATCATCGGTTCCTGAACGTAACGAGGATTGGGAATGTCAATATGCTCGATGCCTCCGCTTGTATATAGAGAAATAGGCTCATAGTTGAACACAGAGAAACTGATCGAGCCCTTGTCGCCCACAAGATGTATCCTGTCTTCCATGGCCGACTCATGTGCGGCAAAGCACCACGAGCCGCTGCCAATGATTCCGTTTTCAAACTCGAAGAATGCATCTACCGTATCTTCTGCATCGTAGATATGTGCGCGGTTGGCGTATATACCGCGTGCCTCGACAATGACTCCGAAGATATATTGCAGCCAGTCGAGCTGATGCGAAGCCATATCGTAGAAATATCCCCCTCCGGATATTTCCGGCTGCACTCGCCAGGGCTTCTCTTTTCCGTAGTCCTCTGCACGTGCTGTGGTGGCATATCTTACCTGTACATTCATCACGTTGCCTATCGCCCCACTTTCTATTATCTGCTTGACCCTCTGGAAATAAGGCAATGCCCGACGGTAGTATGCCACGAAGCATGGTATTCCCGTTTCCTCGCTCACCTTGTTCACCCTGACGCAGTCCTCGTAGTTCGACGCAAGCGGCTTTTCCACATATACTGGTTTCCCGGCCTTCATTGCCATTATAGCGTATGTGGAATGACTCGACGGCGGAGTTGCCACATATACTGCGTTGACCTCGGGGTCGGCAATAAGCTCCTGAGCGTCGGTATAGAATCTCTTTATACCGTGCCTCACGGCATAGTCTTTAGCTTTCTCTCTGTTGCGGCTCATTACAGCCACCACCGTCGAATTGGCAATATTGCTGAATGCCGGTCCACTCTTTCGCTCTGTCACGTCGCCGCATCCTATAAAGCCCCATTTAATGGTCTTCATCCTTATTCCGAATTTGTTTTGAGTGCAAAATTAGTGTAAATCATGCTAAAAGCCAAATTTTTTTTGGTATTTCCGCGATTTTGATTTAACTTTGCACATCGAAAAACTCTAAACGATGGATAATATCACTCAAGAAACGACTCTGATGAAGGTGCGCAGTATCGGTGGAGCCACTGCCACCGGCTATCGGCTATATAATGGAAATTTCAAGAAGCTGTTCCGCTCGTCATGGATTCAGTCACTGCTTTATGCCTTAGTGTGCGGAGCCCTCGGTGTACTTGTTGCAGTCAAGTCGCCCGAGTTATCTGTAATGGCAATAACGAGTGCGCCCACCGAGGCTATGTATCACTATGCCGTCGGTCTCTCGGTTGCAATATTGGCATTGTCGGCAGCTGCGTTCTTGCTTGAGACGGTATTCTACGCCTGCAGCATATCATTGCTCCGTCAGCACAGCCTCAGCGGAATCATTTCCCGTCCGCTCCACTGGTACTCATTCGACAAGCACGCCACCTGGCGCACATTGAAGGGAGTGCTCGGCATGGTTGCCATAGCGTGCGTTCCCGCCATCGTGTTTTCACTGCTTTGGCAGTTTAGGCTGAAGTCAGCCATTTCATCTCCCGGCGATAACATAGTGCTGCTATCGTTCTCTATAATTGCAGCCATACTCGTATTCCTCGCCTATCTGCCGTGTCATCTTGGCTTCATGAAGTATGTCATCAACGACGGCTGCCGCTTCTGGCCCACCGTGGCCAAGGAATATCCCGTAGCACTGCGCCATTATGGAATGGTATTCGGTGTCTATCTCTTGAGTTCCATCGTGGTGATAATCATCGAGTTCGTCATCATTCTTCCAGCATTGATAATCGCCATTGCCAACTACCATGCCAACATGGGAGTCATCAACGGCGACCCGTTAGGTATGCCTTCCTATATCATGCCACTTACAGCGGTCGTCATGGCCATTGCCGGGTTCTTTCAGGCCTACATCCGTTCCACGATGCTGTTCACATTATATTATATGTACGGTTCGATAGGGTCACAGGAGCAAGAACGCAACGACTATATAAGCAAGAAATCAGAAAGCGAGCACAATGAAACGAATATTATTCATCGACCGTGACGGCACGCTCATCGAAGAGCCTCATGACGAACAGATAGACTCCTTTGAGAAACTGAAGTTTACTGATGGTGTGTTCCGTAACCTTGGTTTTATACGCTCCCGTCTCGACTTTGAATTTGTGATGGTAAGCAATCAAGACGGACTGGGCACCGCCAGTTTCCCGGAAGATACTTTCTGGCCCGTGCATAACTTCATCCTACAGACGCTCAAGGGCGAAGGCATCACCTTCGACGACATACTCATCGACCGCCATTTCCCCGACGACAATGCGCCCAACCGCAAACCCAACACAGGTCTGGTAGAGAAATACATTGCCGACCCCGGCTACGACATTGCCAACAGCTATGTAATCGGCGACCGCGAGACCGACCGCGCATTTGCACGTAACATAGGATGTAAGAGCCTGATACTTACCGACGAGGGGATGTCGTGGGACAAGATTGCCGAATTGCTCTTTGCCGGTGAGCGCATTGCCGAGGTGAGGCGCACTACTAAGGAGACCGACATCAGCGTGCGTGTGAATCTCGACGGTACAGGCCATTGCGACATTACCACCGGTCTCGGATTTTTCGACCACATGCTTGAGCAAATAGGCAAGCATGGCATGATCGACCTCTCCGTTCATACCAAGGGTGATCTGTATGTCGATGAGCATCACACCATCGAAGACACAGCCATAGCTCTCGGCGAGTGCATTCTCTCGGCTCTTGGCGACAAGCGCGGCATCGAGCGCTACGGCTACTGCCTGCCTATGGACGACTGTCTGTGCTCGGTAGCCCTCGACTTTGGAGGTCGTCCGTGGCTGGTATGGGATGCCGACTTCCACCGTGAAAAAATCGGCGAGATGCCCACAGAAATGTTCCTTCATTTCTTCAAGAGCCTCTCTGATGCGGCAAAGATGAATCTCAACATACGCGCTGAGGGAACCAACGAGCACCACAAGATAGAAGGCATCTTCAAGGCGTTGGCCCGGTCGCTGAAGATGGCAGTTCGTCGCGACATCTATCACTACGAACTGCCATCCACCAAGGGAACGCTTTAGTCCTTCACCACTACCGTGAGCGGATGATGAAGCGACTCAAGGAATCCGTCAATTCGCAACTGCCACTCCTTCTGGCTGCGGCAGTCATACTTGCTCCATGTTGAGCCGAAATAATAGGTGTATTTATCGCCACTGTTGTAACCGCGCAGTATGCCAAGGGCATGGCCGTCACACCCTTCCGACTCCCTGCCGCATTCCACGCGCTTGGTTTCCGTAATACCGTTGGGGAACAGTGCTGCCACATATACCTGCAGAGAGTTTCCCTCGGGATTGTCTGTCGGGTCGGCATACTGAACGTAATTGCTTCCTATCTCCACGCTTTCAGTGTCTTCGCTGTGGATGGCCACTCCGGCAGCAATGTCGGCAGGGCTGCTGAGTCCGTCATACCACACCGTACACTTACAGAACGTAGCCCCCTTGTCCAAGCTCACTATGCGGTGTTCCACCACGGCTGTGTCGCCCTTGTATGCTGTGGGGTTGTATTCCACGCTGAACGTTGTGCGCAACGGTCCGTTGTCGAGCAGCCTGTAGTTTTTGTAGCAGTAGGGATAAACTATTCTGTCGCCATCCATGAGTGCCGGTGCTCCACATCCGAGTGTAGCTCCCACCTTGTAGCAGTCGAGACCGTAGCCGTGGTCGAAGTGATAGTCTATCAGCTCGCGCGTGGCTTGTGCCTCGGCGTTCCATCCGCCCTTCTTCAGAGCATTGATGCGTCGCCAGCCGTCGTTCTCGGTGAAATAACGCTGCTCCACCACCAGGTCGGGCGTGTTCTTCGTCCATGCGTCGATACCGAAAGTCCGCTCACCGCTGCGCTGCAGTGCAGGTCCGTAGAGGCGGTATGCCGAGCGGTCGTTCTCCCATGCAATGTCGTCGAGCCGTTCGGGATACATCCGTGCAAAACATGTGCTCACGGCTGCCCTCGGCGTTCCCTTTCTAAAGATGAGAACCGACTCCGTGCATGGTCTTAGCGAAGCCTCGATAAGCACTTTGCCATCGTATGTCAGCTGGTATGGCACTTCGTGCTTCAGCGACTTGTTTATCACCACGAACTGCCGCCCACCGCTAATGCCGAGTCTGCCGAACACCGTTGCGGCATCAATCTCAACCACTTCGTTGCGATAGGTGCGCTCGTCGTTTCTCACCGTAAGCTCAAACTCCTTCATCCCGCTTTTCCCGTCGTCGTAGCGCAACCGCTCACATGCGGCAAGAAGAAACGCTCCCGTTCCGAAGTTTGCCGTGTTTTTTGCCGTCAGCTGCTGACCTTTTATCGCCTTCTCGCCAATGGGCTGTACGAAGCCTACTGTGCCGTCGGGCTGCAATGCGGTATTTACGAGATAGTTCCACGCCCTGTCAACCACCGGTTCATACGTGCCCTTGTCTAACAGTCCATGGTTCATTCCCCAGAGCAGCCCGAAGGTGAACAGTGCCGTGCCGCTGGTCTCGGGGCCCTCGGCCTGTTCCGGGTCAACGATTGAACGTGTCCAGTAGCCCTCTTTCTGCTGTGTGCGTGCCACCGCCTCGGCAAGAGCCACGTAGCGGTCCCTGAAGAAACCATAGTGGCGGTAGCTTCGAGGCATGTCGGCCAGTACCTTGGCAAGTCCTGCCAACACCCAGCCGTCGCCACGCGCCCAAAAGTCTTTCTTCCCGGATTCGGTCTTGTGCTTCGGATAGATGTATTTACCGTCACGGTAGTAGAGATGGTCGATACTGTCCCACATCAATTCGTCGGCATACTTGAAATTGGCATACAGCTTGTCCAGATACTTTGTGTCGCTGGTGGTCTTGTATAGTTTCGTCAGCACAGGCATGACCATATACAGGGCATCGGCCCACCACCAGAAATCGTTTTGCTGCTGGGCGCACTCGTAGTCCATCACCTCCAGCGTGCGGCGTATCTTGTATGCATCGGGATTGGTCTCATATAGGTCGAGATATGTCTGGAAGCATATCTGCCAGTCGCCGAAGAGCACATATTGCATCTTTTCGCCGTAGTTCTTGTATTTCCATTTCGACGGGTCGCGTTCCGTTGCTCCACTCCAGTTATTGTGGCGCGCCCACTTGTCGCTGTATTCCCTCCACTGTGCTTTTCCCAGAAGCTTATATGCCTCCATATTGCCGGTGTGATACACTGCATCGTCCCAGAAGGCGCGGTGCTCGGGCTTCACTGCCGCCTGGTATCTGTTGTTCACCTTCTCGATAATTTCTACAGTCGAAGGTGGCGGCGCGGCATTCTTCTTTTTCTTCTTGGCGGCTTCTGCCTGCGGCGATGCCATCAGCAGAGCGGCAACAATCACGATAAGTGTCTTCATAACGATATAGTTTTTTCTGTTATTTCATGTTTCTCTCCATAAAGCGGAACAGCTGTCGGTACAGGTGATTCCGCGAATTGCCACCTCCGATACCGTGATTGCGGTTGGTGTAGATATTCATCTGGAAGTCTTTGTCGGCCTGCACGAGCGCCTCGCTGTATTCGGCAGTGTTCTGATAATGCACGTTGTCGTCGGCCAGACCGTGGCATATCAGCAGCTCGCCGCTGAGCTTTGCAGCGCGGGCAATGGGGTTCACTTCATCATATCCCGAGGGATTTTCTTTCGGAGTGCGCATGTAGCGCTCTGTGTATATGGTGTCATAGTATCGCCAGTTGGTGGGCGGTGCCACGGCAACGCCGCAGCAGAACACTGCCCTGCCCTCGCTCATCGCCATCAGCGTGTTCCAGCCGCCGTAGCTCCATCCCCAGATGCCGATGCGGTTCTTATCAACAAACGGCTGGCGTCCGAGCCACAGTGCCACCTCTACCTGGTCGGATGCTTCTTTCTCGCCCAAGCGCAGATATGTGCATTTCTCGAAGTCGGCTCCGCGTCGTCCGGTGCCACGGTTGTCAACGACGACGCTGACATAGCCCTCCTGTGCAAAGAATTTCTCGAGCAAAGCCCCCTGACGTGCGGCTCCCACGCCCCAATCATCCACCACGAGCGAGTTGCCCGGCCCGCCATACTGATACATCATCACGGGGTACTTCTTTGCGGCGTCGAAATTCTTCGGCTTAATCATATATCCGTAGAGTTCTGTTCCCTCTGAGGTCTTCATGGTGAACATCTCCACCCGTGGGAAGTCGTAGGCGGCGAGCTTCGCCTTCAGTGCCGAATTGTCGATGAGCGTGGCCAGCGTCTTTCCCTTGCTGGTGTTGGTGGTGTATATATATGGAGTGTTGGCGTTGCTCCACGTGTTGATGAAATACTTGAAGTTGCGGCTGAACACTGCACTGTTGAAGCCGTCATTCGGCGTGAGGCATTCAGTTTTTCCGTTCTTATGGCTCACATACACCTGCTGCTGGGTCACTCCCCTCTCGTTCGAGGCAAAGAACACGTCGCCCGTGGCTTCGTCGTAGCCGTATGCACGGCTGATTTCGTAGCTGCCATCACCGATTTTCCTCTCCATCTGTCCGCTGAGGGTGTACAGATACAGATGCTGATAGCCGTCGCGTTCGCTTGGCACGAGAATATGGCGGTCGGTAATCAGTATTCCTGCCATTGACTCTTCCTTGACATACTTGTCGGCTTTCTCTTCCAAGACCAGCTGGCATAGCGTCGATAGTGGATTGGCCATATATATCTTCAGGTCGTCCTGATGCCGGTTCATGGTATATACGGCAATCTTAGCCGGGTCGGCAGTTGCCTTGATGCGAGGTATGTATCCGTCGGCATCCAGCGGCACGTCGATAGTGCGCGTCTGGTGCGACTTGATGTCATAGCTCATCACACTGACCTTAGAGTTGTCTTCGCCCGCGATGGGGTATTTGTATGTATAGAATCCCGGATAGCAGCGGTATTCGTCGCGCTCGGGGGCCAGCCCCTTGAACATCTGCATACTGTATTGCTTCACTTTCGACTCGTCGAAGCGTATCCAGCATATCTGCCGGCTGTCGGCGGTGAACACCATCGCACTGCTGAACCCGAACTCCTCTTCATACACCCAGTCGGGTATGCCGTTAATCACCTCGTTCGTGCGCCCGTCTTTCGTCACCTGGCTCTCGGCATTGTCGTAGAGCAGTTTCACGAGATGGATGTTGTTGTCTCTGACGAAAGCTATCATCGTGCCGTCGGGCGAGAACATCGGCATCTGCTGAGGTCCGCCTTCGGAGAGCGGCACAATCGTATTGTTTCGTACGGAGTAGATATAATACTCAGCAGTAAATGAACGACGGTAGATAGACTTTGTCTGCGTCTGGATGAGCATCATCGTCTCGTCGGGACTCATCACGTAGCCGTCTATCTTGTCGAGCTTTGCTCCGCGAACGGTGCCGGCATCGAAGAGCACACCGGTACTCTTGCCGTCCTTGAACGAATGTCTGACTATCTGCCGGCCGTCGCCGCTCAGCTGGGCATAGCTCTCGCCGTCGGCAAGGGCACGCACGCCGCCAAGCGTCTCGGCTGAAAATTCGCCGCCAGTCACCTGACGCAACTCCAGTTTTTCGGCTGCCTGCATAGTGACGGCAGCAATTGCCAATGAACACATAATGATGAACGATTTCATAATAAAATATCTTTTCACCAACAAAATTACAAAATAATATGCGTTTAGGAGTAAATAGATATATTTTTTACGAAAATTTAAAAATTCTTACTACCTTTGCATCCGAAATGCCCTACAATCAGAGATACAACGACTATGGCCGATGGATACGCCGGCAGTTTCCGTTCCGCGTGCAGAAGATTTCTGTCGATGCAGGATTCTCCTGCCCCAACCGCGACGGAACTGTTGGCACCGGAGGCTGCATCTTCTGCGACAACCGCACATTCAATCCCTCATACTGCACACCTGTCCTAACTGTCAGAGAGCAGATTACCAAAGGGAAGGAATTTTTCGGAAGAAAGTACCCCGATATGAAATACCTGGCTTATTTTCAAGCCTTTACCAACACATACGCAAGTATTGATAAGCTAAAGGAACTGTACGAGGAAGCCCTCTCGTGCGACGATGTCGTAGGACTGATTATCGGCACGCGCCCCGACTGTATGCCCGACGAACTGCTCAACTATCTTGAATGCCTCAGCCATCATACATTCGTCGTCGTGGAATATGGTATAGAGAGCTGCAACGACACCACCTTACGGCTAATCAACCGCGGCCATGACTTCGAGTGTACCAGAGATGCCATCGGGCGTACTGCAGCGAGGGGAATAATCACCGGCGGGCACGTCATCATCGGTCTGCCCGGCGAAGATGCCGCAGAGATTATCCGCCAGGCCGACACCATCTCCTCACTGCCGCTGAACATTCTTAAGATACACCAGATGCAGATAATCCGGGGGACGCGCCTTGAGCGAATATACCGTGAGCATCCGTTTCATGTCTTCACCGCCGACGAATACATGCGGCTGATAGGCGAATATCTGCTTCACCTGCGCACCGACATCGTCGTGGAGCGTTTTGTGTCGCAGTCGCCGGCCCATCTGCTTATTGCTCCGCAGTGGGGGCTGAAAAACCATGAGTTCACAGACAAATTAAGGGCCTATCTGCAGCAGCAAGACATCGTGCAAGGAAAGTTATCATAAATGAAATCGCGGAAATGCTGTCGTCAGAAACACTGAGGAAACTGAGAAAACAGAAATGCCGTCGTTCGGAACGACAGGAATTCTGAAATCGCGGAAATGCTGTCGTCAGGAACGACGGGAATTCTGAAATCGCGGAAATGCTGTCGTCAGGAACGACGGGAATTCTGAAATCGCGGAAATGCTGTCGTCAGGAACTCTGAGGAAACTGAGGAAACAGAAATGTAATTATAGCGAACAACCGCTGAGTTTTGCAGGGAAGTCACTGGAGGGCAAGGCGCAAGCCGAGGTCGTCGGCGCGTTTGTCGGGAGTGTTGTAGTCCCGATTCGCTACACGGCATTCCCCGGCGCTGAAGTACCAATCACCGCCACGGATCACGCGGTCTGAGCCCGAAGAAGGACCGGTGGGATTCGTCTGAGAACCGGCACTGTAGCTGCCATACCAGTCCTGACACCACTCCCATACATTTCCGCTCATATCGTATATACCCAACTCGTTCGGCTGCTTCGTCATAACGTCATGGGTCGAGGTACTGCTGTTACTATCATACCACGCCACATCTTTTAATTTTTTGCTGCCGCTATACTGATAGCCATGGCTCTTGTTGCCGCCACGGGCTGCATATTCCCACTCCGCCTCCGTGGGCAGGCGGAACTGAAGACCGGTCTGCTGGTTCAGTCTGCGGACAAACTCCTGACAATCATCCCAACAGACTCGCTCAACCGGAAACTTACTTCCTTTAAAATTCGAAGGATTGCTGTCCATCACAGCCTGCCACAGCTCCTGTGTTACCTCGGTCTCACCGATGTAATACGGAGAGAGCGTCACGGCGTGGACGGGCTTCTCATTACTATCCGGATTTTTCTGCTCCGGCGTTGCGCCCATCTGGAATGTGCCGCCATCCACACGAATCATCGTAAACTGCACATTGCCGACAGTAATGGTACGGCGCGACTGCGCAATATCCTCCATTGGAAGATTGAACGAACGCTGCTGCTCGGTGACGCTAATATTGCTGAGCGTGACAGATACGCTCATCGTCTCGCCCTCGCGGATGGTGACTGTACCGTTGTAGTCGGCATACCCCTGCTTGCTGAGCCGTAGCTGGTGCTGGCCAATGAGCAGCTGGTCTATCAGTTGCGGAGTCTGGCCGCGCTTCTGGCCGTCGATAAAGATATCGGCCATGGCAGGCGTGGAGTTGATGTCGGCCTCGCCATAGATAGGCGTCGGGGCGTTGAGTCGTATGGAGAGCGGCTCGCTGCCGGCGGCGATGTCGCGCGTGGTCGTGGCAGAACGGTGGTTAGGCAGGCGGGTCTCAAATTCGTATGCTCCGGCACCGAGGTTGCCCGTCCACGTGCCGGAAGCCTTGCGCTCGCCGTTCACCCATATCTCGGCATTGTTTTCTACCGTCAGCGTAACAGGCGCGAAGTTCGGCTTCAGCTGAACATTCACCACATGCTTCTGCTTGGGGTCGCTGACCGCCACCTTGCCCACTGCGGGCAAATAGTCGGGAGCCAGAACACGATAGTCGTAGGTGCCGAAGCGCATCAGCTTCGTGGCAGTGCCACCAGCAGTCTGGAGCATCTCGCCATTGAGCATGACGACAGCATTCTGCGGCTGCAGCTGAAAGACGACATACTGCGACGTGCGAGCCGGACGGACAGTGGTCTGCACCTCGCCCGACGTAAGCTGGAGAACGTATGTACGCGCCCGCTTTAGCGACTGACCGAGGTCGTAGTCGCGCAGCTGACCTAACTGGGGATGGCTGAGGGTGATGCGCTTCACGCCTTCCGGTACATATACCCACACCTCGCCTACCTTCTGTTCGGTCTTCACCACGCCGAGCGAACCGACGTCGAACGAGAAGCCTGTCTGAGTGGTGATAATCTTGACGAGTGCGCACTTCTGTCCGTTCTGGTCCATCACAATGGTACCGGCGGTGTTGGCCGTGAGGTCGGTCTCGTCCATGCGGAAGCTCTCGACAGAGAGTTCCTGCGCCTGCAGCGAAAGCGCGCAGAGGAAGAGTATTAATATGGTAGTAAGTCGTTTCATCATCGTAGGATTTTATTTTTGACTGCAAAAATACGAAAAAACAGCGTGGGAACAAAGCTTTATGAAGATTGTTTCAAAATTCTTTCCTCAAAAACACTTTTTTTTGTACTTTTGCACCCATGAAACGAACAATTCTGGCATTTATCACTTTTGCGATGCCCTTCGCAGGTTTCTCACAGTCGTGGGATGACATTACCGGCAGCAAAGACTATATCTACGGCATAGGTCATGGCGTCACCATAGCCGAGGCCGACCGCTTTGCACTTGCCGACCTTACGAGCAAAATCAGCACTCACGTGAGCAGCGACTTCAACATCACCGAGAGCGAAACCGGCGACGGTCGTAGCATCGACCATAAGTCGTATGTGGAAAACTGCGTGAAGACATATTCACAGGCTACGCTCACAAACACCGAGCGCCTGACGATAAAGAACGAACCCGACGCCGAGGTGGGGCGATATATCAGGAAGTCGGAGATAAAGCGCATCTTCGAGGGGCGCAAGATGAAAGCCATCGACATGGTACAGACAGCCTTGCGTGCCGACAACGAGGGAAAGGCCGACGACGCGCTGCGCAACTACTACTGGGCACTGTGCCTCGTGCGCTCGCTGCAGTTTCCAAACGAGGCACAATTCACCGACGACGACGGCAGGACACACCTGCTCATGACGTGGATTCCGGAACAGATGAACCGCGTGTTCGACAATCTGCGCGTCAGCGTGCTTCAGCGAAAGGGCGACGACGTGGAACTGAGCATCGCATTCAAGGGCAAGCCAGTGGCAAGCGTTGACTACACCTATTTCGACGGACGCGACTGGAGTCCCATCAACAGTGCCAAGGACGGGCGCGGCATACTGGAACTGGCACACGGCAATCAGAGCGAAAGCTACCGGCTGAAGTTTGAATACGAATACCTGAGCGAGGCGCATATCGACAAAGAGATAGAAGCCGTGCTCGGAGTGGTGGGAAGCCGTGCCATGCGTAAGTCGTATGTCACCGTAGATGGTGTGGCTACAAATCATGAGGTGTTCGCAAGCCGTGAGAGCTTCAGCCAGACAGAGACATCAATACGCCAGGCACCACAGATAATGGCACAGCCAAAGAAATACGAGGCGGCAATGAATGCTGCCATCAATGCCATACGCAACAAAAACTCGAACGGCATCGAGAGCCACTTCACCGCCGAAGGGCTCGACATCTTCAGACGGCTGATGTTCTCATACGGCACATCGCGCATTCTCGGCGACGCAAAGCCTACTTACTATGAGACGGGCGACGGCGGTGTCGTGGCACGCGGCATACGTGCGGCGTTCTCATTCAAGAGCGGCGTTCGAAAATCGTTCGTAGAAGACCTGGTGTTCACTTTCAACAGCCAGGGAAAAATCAACAACGTGGCGTTCGGACTGGGAAAGTCGGCAGAGGACGACATTCTGAACAAGGGAGTATGGAAGGAATCGACGCGAAAAGTGTTAATGGCATTCCTCGAAAACTACAAGACGGCCTACGCGCTGAAGCGTCTCGACTATATCAGCACCATATTCGACGACGACGCTGTAATAATCGTAGCCAACGTGGCACGCCGCAGCAACAGGCAGATAACCGACGGCAACATGTATCAGAACGATAAGATAATACGCCGCAACCGCTACTCGAAGGATCAGTATCTGAAGAATCTCGCGCGCTGCTTCAGTGCCAATGAGTTCATTAATATACGATTCGCCAACAACGACGTAATAAAGCTCGGCAAAGGTGGCGAGACATACGGCATACAGATAGCTCAAGACTACTACTCGTCAACCTACGGCGACAAAGGCTACCTGTTTCTCGAAGTAGATGTGAACAATCCCAAACAGCCGATAATCAAAGTGCGCACATGGCAGCCGGAGAAAGACCCCGAATTCGGACTATACGGTGCCGGCGACTTCAAATAAATTACGACGACAATGATTAAAAGCCGGGAAGAGCAGGCTCTGAAAAAAGAGGCCGTGTCTGTTACTTTTGACACGGTCTCTTTTATTCGGATTAATAATGTGAGTATCAGTTGTTCACCGACCCGCCTACAATGTCAAGCAGTTCGCTGGTGATGGCTTGCTGACGACTCTTGTTGTACTGCAGGTTGAGGTCGCGCAGCAGCTCGTCGGCATTATCGGTGGCTGTCTGCATGGCAACCATGCGTGCCGCGTGTTCTGACGCTACGCTATCGAGCAATGCTGTATATACCATCAAGTGTGCCATCTTGGGCAACAACTGTTCGAGCACGGTGTTCATGTCGGGTTCGACGATGAAGTTGTCGTTCAGAGGCTTCACCTCTTCACGCTCACGCTCCCTCTGCCGGGCATGCCTGCGCAGGTATTCCTGACTCTCCTTAGTGGCGGCTATCGAAGTGAGGTCGCGCTCATGGTCGCGGTCGAGCTCGGTCTCAACGTCGATGGGAAGGAAGGTCTTGCGGGTGAGAATCTGCGAACCGGCACTCTTGAAGTGATGGTAGATAAGCTCCACCTTGTCGAGCTCGCCGTCGTAGAACTTCTGGCCAAGATTCATAGCCAGGTCTATACACTGCTGGACGTTGGGCTTGTCGCAGAGATCGGCAAACGAACCCTGGACGTTGTAACCAAGCTTGCGAGCCTTCTCCTCTACCTTTCGTCCCACAGGATAGATCTCGACGTTCTCCATACCTATCTTTTCTGCGTAGGCCTCAACGGCATGAGTCATCATCTTGATGATATTGGCATTGAAACCGCCGCAGAGCGACGAGTTGCTTGAGAACACTACGAGTGCCGCACGCTTTACGGGGCGTTCGGTATTGAACACGGTCTGTGCTTCCACCTCGGCCGCAAGGAACGACTTCAGGATATGCTCAAGCATTGTCTCGTAAGGCAGCATGTTCTGTATGGCCAACTGTGCATGGTGGAGCTTCGACGAAGCCACCATCTTCATGGCCGACGTAATCTTACGCGTGCTGTTGACCGAGGAAATGCGACCTTTGATTTCTTTCAGGCTTGGCATAGGCTCTTAGTTTTTATACGTTCCGGCAATATCGGCCATTGTGGCCTCTATCTTGGCCGTAGTCTCATCGTCGATCTTTCCGCTGCCGAGGGTCTCGATGACCTCGGGAGCCGACGTGCGAAGCTTGTCGAGGAACTGATTCTGGCACTCACGAACACGGTCAATAGGCACATCGCGCATCAGTCCGTGGACACCGCAGTAGAGAATGGCCACCTGTTCGCCTACTGGCATAGGGCTGTACTGAGGCTGGATGAGCAGCTGGTTGTTCTTGCGACCACGATCGAGGGTCATGGCAGTCACTGCGTCCATATCCGACGAGAATTTAGAGAAAGCCTCAAGCTCGCGATACTGGGCCTGGTCTATCTTCAGTGTACCTGCCACTTTCTTCATCGACTTAATCTGAGCCGAACCACCCACACGCGACACGGAGATACCCACGTTGATGGCTGGACGGAAGCCCTGGTTGAAAAGGTCTGACTCCAAGAATATCTGACCGTCGGTGATAGAAATCACGTTCGTCGGTATGTATGCCGACACGTCACCGGCTTGCGTCTCGATGATTGGCAGAGCGGTGAGCGAGCCGCCACCCTTGACGTGACCCTTCATGCACTCGGGCAGGTCGTTCATCTGCTCGGCCACCTCCTGCTGTTCGTTCATCTTAGCTGCACGCTCAAGCAGACGTGAATGGAGATAGAACACGTCGCCGGGATAAGCCTCGCGTCCTGACGGACGGCGGAGTATCAGCGACACCTCACGATAAGCCACGGCCTGCTTCGACAGGTCGTCATATACCACAAGTGCAGGCAGTCCGCGGTCGCGGAAATATTCACCAATGGCAGCACCTGCAAATGGTGCGTAGTACTGCATGGCAGCAGGGTCGGAAGCCGTGGCAGCAACGATAATCGTGTATGGCATTGCACCATGCTCCTTGAGAGTCTGTACAAGATTAGCAACGGTAGAGGCTTTCTGTCCAATGGCAACATAGATGCAATACACAGGCTTGCCGGCCTCAAAGAAACTCTTCTGATTGATAATGGTGTCAACGGCGATGGCAGTCTTTCCCGTCTGACGGTCGCCAATTATCAACTCGCGCTGTCCGCGACCGATAGGAATCATCGAGTCGATGGCCTTCAGGCCCGTCTGCAACGGTTCCTTCACCGGCTGGCGATAGATTACTCCGGGAGCCTTGCGGTCGAGTGGCATTTCAAATGCGCCAGTAAGGTCGATGTCGCCTTTGCCATCGACAGCCTGCCCGAGAGGATTGATGACACGGCCGAGCATATTGTCATTGACACGTATAGAGGCGATACGCTTCGTGCGCTTAACAACCATTCCCTCCTTGATGCCGCTGGTGGATCCTAAGAGGACGCATCCAACGTTGTCTTCCTCCAGGTTCATCACGATGGCCATTGTGCCGTTCTCAAACTCCAGCAACTCATTGGCCTCGGCATTGCGAAGTCCATAGATACGTGCGACACCGTCGCTGACGGTAAGCACGGTACCCACCTCGTCGAACTTCTCGGCATCAGAGATACCCTGTAGCTGGTCGAGCAGTACCTGTGAGACTTCACTTGGTTTAATTTTATCTGACATAACTGTTTTCTTATTTACTTTTTAAGTTCTGATAGGATTGTGCGCAGCTTGCTCTGCACGCTGGCATCCATCCTGTAGGTATCATACTCGAGAATGAATCCTCCGATAATCTCGGGATTCACCTCGGTCTCAAACTCCACATTACCATTGGTCTTCTGTTCTACCATCTGCCGCATACGCTGCTCAGTTTCAGGTGCAACGGCAACAGCGGTAATCAGTTTTCCCCGGATGACGTTCTTCTGCTGTCGGTAAAGTGTGATATACGAGTTGGCCATGAACTGGATCATGCTTTCACGCCCCTCCTTCAGCACCAGACGGACGAAGGCTTTAGTAAGCTCTGAAGGATTACTGCCTACGGCGGTAAGCAGAACAGACTCCTTCTTCGCTTTCTGGAGCATGGGGTTGTCTATCGTGAAGCGCAGTTGTGGCACATCGACGAAGTTTCGGGCAAGAGACTGCATTTCTGCGTATATCGTATCTTCGATCTTTGCCTCAGTAGCGCTCTTGAGCAGAGCGCGAGCGTATCTTACCGATATAACTCCTATATCCATGACCGTTTACTTTTTAGCAACATCATCCAGCATACGGTCGATCAAATCCATCTGTGCCTTGTCGTCCGACAGATTCTGCTTCAAAATCTTCTCGGCAATCTCAACACTGAGGGTAGCTACTTGCTTGCGGATGTCGGCAATGGCGGCAGACTTCTCATGCTCTATCTCTGCCTTTGCATCGGCTATGAGACGCGCGCCCTCTTCCTTTGCCTTCACCTGGGCGTTCTCTACTATGGCATCGCGAGTCTTGGCGGCTTCCTTCAGTATGGCAGCCTGCTTCTCGCGAGCCTCCTGCAAGATGGATTCACCTTCTTTCTGTATATTG